>NZ_JBEXET010000005.1:0-229443 GCF_040606415.1 Streptomyces sp. NPDC005423 | reverse complement strand
GTGATGCCCTCCTGCGCGGGGATCGGCATCGTCACGATCTGCATGTTGACCTTGCGGAGCTTCTCCACGAACGGGACGACCGTCGTGAAGCCGGGCGACCGCACCTCGCCGACGGCCCGTCCGAGGCGGAACACCACTCCGCGCTCGTACTGCTTGACGACCCGTGCCGCCGCCGCGACGTACACCACGCCCGCGGAACCGGCCGCAGCCGCCGCCACCAGCAGTTCCTGGAGCATCCTGGCCCCCTCGCGGAGAGGTCCGGGCAGTGTGTCTGTCCGTTCCTCCCACGATATGCCCGGTACCGTCCCGGGGCCACGACCGGCCACGACCGGCGAGGACCGGCCACGGGGGCGGCTACCGGTACGGCCCGGCCGGAAGGGAGCGGGAGCGGGCCCCGAACCGGCGCGGGCTAGGCGTTCTCGACCAGTTTCTCGGCGTCCCGGGCCAGCGCGGTCAGCCGGGATATCGCCCGGAAGTACTTCTTGCGGTAACCGCCGTTCAGCATCTCCTCGCTGAACAGCCGGTCGAAGGGCTGCCCCGAGGCCAGCACCGGCACCTCACGGTCGTAGAGCCGGTCCGCGAGGACGACGAGCCGGAGGGCGGTCGACTGGTCCCGCACCGGCCGCACCCCGGTGAGGCAGACCGCGCGGAGGCCGTCGGTCAGCGCTCCGTAGCGGCTGGGGTGGACGTGGGCGAGGTGGTCGAGGAGGAGTGCGAAGTCGTCGAGCGAGGCGTCCTGCGCGGCGTAGGCGGCCTTGGTGACCTGCTCCTCGGAGTGCGGCGCCGGTGCCTTGGGCAGGCCGCGGTGGCGGTAGTCGTCGCCGTCGATGCGCAGCGCGCGGAAGTGCGCGGACAGGCCCTGGATCTCCCGCAGGAAGTCGGCCGCCGCGAACCGGCCCTCGCCGAGCTTGCCCGGCAGGGTGTTGGAGGTGGCGGCGAGCGCCACGCCCGCGTCGACGAGCTTGCCCAGCAGTGTCGAGACCAGGACCGTGTCGCCCGGGTCGTCCAGCTCGAACTCGTCGATGCAGAGCAGCCGGTGGCCGGAGAGCGTCTGGACCGTCTTCTGGAAGCCGAGGGCGCCGACCAGGTTCGTCAGCTCGACGAAGGTGCCGAACGCCTTGAGCGCCGGCTCGGCCGGGGTCGCGTGCCACAGGGAGGCCAGCAGGTGGGTCTTGCCGACGCCGTAGCCGCCGTCCAGGTAGACGCCCCGCGGGCCGGCCGGGGTCTTCGGTGCCCTGGCCCTGCCGAAGCCCAGGAAGCCGCGTTTGGCGCCGCCCGCCGGGTGCGCCCCGCCGAGTCCGGCCGCGAAGCGCTCCAGGACGCCGACCGCCTCGGTCTGGCTGGGCCGGCCGGAGTCCGGGAGGTACGTGGCGAAGCGCACGGAGTCGAAGCGCGGCGGCGGCACCATCTCGGCGACCAGCCGGTCCGCGGGGACGTACGGCTCACGGGCGCACAGGGACAGCGGGGCCGCGTCTGCTATCTGGCTGATCCCGGAGGCTGCGGTGGAGGACGACACGGTCACCCACTCTAGGGCCTGTCCGCGGGGGACGGCCGGGCCGGGGCGGGCGGCCCCGGCGGGTGCCAGGGCGGGCGGCGGCCCGCGCTCGGGGCCGGGGGGCCGTGCGCGCCGGGACGGCGGCGGCCGGCGCCGCGCGCACCGCGGCGAGGGCTCTCACCTGCGCGGGGGCGGTCCGCGACGGGCGAGCGGCGGGGCGTCGAGGTGCGCGTGCCGGAGCGCGCGCCCCCGTCCGGACCGGCCGGCGGGGGCGCATGCCGTGCCACACTGCACGGCATGCGACGCCTGTTCCCTGTGACCGACGAAACAGCACTTCCCGCCTCCGGTGAGGCTCCTGACGCGCGTGCGGCGGACCGGGAGTGGGCTCTCGCGGAGCTGGCGGCGGCGTACGCCTACCCCGCGGGCGCCGGGCCCTGGCTGCGCGCCAACATGGTGTCCTCGCTCGACGGCGCGGGCCAGCACGAGGGGCGCTCGCAGCCCCTCTCCGGCCCCGCCGACATGCGGATCTTCGGCACCCTCAGAGCGTTGGCGGACGTCGTGCTGGTCGGCGCGGAAACGGTACGCCAGGAGGGTTACCGCCCGGCACGCGCGCGTGCGGAGTTCGCGGCGGCACGGCAGGCGGCCGGACAGGGGACCGTCCCGGCGATCGCGATCGTCACCGCCAGTCTCGATCTGGACTTCACGCTGCCCCTCTTCACCTCGCCCGAGGTGCCCACCCTCGTCCTGACGGGTGCCCTGGCCCCTCCGGAGCGGATCGCGGCGGCCGAGAAGAGCGGTGCCCGGGTGGTGATCGCGGGTGACGGCACCGGCGTCGATCCCGCCCGCGCGGTCCGCGCTCTGGCGGAGCTGGGACACACCCGGCTGCTGACCGAGGGCGGCCCCCGGCTGCTCGGCCAGCTGATCGCCGCCGGGGTGCTCGACGAGCTCTGTCTGGCGCTGTCGCCGACGCTCACGGCGGGGGGCGCGCAGCGGATCGCGGGCGGGCCCGCGATCACCGTTCCGCTCCGCTTCGAACTGGTGTCCCTGCTGGAAGAGGCCGGGTTCCTGTTCGGGCGGTACCGCCGGTCCTGAGAACGGCCCCGGGAACGGCGGAAGCGTCCGTTCCGCTCAGCGCGCGACGGGCACACTGAATCCGGCAGTACCCGTCGGATCACGGGGCAGGATGGTTTCCGCAGGGCCGGTCGCGGTCCGCGCGGGAGAGCGGGCCCACGGGTCCTCGAAGGAGAAGGGGCGCCTGGTGTTCACAAGCGTACTGATGATCGAGAAGGCCCTCACGTCCGCCGACGTGGAGTTCGTCACCACCTTGCACGGGGACGAGCCGGTCACCTTCCATGTGCTGCTCCAACCCCGCGGCGACCAGGCCGACCGGCTGCTGCGGGCCATCGACGACGTGGCGCTGGGCGAACTGGACGAGGCGGCGCACGAGCGGGAGACCCCCGAGGGCGAGGACGCCGCCGCTCTCGGCGCGCGCGCCTTGGAGGTGTCCCTGGCCGCCCTGCGCGCGGCGGGCAGCGCGGCGGAGGGCCTGATCGTCGAGGACCATCCGCTGGACGCGCTCAGAGCAGTGGTCGACGAGGTCCACGCCGACGAGGTCATCGTGCTCACCGACCCCCACTACGTGGAGGAGTTCTTCCACCGCGACTGGGCCTCCCGGGCGCGGCACAAGGTCGGCGTACCGGTGCTGAAGCTGTTCTCGCACAGCAAGGCGTGAGCGCCGCGGGCGGCCCGCGCGCCGGCGAGCGTGCGGGCCGCCCGCGCGCGCCTGCCGGCCCGGAGCCCGCCGCGGCCACGCCGCAGGCCGCCCACCGGCCCGCCCCGCCGTGCTCGGCCGCCCGGCCGGTACGGTCCGGCGCCCCCTACGCGAGGCGGCCCCCCCGCACCGCATAGGCTGGCGCCGAACGTCCGCCGTACCAGTACGCACAGGGAGACACACATGGCACCCGGCCTTCCCGCCGCCATGGACCGACCGCACTTCATCGGCATCGGCGGGGCCGGAATGTCGGGCATCGCCAAGATCCTCGCCCAGCGCGGGGCGCGGGTGGCGGGCAGCGACGCCAAGGACTCGGCGACCGCCGACGCCCTCCGTGGCCTCGGCGCCACCGTCCACATCGGGCACGCGGCCGGCCACCTCGCCACCGACGCCACCTGTGTGGTCGTGTCGTCGGCGATCCGCCAGGACAATCCGGAACTCGCCCGCGCGGCCGAACTGGGCATCCCCGTGGTCCACCGCTCGGACGCCCTCGCCCGCCTGATGGACGGGCTGCGCCCGATCGCCGTGGCCGGCACGCACGGCAAGACGACCACGACGTCGATGCTCGCCGTGTCGCTGACCGAGCTGGGTCTGCGGCCGTCGTACGCGATCGGCGGGGACCTGGACGTCCCCGGCTCCAACGCGCTGCACGGCGACGGCGAGATCTTCGTCGCCGAGGCGGACGAGTCGGACCGCAGCTTCCACAAGTACGCCCCCGAGGTCGCGATCGTCCTCAACGTGGAGCTGGACCACCACGCCAACTACGCCTCCATGGACGAGATCTACGAGTCCTTCGAGACGTTCGCGGGCCGGATCGTGCCGGGCGGCACCCTGGTGATCAACGCCGACAACGAGGGCGCCCGGGAGCTGGCCCGGCGGCTGCCCGACTCGGTGCGGACGGTGACGTACGGCGAGTCCGAGGACGCCGACGCACGGGTTCTCTCCGTGACCGCCCAGGGCCTCAAGAGTGAGGTGAGGGTCCTGCTGGACGCCGAGGAACTCACCTTCACCGTCTCCGTCCCCGGCCGGCACTACGCGCACAACGCGGTCGCGGCCCTCGCCGCCGGTGTCGCGCTCGGCCTCCCGGCCGCCGAACTCGCCCCCGCGCTCGCCGCGTACACCGGCGTGAAGCGGCGCCTCCAGCTCAAGGGCGAGGCGGCGGGCGTCCAGGTGATCGACTCCTACGCCCACCACCCCACGGAGATGACCGCCGACCTGGAGGCGATGCGCGCGGCGGCCGACTCCGCGCGGCTGCTCGTCGTCTTCCAGCCCCACCTCTTCTCCCGCACCCAGGAACTCGCCAAGGAGATGGGCCAGTCCCTCGCCCTGGCGGACGCCTCGCTGGTCCTGGACATCTACCCGGCCCGCGAGGACCCGATCCCCGGGGTCACCAGCGACCTGATCATCCAGGCCGCACGGGTGGCGGGCGCGGACGTGACACCGGTCCACGACAAGGCGGACGTGCCCGAGGCCGTCGCGGGAATGGCCAGGCCCGGTGATCTCGTTCTCACCATGGGAGCGGGCGATGTGACAGACCTCGGCCCGCGGATCCTGGACCGTCTGTCGAAGTGATCGAAGCGAGGGGTTGAGGCTCATGTCGTACGACGTCGAGAAGCCGGACGAGCAGTGGCGCACGGAGCTGACCCCGGCCGAGTACACGGTGCTGCGCCGGGCCGGCACCGAACCCGCCTTCACCGGTGAGTACACCGACACCAAGACCGAGGGCGTCTACTCCTGCCGCGCCTGCGGAGCCGAACTCTTCACCTCCACCGAGAAGTTCGAGTCGCACTGCGGCTGGCCGTCCTTCTACGACCCGAAGGACACCGACGCGGTCGAACTGATCCAGGACCGTTCGCACGGAATGGTCCGGACGGAGGTGCGCTGCGCCCGCTGCGGCTCGCACCTCGGCCATGTCTTCGAGGGGGAGGGCTACGCCACTCCCACGGACCAGCGGTACTGCATCAACAGCATCTCGCTGCGGCTGACGCCGCAAGAGGGCTGACCGGAGAGGGCAGTAGCGATCGGCGCGGTCGTCGTCGCCGGTGGACGGACGGGCGACCGGCCCGTCCGTCCACCCCGGCCGGCGTCGGGGTCACTCCCGTACGCCGGCCAGTGCCACGACCCCGCGCCGCAGTGACAGCGCGGCCGGGAGCACCGCGGAGACCACGGCGAGGATCGCGCAGGCGCCCGTCGCCGAGCCGACCGCGGCCCATGGGACGACCAGCGGGCCGCCCACCGAGAGCAGCGCCAGGGCGGCCCGCATGCCGAGCAGGTCGAGGACGGTCGCCAGCAGCCCCAGCACCCCGCCGACCGCCACGACCAGCAGCGCCTCGGCGGCGACCAGGCGGAGCACCTGCCCGGTGGTGGCCCCGGCCAGCCGCAGCGCCGCCTGCTCCCGCACCCGGTCGGAGGCCGACATCACCAGGGTGTTGGCGAGGGAGACACCGGTGTAGAGGAGGGCGATGCCGAGGACCAGCAGGAGGCCGGTCCGGGTCGTGGCGTCGGACCCGCGCCGACTGGCGCGCAGCCACTGGGACTTGGTCCGCACCTGCCCGCCGGACGCGGCCAGCGCCTTGGCCAACTCCCTTTGTACGAGCGCCGGTCGGGCGCCGCTCGCGACCTTCACGTCGATCCGGTCGACGGGCGCGCGCGGAGCGTTGGCCGGGGTGACGTAGACGCCGTTGTCGCCCGTACCGGCGGACATCACCGCCGCGATCCGCAGCGACGTGCGGGTGCCGTCGCCGAGCCACACGCTCACCCGCTCTCCCACGGTGTGCCGCGCCCACTCCTCGTTGACGATGATCGAGTCGTCGTCGAGACCGGCGACCCGGCCGGCGGTGACCGGCAGCCGTACCGTGGCGGCGAGCGGTCCCGGCACGGCCGCGCGGGCCTCGGACCTGACGAGGGCCACCCCGTCCTCCAGGACGTAGACGGCGCTCGACGAGGTGGCGGAGACCTCGGCGCCGGGCACCGCCCGCAGCCGCTCGACGGTCGCCCGGTCGAAGCCCGCGCCGCCGGCCGGTGAGACGACGAAGTCGGCCCGGGTCCGCGCCCGCAGCTGGGCGGCGTCGGCCTCGCGCAGGGTCGCGGTCGCGCCGAGCAGCGATCCCGCGAGGGCGACCGTGACCAGCACGGGGGCGGCGACGGCGGCGGTACGGCGGACCGCGGCGGTCGCGTTCTCGCCCACCACCACGCCGTACGCCCCGGGCAGCCGGGCGGGCAGCCAGGCGAGCGTCCGGCACAGCGGGCGCACCAGCAGCGGCGTCAGCAGCGCGACCGCCGTGATCAGCAGCATGGGGCGCGCGATGTACGTCTTGCGGTGCAGCAGGTCGCCCGGCGCGGAGACCAGCGTCAGGACGAGGGTCAGGAGGGCGGTGAGGAGGAGCGCCCCGCCCAGCAGCCAACGGCCGCGCGTCATCGACTCGTTGTCCACGGACGCGTCGCGCAGCGCCTGCGTGGGAGCGGTCCTCCCGGCCCGCCAGGAGGCGGCCACCGCACCGCACAGCGCCACCGACAGCCCGCTCCAGAAGGCCACGTGATACGGCCAGAGGTGCTCGCCGATGCTGAACCAGTCCGGCGCGAGACCGTCCTGGACGACCCGGCGGGCCAGGCGGGGCGCCGCGTACGCGCCGAGCACGCAGCCCGTCGCCGAGGCGAGCACGCCGACGGCCAGTGCCTCGGCGAGGACCGTCCGGCGCAGCTGTCCCGGGGTGGCGCCCGTGGTGCGCAACAGGCCGAACTCCCGGCGCCGTTGGGCGACGGCGAAGGCGAACGTGGACGCCACCACGAACACCGACACGAAGCCGCTGATCCCGCCGGCCGTGCCGAACATCGCGTTCATCGCGACGAGCGCCTCCCGGTCCCGGTCGGGATCGGCGTCCGCGAGCCGCCGCGCCGGCCCGGTGAGCACGCCGACGCCGGGAGTGCCCGCCACCGCCCCCAGTACCGCCGAGGCATCGGCCGCCACCACCAACTGGGTACTGTCCGGGGCGAGTCGGGCCGCGCGTTCGGCGGTGTAGAAGACGGCGTTCTCGAAGCCGAGCCCGCGCACGGTGCCGACCACCGTCACGGTGCCGGACCCGGTGCGCAACTCCGCTCCTACGGCAGCCCAGTCGCCGCTGATGACCACCTCGCCGGCCGTCTCGGGCGCTCGGCCGGCGTCGAGCCGGTACGGCGCGAAGGCGGCGGTCGGCCATGGGTGGCCCACCAGGTCCGCGGGCGCGCCCTTCGCCCGGACGGCGAAGGAGCGGTCCTCGGTCACGGTGCCGAGCCGTCTCAGCGCGGCGAGGGTCCTCGCCGGTACGGGGTTCGGCCGGGCCAGCCGCGCGCTGCGGACGCCGTGCGGGGTGGCGACCCGCACGGTGTCCCGGCCCTGCACCACGACGGGGGCGGCGGCGAACCGTTCGGGCCGCCGCTCGGGCGCGTCCAGCGACGACGCCAGGGCGAGTCCCATGACGGCGATCAGCGCCACGCCGAGCGAGAGCGCGACGAAACTGCCCACGAAGGTGGCCCAACGGGCGCGCAGCGTAAGGAAGGTGACGCTCAGCACGGCACGGCCTCCAGCTCGGTCAGCCGGGTGGCGATGCCGGCCGCCGTGGCGCCCGCCAGCTCACCGCTGACCCGCCCGTCGACCAGGAAGACGACCCGGTCCGCGCGGGCGGCGGCCACCGGGTCGTGGGTGACCATGACGATTGTGCGGCCCTCCGTGTCGGCCATGGCGCGCAGCAGGGACAGCACCTCGTGGCCGGTCCGCGAGTCGAGCGCGCCGGTCGGCTCGTCGCCGAAGAGCACCTCCGGGCGGGTGATCAGGGCGCGGGCCAGTGCGACGCGCTGCTGCTGGCCGCCGGAGAGCTCGGCGGGGCGGTGCGCCGCCCGGTCGCCGAGCCCGACCTGACGCAGCACCTCGCGGACCCCGTCCTTCGGCGGGCGCCGGCCGGCCAGGCGCAGCGGCAGGGCGACGTTCTGTTCGGCGGTGAGCGACGGCAGCAGGTTGAACGACTGGAACACGAACCCGACGCGCTCCCGCCGCAGCAGCGTCAGCCCCCTCTCGCTCAGCCCGGTCAGTTCGGTGCCGCCGACGGTGACCGAGCCCGCGGTGGGCCGGTCGAGGCCGGCCGCGCACTGCAACAGGGTCGACTTCCCCGACCCGGAGGGCCCCATCACGGCGGTGAACGTGCCGCGCCGAAAGCCCAGCGAGACCCGGTCGAGGGCGGTCACCCGGGCGCCGTGCGCCCCGAACACGCGGCTCACCGCCCGTAGTTGGATCGCGTAGTCGGTCATTTCTCCCCAAGTCCCGCTCGTTCGCTGCCGTTCCACCGGCGGCGCCGGCGACTCCACGAAACCGTGTGCCGGCCCTCGCGCGCAGTGCGGCGGAACGGAGACCTGGGGTAGGGCTGGGCCTACCTTCCCTACCCCCGCTGGACCGATGGCGGCGCGGCCGACCCGCCTTCTACGGTGAGCCCATGCGTCCCCGAAACCTGTGGCAGGCCATGTCCCGGCCGGGCTATCTGCTGTCGCCGTGGCCCTGGCGTGCCGTCGCCTACCTGGCGACGGGCGTGGTCGCGGGCGTCGGCGTGCTGGTGGCGCTGGTGTTCCTGGTGGCGGTCGGCGGCGTCCTCACGCTCGCGCTGGTCGGGGTGGTGCCGCTCGCCGTCACCCCTCTCGTCGGCCGGCCGGTGGCCTCGGCCGAACGCCGCAGGCTGCGGTTGGTCGACCACGCACCGGCTCCCCGCCCGCCGCACCGGACACCTCCGGCGGCGGGACCGTGGAGCTGGTACACCACCCGGCTGCGGGAACGGCTCACCTGGCGGGAGTTCGGCCACGCGCTGCTCTTCGCCGGGCTGTTGTGGCCCGCCGAGGCACTGGTGGTCACCGTCGCCCTCGCCGTGCCGCTGGCGTTGACGCTGACCCCGCTGCTGCTGGCCACCGCGGGCGACGGCCGGGGAACGAAGGTGCTCAAGCACTGGACGGTCTCGGAGTGGCCGACCGCCGTCGGCGTCGCCCTCCTCGGCGTGCTCCTGCTGGCCGCCGGAGCGTACGTCCTCGGGGTCGCGGCCGGTGCCGCGGCCGGACTGACCCGGCTCCTGATCGCCCCGCACGACGCGGAGTTGGGTGTACGGATCGTCGAACTGACCCGGTCCAGGGTCCGGTTGGTCGACGCCTTCGAGGCGGAGCGGCGCCGGATCGAGCGGGATCTGCACGACGGTGCCCAACAGCGCCTCGTCGCGCTGACGATGACCCTCGGCCTGGCCCGCCTCGACGCGCCGCCGGGGCCGCTCGCCGGCCAACTCGCCACCGCCCACGCGGAAGCGGGCAAGGCCCTCGCCGAACTGCGCGAACTCGTCCACGGTATCCACCCCAAGGTTCTCACCGACTACGGTCTGGCGGCCGCCGTCGCCGACGCCGCCGACCGCAGCACGGTCCCCGTCGACGTCGACCTCCACCTGCCCGGCCGACTGCCGCCGGCCGTCGAGTCCGCCGCCTACTTCGTCGTCTGCGAGGCCCTGGCCAACGTCGCCCGGCACAGCGGCGCCGGCCGCGCGCGGGTGACCGGCGGACACAGCGGCGCGCGGCTGTCGCTGGAGATCCGTGACGACGGACACGGCGGCGCGGACGCCGGCGCCGGTACCGGACTGACCGGTCTCGCCGACCGGATCTCGGTCCTGAATGGCAGACTCGCCCTGTCCAGCCCGCCGGGCGGACCGACCCTGTTGCGTGTGGAGATCCCTTGCGAACCCTGCGAGCCGACCGCTCCCTGCGGGTAGTCCTGGCCGAGGACAGCGTCCTGCTGCGGGACGGGCTCATCGGTCTGCTCACCCGCTGCGGGCACGAGGTGGCCGCGGCCGTCGGCGACGCCGTGGCGCTGCTCGCCGCCGTCGCCGAGCACCGGCCCGACATCGTGGTGACGGACGTACGCATGCCCCCCGGCTTCCAGGACGAGGGCCTGCACGCGGCCGTGCGACTGCGCGCCCAACACCCGGCGCTGCCGGTGCTCGTCCTCAGTCAGTACGTCCAACGCGCCTACGCAGCCGACCTGTTGGACTCCGGTGACGGAACGGGCGTCGGCTATCTGCTCAAGGACCGGGTCGGCCAGGTCGAGCAGTTCGTGGACGCGCTCGCCGAGGTCGCGGCCGGCGGCACGGTCGTGGACCCCGAAGTCGTACGGCAGTTGCTGCGCAGGCGCCGCGATCCGCTGGAGCGGCTCAGCCCGCGCGAGCGCGAGGTGCTGGCCCTGGTCGCGGAGGGCCGGTCCAACGGCGCGATCGCCAAGGCGCTGGTGGTGTCCGAGGCCGCCGTCGGCAAGCACATCGGCGCCATCCTCATGAAGCTGGACCTGCCACCGGCGGAGGCGACGCACCGTCGGGTGCTGGCGGTCCTGGCGTATCTGCGGGCTTGAGAAGGGGAGCCGCGGCGGGGGCGGGCCACTGCGCGAGGGAGATCATCCCGGTCACGCGGCGGATCAGATAACCGGCCAGGGGCAGTTCGGCGAAGACCGCCAGGGCCACCGCCGACCAGACCTCCGAGGTGCCGAAGGCGAGCGAGATGTCGAACCAGGCGTCGCAGATCAGCAGGGTGGCCGTGGCGAGCGCGGCCACGATGACGGCGCGGTGACGCAGCCGGCCGAGGATCGCGGTGGACGCCATCGCGACGACGAGCAGGGCGTCGAACCCGACCCAGGTCAGACGCCAGTGGTGCACCTTGTACCCGGAGGGCAGCGAGAGCCCGAGCAGGATCGTCCAGGGGACGAGGCCGACGGCACAGACGGTGAGCAGTTCCAGGGTGTGGCGCCGGTGCCGCCGTATTCGCTCGGCGAGGTCGGGGTCCGGGGCCGGCGCCGCGGCCCCTCCACGACTGCCGGTCTCTGTGTCATTCACGTGGGCTGATCCGTTCCGGTCGTTCCGAGGGACACCGGACGGAATTCTCGCAGGCCCTGTGCGTCCCGGTGTCCGGGGGCCGCCGATGATCCAGCCCGGTGCTGCCCACCCTGAGCCCGGGTCCGCCGCACGTCAAGCGGCCCTCGCGGAGGGCGGGGGACGGCGTCCGTCGCTCAGAGGACCCCACGGTGGGCGAGCGCGGAGAGCACGAGCGCGCCCGGGAGCAGGGGGACCCAGACCGCGATGACCCGGTAGCCGATGACCGTCGCGGTGGAGATGTCCATCGGGGCGCCGAAGCCGACCAGGGTGACGACCAGCGCCGCGTCCACCGGGCCGATGCCGCCGGGGGCGGGTACGGCGCCGGCCACCGTGCCGGCCGCCAGGAAGGCCAGCACCACCTGTGCCCACGACAGCGGCAGGCCGAGCGCGGCCCCGACCGAGGCGATCACGGTCGCCTGGAGCACCGGCATGGCTGCCGCGCCGCCCCAGAGGGCCAGGACGCGGGCGGGACGGGTGTGCAGCAGCCGGGCGTCAATGAGGGCGGTGCGGACGAGGTCGGACGCCGGACGGCGCAGCGACCGTACGAACGTCAGCAGCAGGGCGGCCGTGGCGAGGGCGGTCGCCGACCCGGCGACGGCCAGCAGCAGGGTCCAGCCGTCCGGGAGGAGGCGGCCGAGGGGCGGCAGGTCCGGGCAGGCCAGCACGGTGACGACGAGCACCAGGGTCTTCGCCAGCGGCTTGACCAGCGAGTACAGGGCGAGGGACGCCGTGGCCCTGGCCGGGGGAATGCCGCGGCTCTGGAGGAAGCGCAGGGTGACGGCGTGCGCGCCGAGGCCGGCCGGCAGCGCGTGGTTGGCGGCGCCGGCGGCGAACTGCGACGCGAGCAGCGGTCCGAACGGCAGCCGCTCGGGCAGCGCGCCCTGCCGGACGCAGGCGGCGGCCACCCAGCCCAGGGCGGTGCAGAGCGCGGCCGACAGCAGCCACCGGGGGTCGGCGGTGGCGAGCCGGGCGGCACCGTCCCACACCGCTCGCCGGTCGACCGCCGTCCACACCGCGACCAGCAGGAGCGGCAGCAGCGTCAGGACCCGGGTGACGAGCCGGGCGGCGCCGGGCGAGCGGAGCGGGGAACGGGGGGAGGCGGGGGCCGGGACGTCGTCGAGCGGGAGCAGGGACACGGCGCACGCCGTCCTTCCGCGTCACGCCCCTGGGGACCGGGGCGGACGTGTGCGAGGCGAAGCGGGAGCAGGAGGGGACGCCGGATACGTTCCCCGCCGGTGTGACGCCGCGGTGTCCTGGAGTCGACGGGGCGTGGGCGGACCGGCGACCCGGGCGGGCGCCGTACCGCCGTACTCGCGCGGCTGCTTGCTCGTGGCCGCCATGGTCGGCGGCGAGCCACGACCCGAACCGGCTCCTCGTCGACGCGGCCCCGCCGGGCGACGCCCTCCGGCCGCTCTCTCGGCGGTTCAGTCGCGCCGGGCCACCAGACGGTAGGCGTTCGACACTCCCAGCCGGTGCGAGAGCGGCTTGACGCCGAGGCGGTCCAGGAGGGTGGCCAGGAGCAGCGCCGGGATGCCGGCGATCAGGACCGCGGCGCGGAGCGCGCGGGCGAGGGCGGTCGGCGGGTTCGGCAGCCAGGGGAGGTCGTCGCGCGGAGCGGTCGCGTCCAGCGCCAGCCAGACTCCGGCGAGCAGGTCGACCGGGTCGTGCGGTTCCGCGTGCTGCTCGGCCACGACCGTGAAGCCCAGCTCGGTGAGCCGGCCGCGCAGGTTCGCCACCGGCACGAAGTGCAGATGCTGCGGCTGGAGCCAGGGCAGCCACCAGCGGCCGAGGAGACGGGCGTAGCGGCTGTCGGGGTCGGGCACCTCGATCAGCAGATGGCCCCCGGGGCGGATCGCCCGGCGTGCCGCCGCCAGTTCGCGGTCCGGTTCCGTGCTGTGTTCCAGGTAGTGGAACATGCTCACCACGTCGTAGTGGCCCTCGAAGCCGGGGGCGAGTTCGGGGAAGCTGCCCCGGTAGCCGCGCTCCACCCGCCCCGCCTTCTCGGCGAGTTCGGCGCCGTCGGTGAAGTCGAGCCCGTCGAACACCGTCTCCGCGTAGACCGTGCGGGCGGCGGCGCAGAAGTGGCCGTGACCGGTGCCGACGTCCAGCCAGTTCGCGGGAGCCGGCGAGAAGGGCACCAGCGACCGGGCGCGCTGCTCGTACATCTTCGTGCGGGCCGCGAAGGTGTTGCCCAACTGCTTCTCGCCCAAGCCGTCGTAGAAGTCCCGGTAGTAGAACTCCAGCCCGGCCGGGCTGAGTCGGGGGTTCTGGAAGGTGTGCCGGCACGCGGCGCAGCGGTCCAGGACGAAGGTGCCGGGCTTGTGCTGGATGAGGTCCTCGGTGCGCAGCCGGGTGGTCAGCCGGGGCGATCCGCACCAGGGGCAGGTGGTGCGCCGGGGTTCGAAGAAGCGGTCCAGCCCCTCGGCCAGATCGGCCTGGTAGGCGGGGCGCACCGCGGCCACGCGCTCGGTGCGGTTCGGGGGCACGGTCTCGGGCTCGCTGCTCACTGGTCCTCCTCGGGGGACGCGCCGGTCGCCAGTCGTTCCAGATGGTCCGCCGCCGCGCGGGTGCCGCCGGCCGCGCGGAACGCCGTGCGGATCCGGCCGGCGGCGGTCCGGTAGCCGGGTTCGTGGAGTACGGCGTCCAGGGCCGCGCCCAGTCGGGGAGCGGTGACCCGGCCGAAGCGGACCCGGACGCCCGCGCCGGCGCCGGTGACCTGCGCGGCCACCACGGGCTGGTCGTCGCGGATCGGGGCGACGACCAGGGGGACGCCGTGCCAGAGGGCCTCGCAGACCGTGTTGTGCCCGGCGTGGCAGACGACCGCGTCGACCCTTTCCAGGAGCGGGAGTTGGGGGACCGACGGCAGGACCAGCAGGTCCTTGTCGGGTGCGCCGGGGGTGTTCAGCGCGCCTCCGGGGTCGGCGATCACCGCTTGGACGCGGTCGGTTCGGTCGCGCAGCGCGGTCACGCACTCGGTGAGGAAGCGGGCGCCCACGTCCGGGTTGGCGGTGCCCAGGCTGACCAGGACCTTGGCACGGGCCGGGTCCAGCCACTCCCAGGGGAAGTCCGGTACCGCCGGGCGGGCGGCGATCGACGGGCCGACCCAGCGGATCCGGTCGTCCCCGCGGGCGTCGGGGCCGACGAGTTCCGGGGCGCTGAACGCCAGCACCAGGCGGGGCGAGAAGCGGGGGTCCGGGCCGTCCGGCGGGGCGCCGACGCGGACCCGCAATCCCTCCAGCAGTCCGTCCAGCCAGCGCGCGACCTTGGGCATGCCCGCCAGTACGTCGGTGAACTCGGCCGAGGTGGTGGCCGAGGTCGCCCACGGCAGGCCCAGCCGCTCCGCCACCAGCCCGCCGGCCAGGGCCTGTTGGTCGGCCACGACGGTGTCGGGGCGGAACTCCGCCACGGCCGCGGCGACGCCCGGCGCCATCTCCTCGGCGAGCGGCACCAGGAAGTGCTCCCACAGGAACTTCAGCGCCTCCGGGCCGCGGATCTCCGCCGGACGTACGCCGTCGCCCTCGCCCGGCACCGGTCCGGCGCACGGGAACACGGTCGCCGTGGCGCCCGCGAGCCGCCGTACGAGTGCGGGATCGGCGCACGCCCACGCCATCTCGTGGCCGCGGGCAGCCAGTTCGGACGCCACCCCGGCCGCCGGGTTGATGTGGCCGACCAACGGCGGCACCACGAACAGGAACCGGCTCACCGGACCGCCGCCCCGGCCCGGTGGGCCGCGCTCGCCCCCTGGATCAGCGACAGCACATGGCCGCCGACCACGCCCGCCGCCTCCACCAGTACCGAGTGCTCGTGCCCCGGGACCACGACCGTCCGGCAGTCGGGCAGCACCGACTCCAACCACGGTGCCAGCAGGGCCAGTTCGGAGTCACCGCCGTAGACACCGAGCACCGGACAGCGTACGGCAGCGATCTGAGTGTCCGTCAGCACGCGGCTGGCCGGGATGTCCTGGGCCAGGGTGGTCTCCCGGGCCAGCCGGGCCGCGCCCCGTGCCAACCGGGCCGTGTTGTGGCTGCGGTTGGCACTGATCCAGGCGAGCGCGTCGGACTCGTTGTGCGCGAGTTCGTGCACGACCCGGCGCAGGATGCCGCCGAGTTTCGGCGCCCAGGCCGCGGTCGCCGGTTCCGACTCGATCAGGGAGAGACTCGCCGCGCGTTCCGGATGCCGGGCCGCGTACCCGAACGCGACCGTGCCGCCGTAGGAGTTGCCGACCAGATGGACCGGGCCGGTCAGCCCGAGGCGGTCGAGGAGCGCCTCCAGGTCGTTCACGCCGTCGTCGAGGGAGTAGCCGTCCGCCGGACGTCCGCTGCGGCCGTGGCCGCGCAGGTCGTACATGACCACGTCGAGGCCGGCCAGCGCGAACGGCGGCGCGAGGGTGAAGTAGTAACTGGCCAGGCTGTCGGTGAGCAGACCGTGCACGAGGACCACGGTGGCCGTCGGGGGGCGGCCGTCGGGAGGGCCCATCCGCTGTACGTGCAGCCGGAGTTGACCGGTGTCGACCATCGCCATGGGTCAGCCCGCCTCGGCTGCCTTGAGGCTCTGCACCACGTACTCGACCAGCCGGCCGACGGTGAGTTCGATGATCTCGTCGAACTCCATCCCGGCCAGGAATTCGGCGAAGTTGACCTTCGTGCCGTAGTGCTCCTGCAACAGCCCGGCGAGGGTCACCAGGTCGATGCTCTCCAGCTCCAGATCGCGGTTGAAGGTCGTCGTCATGGTGATCTCGGCGTCGTCCAGGCCGTACTCGTCCTCCAGGAGGGCGGTGAGCATACGGGTGATGTCGGCCAGGACGGCGTACTCGTCGGGGGCGGCCTGCTCGTCGGGGTTCATCGGGCGTACTCCTCTTCGGGTGTCGGTCCGGTCGTCCAGGCCACCACGTAGGTCCTGTCCGGCAGTCCGGGGGGATTGCCGGCCGGCTCGCAGTGCACCGGGTAGGCGCGTTCCAGGCGTCCCGAGACCAACAGCTCGCGCCCGTCGGCTGCTTCGAGGACGGTGAAGTCGCGAGGGCGGCCCCGGAAGCCGGTGCCCTCGGCCTTGGCGACCGCCTCCTTGGCGGCCCAGAAGCGGGTGAACCACAGCGCCTCGGACTCGCCGGTGGCGGCGATCCGGGCCCGCAGCAGGGCGAGTTCATCCTCGCCGAGCGCGGTGGCGAGCGTCGACGCGTCGCGCTCGACGACCTCCTCGATGTCGATCCCGGGACCGGGTCCCGGCCGGTGCGCCCCTGCGATCGCCACCCCCGTCTCCCCGCTGTGGGCCAGCGAGACGTCCAGCTGGGGGAGGATCCGGCCGTGCAGTCCGCTCACATACGGGCGGCCGGTCTCGTCGTTGCGGACGCGGATCTCGGCCGGGAAGACCGGGCCCTCCCCGTGGTCCCAGAGCCACCGCCGCACCGCGTCCTTGACGGCGATCCGGCCCAGCAGCCACTGCCTGCGACCGCGCGGGGGATGGCCGGCGTACTCCGAACGCTCCTCGCGGCTCAACGAGTTGCGCATGATCAGCTCGCGGGAGGCGAGGTCGGGCCAGCGCTCGTGGACCATGGTCCGGCCGCCGGGACGGCTCTCGGAGAGGGTGTTGCGGTCGGGGAACCGCTCCACCGGCCGGGTCTGCGGGTCGTTGTCGAACCGCCGGTCCTGCCAGCCGGTCAGCTCCGCCCACACCTCGCCCGCCACGGTGAGCTGCGCGTCGGCCTCCAGCAGGGTGTCGGTGAGGGAGGTGATCCGCACCAGGCACTCCACCTCCGTACCGGGGGGCGGGTGGGGGCCGTAGAAGCGCATCTCGTTCATCTGGACGGGGAAGACGACGGTGCGTTCGGTGCGGCTCGACATGATCCAGTAGCCGAGCAGCTGACCGACGTTGTCGAGCAGCGCGCCGGGGGCCGGGGGTGTGGTGATCACGCCCCGCACATGGTGTCCGCCGATCGCGGTGAGTTCCGTGATGCCCTGGAACGCCGGTCCGTGGAACATCCAGCGCTCGTCGTAGAGGTGGGACGCGGTGTGGTCGGGGGTGCGTTCCGTGCCGGGGTCCGTACGGCGGGCGGGACGCGCCGACGGGTAGTGGGCGGCGAGTTCCACGACACCGCGGGCCTGCGGGCCGAAGGAGACGGCGAACCGGTCCGCGCCGACGGGCGTCGCCGTGACCGGAATGTCGACCGCCGGCGTGGCCGTCAGCCAGCGCTCGAACCGTGCCCCGTGCACCGCCACCGCCCGCTTCCCCGGGGCGGCTTCCTCGGCCGCGTCCATCAGGTGCCGCACGATCGTCGTGGCCGGCACGACCGGCCAACGGTCCTCCACCTCGGGCCAGTCGGCCCGCTGCGGGAAGAAGCAGTGGTCCAGGAGGTAGGGCATGGTCTCGGGGGAGACGCGGACCGTGGTGCGCCGGGCGGTGGGAGTGGCCGGGGCCGTGGGCGGGCCGGCGGTCGCGGGGCTGGTGACGGGCGGGAGGGCGGCCGGGGCCGGGGGGTGGTGGCGACCGCTCGCGGCGATCACTTCCGCCGCCGTGTCCGCCGTGTCGCGCAGCAGGGCGCCGAGTTCGGCCGCCGCCGGGAAGCGGGCGGCGAGCCCGTCCAGCGCGGACGGCGACCCGGTGCGGGGCGCGCCGCCGACGGGCTGAGGCCCAACTCCGTTGCGTGTAGTAGGAGTTGTGTTGCCCGCCATCGCTGTGGACAGCTCGGCGCGCAGCTCCGGCAGGGCGGCCTGTCCCTCCAACGACACGAGCGGGCCGCCGAGTTCGAGCCGCACCGGCGACCGGTCCCGCCGTACGGACGCCCCGGCGCCCCCGGCGCCCCCGGCGCCGCCGGCCGTCACGGGGTCCACCGTCCCGCCCACGGTCCACAACGCCGTGACCACCCGCCGGAGTTGGGCCAACCCGGAACGGTGCGGCGAGTTGGCGGCCACCACCAGGTGGTCGCGGCCGGTCAGGGTCGCGTCCACGAGGGAGCCGAGCCCGCCCGTGCCGACCTGCACGAAGGCGCGGTGGCCGGCGGCGTGCAGGGCCTCCACCAGCCCGCGGAAGCGGACCGGTTCGAGGAGGTGGCGGATGAAGAGGGCCCGGATCGCGCTCTCCTCGGCCGGGTACGGCGACGCGGTCGTCCCCGACCAGAGGGGGACATCCGGCGGACGCAGCCGGAAGCGGTCCGTGGCCGCCTCGATCGGCCCGAGGTAGGGCTTCAGCATCGGTGTGTGGAAGCCGGAGCGGAACGGCAGCACCTGGCTGATCACGCCCCGGGCGCGGAAGGACCGTACGAACTCCGCCACCGCCTCGTCCGGTCCGCACACCATCGACTGGCCGGGCGCGTTGTCGTGCGAGAGCACGATCCCGGCCGCCGTTCCGCCCGCCGCGAGAGCGGCCGTCACGGTGCCGGCCGACGCGCCGATCGCGCCGAAGGCGAGGCCCGGCACGGTCAGCGCGTCGGGGTCGAACGACTCCATGAAGTCGCTCACCTCGTCCGCCGAGTACACCCCGGCGGCGATCATCGCCGACCACTCGCCGACGCTGTGCCCCGCCACCGCGTCCGGGACGACCCCCATGCGGCGCAGCGCGGTGTCCAGGAGCCGGCCGACACCGATCACGCCGAAACCGTGCCGGCCCACGTCCCCGACCCGGGCCGGGCCGTCGCCCCCACCGGCGTCGCGCAGCCCGAAGTGGGCGGCCACGTCCTCGACCCGGGGCGCGAAGTCCCCTTCCAGGCCCGGGAAGAGGAACACCAGCTTCCCCACCCCGTCACCGAGCAGCGGGTCCGGCGCGAACCACACGTCGCCGCGCCCCTGCCACGCCCGTCCCTTGGCGAGGACCCGGCGGGCCAGCGCCAGCCGTTTGGCGTTCGGGGCGACGATCCCGAGCCGGGACCGTCCGGCGGCCCGGTCCGAAGAGGGGGACGGTGTACGGGCCGAGGCCGCCAGCACGGCGGAGTCGTCGGCGTCGAGCAGCGCGGCGAGCGCGGCGGGGCTGTCGGCGGCGAGCGCCAGCACGCGTTCCGGTTCGTCGACGACCAGCGTGGCGGAGCGCTTCGCCGGGGCACCGGGCGCCTCCTCCAGGACGACGTGGGCGTTGATGCCGCCGAAGCCGAACGCGTTCACCGCCGCCCGGCGTACCGCCTGTCCCGCGGTCAGCTCCCAGGGTGCCGCCTTCTCCAGCGGGCGGAACCGGGTGGCCGCGAGCCCCGGATGCGGGTCCTCGCAGTGCAGCGTCGGCAGCAGCATGCCGTGGTGGACGGCGAGGGCCGCCTTGACCAGCCCCGCCACCCCGGCGGCCGGCATGGTGTGCCCGATCATCGACTTCACCGAGCCGATCACCGCGCCCCCGCCGCTGTCGCCGGGACCCCCGAACACCTCGGCGAGGGTGGCCAGTTCGGCCGTGTCACCGGCCGGGGTCGCCGTGCCGTGCGCCTCCAGCAGCCCGATCGAACCGGGCAGCGCGGGGTCCAGCCCCGCCGCCCGCCACGCCTGTCGTACGGCGTGGGTCTGGCCCCCCGGGTCCGGGCTGACGAGACTCGCCGTGCGGCCGTCGCTCGCCACCCCGGTGCCCCGGATCACGGCGTAGATCCGGTCGCCGTCCCGTTCGGCGTCCGCGAGCCGCTTCAGTACGACGACCCCGGTGCCCTCGCCGATCAGGATGCCGTCGGCGCCCCGGTGGAAGGGGCGGATGCGCTGGCTGGCGGAGAGCGCGCGCAGTTGGGAGAAGACGCTCCACAGGGTGATGTCGTGACAGTGGTGCACGCCCCCGGCGAGCATCATGTCGCAGCGGTCGGAGCCGAGTTCGCGCACCGCCTGGTCGACGGCGACGAGCGAGGACGCGCAGGCCGCGTCCACGGTGTACGCCGGGCCGCGCAGATCGAGCCGGTTGGCGATCCGGGACGCCGCGAGGTTGGGCACCAGGCCGATGGCGGACTCGGGACTGTCCGGACCGAGCCGGTCCGTGAACGCGGTCCGGATCCTGTCGAGTTGGTCCGCGTCCAGGCCCGGCACCAACTCGCCGAGCGTCCGGATGAGTTGGCCCGCCGTCCGGACGCGTTGGTCGAGCCGGACCAGACCGGGGGTGAGGTAGCCGCCCCGGCCCAGGACGACGCCGACACGCTGCCGGTCCGGCAGGCGGTCCTCGCCGCCCGCGTCGGCGATCGCGGACGCGGCCACGTTGAGCGCGATCAGCTGGTCGGGTTCGGTGCCGGCGACGGAGTTCGGCATGATCCCGAACCGGGTGACCTCGACGTCGGCCAGGCCGTCCACGAACCCGCCGCGCCGGCAGTACACCCGGTCGGCGACGGCCGGTCCGGTCGCGGCGTCCGGCCGGTAGTAGCCGGCGTCCCAACGCCCGTCCGGCACCTCGCTGATGGCGTCGGTCCCGTCCAGCAGGTTCCGCCAGTACGCGTCGAGGTCGGCGGCGCCCGGCAGCAGCACCGCCATTCCCACGATCGCGACCGGCACCTGACGGGCCGTCACCAGCCCGAAGCGGTGTAGACGACGGCACCGGCCGACTCGTCGCCCCAGGCCAGCTCGCGCAGCAGGGCCGCGGTGCCCTCCTCGGGGTCGATCAGTCTGATCCCGCGCCGGGCGTACTCCCGTCCCAGCTCCGGGGTGACCATGCCGGTGTGGCCGCCGGTCGGCGCCCAGGGGCCCCAGTGCACGGTCAGCGCGCGATGCCCGGTACGGGCGGCCCACGCGGTACCGAGGCTCTGCAAGGCGTCGTTGGCGGCGGCGTAGTCGGCCTGGCCGCGATTGCCGAGGACGGCCGAGATACTGCCGAACAGCACGGTGAAAGCCGGGCCGTTGGGCAGTTGTTCCAGCGCTGCCAGGAGCGTCTCGGCGCCGTTCGTCTTCGTGCCGTAGACACGCTGGAAGGACTCGGCGGTCTTCTCGTCGATCAGCCGGTCCTCGATGACCCCGGCCGCGTAGACGACACCGTCGAGCCGGCCGTGCTCGGCGTGGATCTCCTTCACCGCCTGGAGCGCGGCGTCCGGTTCGCGGAAGTCGACGGACTGGTAGCGCGCCGGACTGCCGAGCGCTTCGAGCTCCGCCAGCGTGGCGGTGATCTCCCGCTGCGCCAGCAGGAGTTCGGCCGCGCGGTTGATGTCGGCGGGGGAGCGGCCCGTGCCGGCGGCGGCGAGTGCCGCGCGCAGAGCGGCGGGGGTGCGGGCGGCGGCGGTCGCCGGGTCCTCGGGTCCGGCCGGGGCGGGCGTTCTGCCCAGCAGTTCGATCCGGCACCGGGAGGCGGCGGCGAGCGCGGTCGCGAAGCGGGCGGTGATCCCCCGGGCGCCGCCCACCAGCAGTACCACCGCGTCCCGGTCGAGCCCCAGGGCGGCGGCCTCGGCGGCCCCGTCGCCGGCCGGCCCGGCACCGCTGGTCGCGAGCGGGCCGAGCGGTGCCTCGGCCAGTTCGAGACCGTGCCGTCCGGCCGTCGTGCGCAGCACGACCGGCTCGGCGTCGGGCGCCAGCAGTTCGGCGATCACCGCCTCGGCCACGGCGGCCGGTTCCGTCACCGCCAGGTCGACGACGCGCGCGAGGGTGTCCGGGTACTCCCGCGCCACCGTACGGAACAGCCCGTGCAGCCCCAACTGCCCGCCGTCCGCCCGCCGTACGGCGAGCAGCCGGCGCGGGGCGCGGCGCAGGGCCGCCCGCAGTACCGGGAACGCGTCGGGCAGCACCGGCGCGCGGGTGTCCGCGAGCGGTGCCAGGTAGAGCACGCCGTCGACCCGGCCGTCCGCCTCGGTCAGCAGGTGCTCGGGGCTGAGGGTCACCGTCTCGGCACCGTGGGAGGCGAGGCGGGCCGCGACCGCCTCGGAACCCTCGCCGGCCCCCTCCGCGAGGAGCACGAACCGCCGGCCGGCCAGTGCGCCGGCGGGGTCCGCGAGGCCGTCGGCGTCCTGGTGGGCGAGGCGGACGGGGCGCAGCCGGAGCCGCTTGGGGGCGTCGCCGCGCACCTGTTCCGGTGTCCCGTCCCGGCCGGGGGCGGCCGGCTCCGACGGGCTCGCGCCGGGCGGGGAGCCCGGTCCGGCGCTCGCGTCGTGGTCCGGCTCGGCGGCGGGCGCCGTCAGCCGGGCGGCGAGCCAGGCGGTCACCGAGGCCGCCGTCCGCGCCTTGGCGAGCTCCTCCAGCTCGGCGTCGTCGAGCGCGGTCACGTCCGCGCCGCCGCCGATGCCGAGCCGCTTGGCCAGTTCGCCGGCGATCTCGGCCCGTTTGATGGAGTCGATGCTGAGGTCCGCCTCCAGGTCGAGATCGGGCTCGATCATGTCGACGGGATAGCCGGTGCGCTCGCTGATGATCTCCATGACGGTCCGCAGCACATCGGTCTCGCTGACGGGCCCGGCGGCCGGCACGGGCTGCGGTATCAACTCAGGTTCACGCAAAGGCTGTTGGGCAGGCGCCAGGTCGGCCGCCACGGGTATCGGTCCCGGTGCGGCGGGGGCCGCCGGTACGGCCGCGGGGGCGGCGCCGAAGTACGTCAGCAGCACGTCCCGCTGGGCGGCCACCATCTCCCGGCTGGTGCGCAGGAACTCGGAGATCAGCGCGTCCCGGTCGACGGGGGCGGGGGCACCGTGGGGATCGTTCGTCGTCACAGTCGTCTCCACAACGCGTCGGGCCGGTGCGAGGGCACCGGGGAGGAGGTCACCGGCGGCGGTACGGACCAGTTGCCCGTCGACCGTCCAGCCGGGCCGGGCGGGAGCGGACGTCCGGGCCGCGTCCACGGCGTCGCGCCCGTGGAAGAGCCGTCCGGTCCGTACCGGCACCCCCGCGACGGCGAGTCGGGCCAGCGCGTCGAGCCAGCCGGGCAGGCCGCTGTCGGGCCGGGGCTCGCAGGCGACCGTACGGTGCGGACGGTCGCCGAGGATCTGGTCGACGAGCCGGGTGAGCACCGCGCCGGGGCCGGCCTCGACGAAGATCCTCGCCCCCGCCTCGTACATCGCCTCGATCTGGGCGACGAAGCCGACCGGGGCGCCGATCTGCGCGGCGAGTTCGGCCCGTACCGCATCCGGTTCGGTGCCGTACGGCCGCGCGGTGCGGTTGGACCACACCGGGAACTCGGGTGCGTGCACGGGGTGTCGGGCGAGCACCTCCGCGAACCGTGCGCCGGCGCCCGCCACCAGCGGGCTGTGGAAGGCGCAGGCCACGGGGATGCGCTTGGCCCCGAGACCCACCTCCCGTAGCACGCGCACGGCCGTGGTGACCGCTTCCGTCGGGCCCGAGATCACCGTCTGGCGGGGTGAGTTGAGGTTGGCGACGACCACCGAGCCGGGTGTGTCGGCCGCGCGCAGCGCCCGCCGGACCTCTTCGTCGCCGGCCGCGACGGCGGCCATCGTCCCGGGATCGTCCGGGCCGGTGGCCGCGAGGATCGCCGCCGCCCGTTCGGCGCTCAGCTCCAGCAGCGTCTCGGGTGCGATCGCGCCGGCCGCGCTCAGCGCGACCAGCTCGCCGTAGCTGTGCCCGGCCGCCATGTCGGGCCGTACGCCCGCCTCGGTGAGCAGCGCGTACGCGGCGAGCCCGGCGATGCCCAGCGCCGGCTGGGCGACCCGGGTGTCGGTCAGCGCGGCCTGCCGGCGGTCCCGGGCCTCGTCGTCGAAGGGGGCGGGCGGATAGAGCGCGTCGGCGTGGTCGCGGCCCAGGTGCAGATAGTGCTGGAGGTCGGGGAAGGCGATGAAGACCTCGGCGAGCATGCCGGGGCGCTGGCTGCCCTGCCCGGGGAAGAGGAAGGCGACCTTGGCGGGCGTGGCGGACTCGGCGTCCGGCTCGGCCAGATGGATCCCGGCCGTGGGGTCGTGCTCGCCCGCGAGTGCCCGGCGCAACTGTCCGAGGAGGCCCTCGACGTCCGTCGCCACGACGGCCACCCGCACCGGTTCGTGGCGGGCGTCGGAGCGGCGGGAGGCGCTCAGGGCGAGGTCGCGCAGCCGCCAGTGGCCGGTCTCGGCGGCCCGCAGGATCTCCTCGACACCGCGCAGGGCGGCCGTCCGGTCCGCGCCCCGGAAGGTGAACAGCTCGGCGGGCCACGCGTCCAGTCCCTGGGCGGGCGGCACGGCCGCGCCGTAACCACGGAGCACGGCATGGAAGTTGGTGCCGCCGAAGCCGAACGCGCTGAGCCCCGCGACCCGTTCCTCGGCCGGGGCCGCCCACGGTCTCGCGCGGGAGTGGAAGGCGAAGGGGCTGTCGCCCTCCTTCCAGGCGGAGTTGGGGCGTTGCATGTGCAGAGTGGGCGGCTTCACCCCGGTGTGCAGGGAGAGGACGGTCTTGATCAGGCCGGCGAGTCCGGCGGCGCACTTGGTGTGCCCGATCTGCGACTTGACCGAACCGAGCGCGCACCGGCCCGGCCCGGCGCCCGACTCGGCGAACACCTCGCCGAGGACCGTGAGTTCGGTGCGGTCGCCGACGACGGTCCCGGTGCCGTGGGCCTCGACCAGACCGACCTCGGCGGGAGACACTCCCGCGTTGCGGTAGGCGCGGAGGAGCGCGGCCCGCTGGCCCTCGGGGCGGGGCGCCGTCAGGCCGAGCGAGCGGCCGTCGCTGGAACTGCCGACCCCCTTGATCACGCCGTAGATCCGGTCGCCGTCCCGCTCGGCGTCGGCGAGCCGCTTGAGGACGACGCAGGCCACGCCCTCGCCGAGCGCGATGCCGTCGGCCGAACTGTCGAAGGCGCGGGAGCGGCCGGTGGGGGAGAGGGCGTGCACCGAGGAGAAGAGGACGTAGTCGTTGATGCCGTTGTGCAGATCGGCGCCGCCGCACAGCACGACGTCACTGGTGCCGCCGACGAGTTCCTTGCACGCCACGTCCACGGCGGCCAGCGAGGAGGCGCAGGCCGCGTCGACCGTGAAGTTGGCGCCGCCGAGGTCGAGCCGGTTCGCGATCCGGCCCGAGATGACGTTGGCGAGCATTCCGGGGAAAGAGTCCTCGGTGAGCGCGGGGAGTTGGTGTCCGACGCCCTCGGGGAGCGTGCCGTAGTAGGACGGCAGCACGGCGCGCAGGGTGGTGGCGTTGGAGAGGTCGCTGCCCGCCTCCGCGCCGAACACCACCGAGGTGCGCGAGCGGTCGAACTCCCGTCCCCGGTCGCCGTACCCGGCGTCCTCCAGGGCCCGCCGGGCGGCTTCGAGCGCGAGCAGTTGTACGGGTTCGATGCTGCCGAGCGAGGTCGGCGGGATGCCGTAGCGCAGCGGGTCGAAGGGGATGCGGGGCAGGAAGCCGCCCCACTTGGAGGGCGTCGCGCCGGTGCCGTCCGCCGCGTAGTGCACGGCCGGGTCCCAGCGGTCGGCGGGTACCTCGGTGACGGCGTCGTGACCGCCGAGGATGTTCGCCCAGAAGGAGGCGAGGTCGGGAGCCTGGGGGAACATGCAGGCCATGCCGACGACGGCGATGTCGAGCGGGGCGGGCGGTTCGGCCGCCTCGTCGGCGGTGCCGCCGGGCCTGGCGCGGAGCACCACTGACCGCCCGGTGAGGAAGTCCGCCGCCCCGTCCGTCACCGAGCGGTGCAGGGCGTCGAGCGTGGTGGTCGCCGAGCGCAGCACCGCCACCTCGCCGGCCATGAACATCCCCTCGGCGAGCTGGCGTTGCTCGTCGACCGGGGCGAGCGAGCCGGTCGCGTCCCGCTCCACACCCTTGCTGGCGATCCGCAGCCGGCCGACGTTGAGCCGCTCCAGCTCCTCCCAGATCTGCCGCCCGGGAACACCCCGCTCCACCAACTCGGCTTCGAAAGCGCGGTAGTCGGCGCTGAAGGGGCTCGGCACACAGCGGGTGGCGTGACCGGGCGCGGTCTCCAGGAGCGTCGTCGACTCCGCCCGCAGGACCTGTTCCTGGAAGAGCGGCCGGACGGCCCCGCGCGCCACCGCCTCCTCGGTGAAGAGATAGGCGGTCCCCATGAGGACCCCGACGGCGGCCCCGCGCGCGGTCAGCGGGGCGGCCAGCGCGGCCACCATCGCCGCCGAGCGCTCGTCGTGCACCCCGCCCGCGAAGAACACCTCGACGGACGGCGCGACCGTACCGTCGGAGCCGTCCAAGAAGTCTTCCAACACGGCGAGTTGGGCTTCCCAGAGCGGGAAACTGGCGCGCGGTCCGACATGGCCGCCGCACTCGGAGCCCTCGAAGACGAACCGGCGCATCCCCGCCTCCAGGAACTGCCGCAGCAGTCCGGGCGACGGCACGTGCAGGAAGGTGCTGATGCCGGCCCGCTCCAGCGCCTCGGCCTGGGAGGGCCGCCCGCCCGCGATGATCACGTGCGTGGGCCGCAGCTCCCGTACCCCTGCGAGCTGGGCGTTCCTGGTCTCCTCCGGCGCGAAGCCGAGGATTCCGACACCCCACGGCCGCCCGGCCACCGCGTCCCGGGTCTCGGCCAGCACCTCCCGGGTCCGTTCCCCGCTCGCCAGCGCCAGGGCGACGAAGGGCAGCGCGCCCTCCTCGGCCACGGCCGCGGCGAACCCCGCTTCGTCGCTGACCCGGGTCATCGGCCCCTGCGCGACCGGCAGCCGGGTGCCCAGCGCCCGGCTCATCGGGGAGCCCGCGACCAGCGCCCCGGCGGCCGTGTCGTCCCGCACGGTGTCCCGGATCGCCGCGGTCAGTGCGCGGATCACGCCGCCCGCGTCGCCCCACCGCTCGGCGAAGCGCGCCGCGAGAGAGCCGTCCTGCCCGACCGGCAGCAGCTGACGGCGCGGGTCCTGCGCGCCGAGCGACCGCGACACCTCCTCGTCCGGCACCCGCGGGGCATCCGGGCCGCGCCGCCGCAGCACCCGGTGACCGGCGACGACCGTGGTCTCCGAGCCATCCATCGACCGCAGCGCGGCGACCGCCGCCTCCGGCAGCCCCGACTCGGCCAGCAGCGCCAGCTGGCTGTCGAGTACGACGCCCGCCGCGCCGCCCGCCACCGCTGCCGCCGCCGTGCGGGGCCCGATGCCACCGCAGGCCCAGACCGGGAGGTCGACGCCGGGCCGGGAGAGGAGCTGTTGCAGCAGGACGAACGTGCTCGCCGAGCCCACCCGGCCGCCGCTCTCGGCACCCCGCGCGATCAGCCCGTGCGCGCCGTCGCGGACCGCCGCCAGCGCTTCCGCCGGACCGGTGACCTCGACCAACACCCTTAATCCTGGGGGCAGTTCTTCGATCCGCCAGGGCGAGTCCAGGCCCAGCACCACGGTGTGCGGACCGTCGCCGTCGCCGGGCGCGAGATCGGCGGGGTCCAGCCGGCAGTGCCGCGTGACGCGCACCCCGTACGGGCCGGGCGCCCAGCGCCGGAGACAGGCCAGCGCCTCTCGCGCTCTTCGGTCGCCGGCGCCCAGGTCGAGCACCCCGAGCCCACCGGCCCGGCTGACCGCCGCCGCGAGCCTGGCGTCCGGTTCCTGGAACGGGGTGATTCCAATGATCATTGCTTCCGCGCGTACAGCAGGCGTCATGATTCTCCGAATAAACGGTGAAACTGCACGGTGGGGGGCGTCGGCCTACAGACGGCGAATCGACTCGCAAGGGCGCACCATTTCCGGTGTGCCGCGAGAGAACCCGCGTAGATAACTGGAGGCAAGCTAGCCCGGTGTTACTCAAGGGTCAACAACGCCCAGTAGCCCAGTTGTCACAGGGGGCTGATTCGGCCACACGGGTCCGCCTGGGCAAACGCGCGAAAAACCGGCCAATGCCCTGCGGAAGCCCGGCACCGGGACCGCAGTGGCGCAAGCGGTCCAAAACTCCCGCCTATTCACTCGCGGCTCATGGCGACGAAACACGGCGGTCGGCGCGGCGGCATTCTGTAAACATTGGATGTCGATGCCGGACGGCGCCGGCAAGGCCAGTCGGTGCCACTCGCGGGCAGTCGACGGCAGGTGGTACCGGGCGGTGCCAATCAGGGAGCCCCTCCAAAAGCCCGCGCTAGAGTGGGCGCGCATGAGCACTGCGCGGGACCTGATGATCGTCACCCTGGATGTCACACCCGGCCGTCCGGTCGAATCGGGTGATCTCTCGCTCGCACTCGCGGGCGCCGAACTGATCGACCTCAACACCGACGAGTCGCTGACCCTGGACGGTGACCGGATCCTGCCGAATGTCCGGCTGCCCCAGACCGACCCGCTGCTGGACGAGGCGTCGGCGGCGCTCCTGCGGGAGGAGCCCTACGAGCCGGTCGAGGAGTGGCTGTGGCGCCGGGGCCAGGGGCTGTCCAAGGCGTACGTCGCCGTCCTGGAGGCGGAGGGGCAGATCGCCCGGCAGCGCGGCCGGTGGATCCCGGTCCGCACCGGCCGCACGGCGCTCGTCGACTCGCCCGCCCGGCAGCGGGCCGGTGCCCGCTGGGCCGCCGGCGAACCCGTCCTCGCGGCCCTTGCCGCCGCCGTGGGCATCCGTGACCTGCCCGTCGAGGACGACCCGGGCCTCACCGACGAGAGCAGGCTGACCGTGCTCGCCGCCGTCCATGACGCCGTGATGGAGCTGGAGGGGGTCCGGCAGCGACGGAAGATCGAGGACGCGGCCTTCGACAACATCTGGCGCGGCCAGTGACCACCCTTCCGGCCGACGAGATGTGACGACCGGTCACGTCCGCCCAGTGGGACTGGAGTTCGCGACCGGAGTCGGTGACCGTCCAGGATCAGCGGATCGACGCCGTAGAGCAACGGCCGTTCAAAGAAGGGGGGAAGTTGGGGCAGATGGCGGCGAGTGTGCGCATCACCAAGCGGGGCCCTGTCGCGGACGGAGGAATCGTCTACGACTGGGGAATCGACGACAGCTCTACGGGTCATGTCCTCCTCCGCGAGGACACCGCAGTGGTCCGACCCTGCACGCCGAACGCCGCACCGATCGGCGACATGCTGGCGCGCAGGGGTTCAGGGAACGTGGAGAACCCGGACCCGGCGACACGCAAGGATTTCGTCGTTGTGGTCGCGGCGCTGTTTCAGGAGTGGAAACGCACGGGTCATCCGCCTGAGACCGTGATGCGGACCTATTGGTGATGCGCACGACGTGACATCGGCCGTGCGTCACGTCCTCCACTGACTTGATCTTTCACCGTCCGGCGTCGAACGGTGCGTCGAACTTGATCACTCGGTCCGGTAACTGCCGTACGGGGGAGCGGCCTTCGTTTGAACATGTGCTTCGACGAAGGAACACACACGTCCACGACCAGGAGTCGAGCTTTTTCCACCCACTCATAGTGCGTCACCGGCCGGCTGGCGCCGGACCCGGTGGTCCGCTGTGCCCGGTGGTCCGCCGTACCCCCATCGGGAGGAAACGGGGAACTGCTCACCGACGCCACCCGCGCGGGGCCGCCGGACATCCGGCGGCCCCGCGCGGGTGGCAAGCGGTGGGCGGAGTGGCTCAGCCGACGTCTGAGGCGTCGAGGCGGTAGAGGCCGCCGCTCGTCGAGGAGCCGGTGGTGGAGCCGGACGAGGACGACGAACTGCTGCCGTAGGCCGAGGACTTGACCGCCGTACCGTGCTTCTTCACCCAGGCGGTGATCTCCGAGCCGGTGCTCTGGCCGCCGCCGCTGCTGACGAGGAGGTAGTGCAACGTGCCCGACTTCACCAGGCTCTTGAGCTTGGCGAGCGTCATCGCGTTGTCGCTGCCGGACCAGCCGCCCATGGAGATCACGGGCTGCCCCGACTCCAGGATGACCGAGGACGCCGTCTGGTCGGTGGCCACCGCCAGCAGCCAAGTGGCGCCGTCCTGGTGCTTCTTGAGGTAGGTGATCATCGCGGACGAGACCTGGGTACCGCCGCCCGCTCCCGCTCCCGCGCCCGCACCGCCGGCGTTGCCGCTGTCGGCGCCGGAGGGCGCGCCGCCGGTCGGCGGCTGTCCCGTCGGACGGCCGGCCGAGCCGCTGCCCGTCGTGCCGGAACCGCTCGGCGCCGTACCGCTCCCGGCGCCGCCGGGGCCGCCGCCCGTTCCGCCTCCGCCGCCCATACCGCCACCGGTGCTCGGACCGGCCGTCGGGTTGGTGCCGTCGGTGGCGGACGTGGCGGCCGCGACCGAGTAGGCGGCGGGTCCGGCGAGGAGGGCGACGACCGCCGCGAGGGCCGCGAGGCCCATCAGCCGGTGCCGTCGGGTGAACCGGCCCAAGAGCAGGCCCAGCACCGAGCCCACGCCCGCCACGCCGACCACGATCTCCGCGACCGTGTACCCGGTGCCGGAGCCGGAGACCCGGTGCAGCACCACGACCGCCCAGGCCGCGCTGACGGCGATCGCCAGCGGCAGCACCCAGCCCCACTTCGCCGCCGCGCCCTCGCGGAAGGCCCGGTACAGCAACACCCCGCCCGCACCGGCCAGGGCCGCGACACCGGGCGCCATGGCGGTGACGTAGTAGGGGTGGAAGGTGCCCTCGGCCAGCGAGAAGGTCAGGAAGTGGAGGACGAACCAGCCGCCCCAGAGCAGCAGCGCCGCCCTCTTGCCGTCGGTGCGGGGAGCACGGCCGCGCAGTACCAGCCCGCCGACGAGGGCGATCGCCGCGAACGGGATCAGCCAGGAGATCTGGCCGCCCATGATCTCGTTGAACATCCGGTAGAGACCCGAACTGCCGCCGAAACTCGCCCCGTTGCCCGGTGAACCGACCGACGAACCGGCGCCGAAGATCCGGCCGAAGCCGTTGTAGCCGATGACCAGGTCCCACACCGTGTTGTCGGTGGAGCCGCCGATGTAGGGGCGCGAGGACGCCGGGACGAGGTCCACGACCACCATCCACCAGGCGCTGGAGACGACGAGCGCGACCGTGGCGACGGCGAGGTGACGCAGGCGCCGGCCGAGCGGGGCGTCGGCGGCCCAGAGATAAACGACGAAGAACGCGGGCAGGACGACGTACGCCTGCATCATCTTGGTGTTGAACGCGAAGCCGATCGCGACCGCCGACCACATCAGCGGCAGCGCCCGTCCGCTGCGGACGGCCTTCAGGAGGGCCGCCGCGCCGAGCATCATCAGCAGCACCAGGATCGGGTCCGGGTTGGTGTCCCGGGTGAGGGCGACCGTGATCGGGGTGAGGGTGAGGACCAGGGCCGAGACGGTTCCGGCGACCGCGCCGAAGTCCCGCTTGACGAGGCGGTACAGCAGGGCGACCGAGCCGGTGCCCGCCGCGACCATCGGCAGCGCCAACTGCCAGGAGCCGTAACCGAACACGCGGGCCGACAGGCCCATCACCCACAGGGCGAACGGCGGCTTGTCGACCGTGATGAAGCTGCCGGAGTCGAGCGCCCCGAAGAAGAACGCCTTCCAGCTCTTGGTGCCGCTGTACACGGCGGCGTCGTAGAAGGTGTTGCCGGTGAGGGAGGTCAGGTTCCAGGCGTAGAGGGCGGTGGCGAGGAGGAGGATCGCCCAGAGGGCCGGGCGGGCCCAGCGCGGGTCCTCCTCCGGGCCCGTGAAGAGCCTTCTGGCGCGGGCCGCCGCACCGCCGTCGGCCGGCGGGCCGGCCCGGTGCGAGCGGCGGGTGTCTTCCTGGCGGGGCGGCGGGGCGAGGGTCGTCATGCCGGTGACGATCCGGGTGCCGCCTGTGCGGTCGCTGAGGCCACGCTGAGCGAGGCGTGAGAATCAGCGGACTCACAGCGAGGACACAGCGGACCCGGGGCAAAAGCCCAGGCGGCGGCAGCCGACTCCCGACAAATTCCCGCAACATGAGCGGTCTAGACTCTTCCCTCGACGGCCTGAGACGGTGGCCGAGAACGGGCACTTTCTGCCAGACCCGAAGGGTATTCGGCGTTTTGATACGGATAGATTCAGTCACCAAGCGGTACCCGGACGGCACAGTGGCCGTCGACGAACTGTCACTGGAGATACCGGACCGTTCGATCACCGTCCTCGTCGGCCCCTCGGGCTGCGGCAAGACGACGACACTGCGCATGATCAACCGGATGATCGAACCCAGCGAGGGCACGATCCTCCTCGACGGCGCCGACATCACCAAGCAGTCGGTCAACACGCTGCGCCGGTCGATGGGTTACGTCATCCAGAACGCCGGTCTCTTCCAGCACCGCACGATCGTCGACAACATCGCGACCGTGCCCCGCATGCTCGGCTGGGGCAAGGAGAAGGCGCGGGCGCGGGCCACCGAACTCATGGCCCGGGTGGGGCTCGACTCCTCGCTCGCCAAGCGGTACCCCTACCAGCTCTCCGGCGGACAGCAGCAGCGCGTCGGGGTGGCCCGGGCGCTCGCCGCGGACCCGCCGGTGCTGCTGATGGACGAGCCGTTCTCGGCCGTCGACCCCGTCGTACGCAAGGGCCTCCAGGACGAACTGCTGCGACTCCAGGAGCAGTTGGGCAAGACCATTGTCTTCGTCACCCACGACATCGACGAGGCCATCAAGCTCGGCACGATGGTCGCGGTGCTGCGCACCGGCGGGAAGCTCGCCCAGTTCGCGCCGCCCGCCGAGCTGTTGAGCGCCCCCGCCGACGCGTTCGTCGAGGACTTCCTCGGCGCCGACCGGGGCATCCGCCGGCTCTCCTTCTTCTCCTCCGCCGGCCTCGACCTCGAGACCACGCCGATCGTCGCCGTCGACTCCACCGCCGAGCAGATCGCGGCCCGCGTCGCACCCGGCGTCCCCTACCTCCTCGTCACCGACCTCGACGGCAGGCCCCTCGGCTGGAGCGAACCGGACCGGCTCACCGCCGGAGCCGTCGACCGCGGCCGACTCCTGTCGCACGGGCGCCCGTTCGCGGCGGGCAAGGACTCGCTGCGGGCCGCGCTCGACGGGTCCGTGCTCTCGCCCACCGGCTGGGCGGTCGGCGTGGACGACGACGGCCGGGCGGTCGGGGTGGTCTCGCAGCAGGCCGTCGGCGAGGCGATCCGCAAGGCCCACGCCGAGGGCGTCAGCTTCGCCAAGGCCGCCGGATGACCGACTTCTTCCGCATCCCCAGCGACCTCCAGAACAGCTACCTCGGCCTGGTCGGCCTGCATCTGCGCGAGGCCGTGATCCCGGTCGTGATCGGCCTGGTCGTGGCGCTGCCCATCGCCCAGCTCTGCGTACGGCTGCGCTGGCTGTACCCGCCGGTGCTGTGGGTGACGACCGTGCTCTACGCGATCCCGTCGCTGGCCTTCTTCGTCGTCCTCATCGACTACACCGGCCAGACCGAGACCACCGTGATGATCCCGCTGGCCGTCTACAGCCTGGTGGTCTTCGTCCCGGCGATCGTGGACGGCGTCCGCTCGGTCCCCCAGGAGACCCTCGACGCGGCCACCGCCATGGGCTTCGGACCCGTACGCCGTTACGTCCAGGTGCAGTTGCCCATCGCCGTGCCCGCGATCATCGCCGGCCTCCGGGTGGCGACGGTGTCCAGCATCTCCCTGGTCAGCGTCGGCATGCTGATCGGCAACCAGGGCGCGCTCGGCAACCTGCTCAACGACGGCCAGATCTACCACCAGCCGCGCCTGATCTGGCTCTCGGTGATCACCACCGCGGTCCTCGCCATCGTCGTGGACGCCGCGCTGGTCGTCGTACGGCTGCTCCTCACCCCCTGGATGCCGCGCGGTACCCGCAAGGCCCGCCCCGCCGAGGACCGGCCCGAACCGGCCGTGCCCGCACTGGAGGACGCAGTCCGGTGAACGTACTCCACTTCATCCACGCCTTCTTCAGCGACAGCTCCCACTGGCACGGCTACGACGGCATCCCCACCCGGCTGCGCGAGCACGTCCAGTACTCGCTGATCGCGCTTGCCATCGCCACCGTCATCGGCCTGCCCGTCGGCCTGCTGACCGGCCACACCGGGCGCGGCGGCAACACGCTCGCCCTGATCGCCACCGCCGCCCGCGCGCTGCCCAGCTTCGGCCTGCTGGTGCTGATGTTCGTGCTGATCGGCTTCGGTCTGGTTCCGGTGATGATCCCGCTGGTCGTCCTCGCCGTCCCGCCGATCCTGGTCACCACCTACGAGGCGATGCGCTCCGTCGACCCGGCACCGGTCGACGCCGCCCGCGGCATGGGCATGCACGAGGCGAACGTGCTCTTCCAGGTCGAACTCCCCGTCGCGCTCCCGCTCATCCTCAGCGGACTGCGCTCGGCGGCCATCCAGATCGTCTCCACGGCCACCATCGCGGCGTACGTCAGCCTCGGCGGCCTCGGCCGCTACATCATCGACGGCCTCTACCAGCGCAACTACGAGAAGGTCGTCGGCGGCGCCACCCTGGTCGCCGGGATGGCCCTGGTGACGCTGGGACTGTTCTGGGCGGTCGCCCGGGTCGCGGTCTCGCCCGGCGTCCGCAGGAGCAACTGACCGGCGCCGTAAGGAAAAAGACGACGCAGGGCCCGGGTGCCTTCCGGGCCCTGCGTGCGTCACGTGTCACCCCTCGGTGCGCGCCAGCGCCAGTTCCAGTACGACCAGGAGCGCGTCCCGCACCGAGCCGCGCTCCCGGGCGTCGAAGACGATCACCGGGACCCGGTCGGCGACGTCGAGCGCCCAGCGGACCTCGTCCAGGGAGTGGTCGACCCGGCCGTCGAAGGCGTTCAGGGCGACCGCGAACGGGATCTGCTTGTGCTCGAAGTAGTCGACCGCCGCGTAGCAGTCGTCGAGCCTGCGGGTGTCGACGATGACCAGACCGCCGACCGCCCCCTCCACGATGTCGTCCCACATGAAGCCGAAACGGTCCTGTCCGGGCGTGCCGAACAGGTACAGCTTCAGCGTCGGGTCGATGGTGAGACAGCCGAAGTCCATGGCGACCGTGGTCGTGGTCTTGCGCGGGGTGTGCGACAGATCGTCCACCCCCGCCGCGACCTCGGTGATCGCGGCCTCGGTGGTCAGCGGCTCGATCTCGGAGATCGAGCCGACCGTCGTGGTCTTGCCCACGCCGAAACCGCCCGCGATGACCATCTTCACCGGCAGCGGCGGTCGTACGGGGGTCTGCGCAGCCACGCCGCGGGCGACCGGTTCAGTCGTTGTCACGGAGTACTCCCCGGGAGTTGGGGATGGCGCGGAGGCCATCGATGACCCTTCGCAGGACGGATGCGTCGTGGGTGATGTCGGTGTTCGGCACGTGCACCGTCAGCTGTCCGGCGGCCCGCAGGTCCTCGGCGAGGACCCGGACCACGTTCAGGTGCAGCCGCAGCCGGGCCGCGATCTCCGCGAGGGACTGCGGCTGCCGGCAGGCGGCGACGATGTCGTGCTGCTCGAAGGAGAGCCGGTCGAGCACGTCCAGCCCCGCGGCGGTGGCCACCACCTGGGTCTCGACCGGGATCGGCCGTTCGGACGCCGCCGCCCCCGCGCCGGCCACCCGTCCGGCGGTGACCAGAAAGGGCCGTACGGCGGGAGCGGGGCGCACCGGGTCCTGGCCCCGGGGCGTCGCTCCGTCCTCGCCGGCACCGCTCGGAGTGCGGCCGTCGGCCATGGAAGGTTCTTCCTCTCTCGACCGGTCGGGGACCGGTCACCCCGCCGAGGTGACGCCGACGCTGTTCTTCAGCTGGAGGACCAGCTGGGGATTGAGCGCGGAGCCGGCGCGGTTGGCGAACAGCGTCATCTCGTAGGCGATGTTGCCGAGTTTGGCCTCCTTGTCGGTGACCACGCCGAGGACGGCGCCGCTGCCGATCGCGGAGATCAGGACGTGGCCGCCCACCAGGTCGATGATGACCTTGTTGAGACCGCCGAGACCGTAGTTGCCCGAGGCTCCGGCGGCCAGGCTGGTGATGCCGGAGACGATCGCGGCGAGCCGTTCGGAGTCGGCGTGTTCGCGCAGTTGGGACACGGCGATGAGCAGGCCGTCAGAGGACACCGCGATGGCGTCGACGACACCCGCGGTCTCCGTCGCGAAACGGTTGAGCAGCCAATTGAAGTCGGCTGCGGCGGCCTGGAGTTCGGCCGGCGTGGTGGCCTCCGTGGAAGTGTCACCTGTCGACGTACTCACTGCTCCGCTCCTTCCGGGAGGTGGTTCGGGTCGTGCGAGCGGGGGTTCGGGTACGGGCCGGTGGGCCCGCCGCCACCCGGTTCCCGCTCGCTTCCGCTGTCGCGGTGCGCCTGCTCCACCGCGGCCTCGAACTCTTCCAGCGCCGAACGGACGGCGTCCGCGTCGGCGGGCGGGAGAAGCTGACGCGCGGCCGACTGGGCGGGATCCGCGGTGCGGAGGGTGGCGCCCCGGACGCGTCGCCGCAGGGGGCGGGCGGCACCGGGGGAGTCTTCGGGGTCGGGCAACGCCCAGCCGGGGCGGGGGCGCGGCACGAACGGCGTGTTCCCGGCTACGGCCCCGGCGTTCCCGCTCCGCGCTCCGGCGCCCGTCGAAGTCCCGTCGCCGGGTACCGAGTTGCCGGGGGCCGGGGTGGCGGGTGCCGAGGTGTCGCGGGTCGGGAACGGGGTGGTGGACCGCGAACGTCCGCCGTCCGAAGCCGAGTCGGAGGGCCACGAAGCCCTCGTGTCCGGAGCCCGGTCGGTGGGTGCGGCGGTCTCGCGGACCGGTCGCCGGGTGGCGGGCTGCGAAGCCCCGTCGTCCGGGGTCGAGTCGGCGGGGGCCGGGGTGTCACGGGCCGGGTACGGCGCGGCAGCCGCCGAAGTCCCGCTGTCCTGCGCCGAGTTGGCCGGAGCCGGGGTCTCGTCGGTCGCGTCCGTGTCGTGCCGGGGCACCCTGCGGGGCAGCGGAGTGGGGTGGTCGCCGACGCGGGAGTGCTCGTCCCAGGCGCCCCTGGAGTCCGTGCCGCCGACGGCGCCGGTGGCCTCCATGGCCGAGGGCCGGGGACCAGAGACGGCGGCGGGGCCGGCGCCGGCGGTGACACCGGGGGTGATGCCGGTCGCGACGGTCTCCGCGGGGGCCTGAACCGGCCGGGTGGTCGTGTCTCCGTGCACCGGCCGTGCGGTCGTGCTCGCCGGTGCCTCGATCGCCGCGGGACGCGCCGCCACCGTGGTCACCGCGGGCCGGGCGGCCGGGGCGCCCGGCGTCATCGGGCTCATCCGCAGCAGCAGCGACGCCGGAATGGTGATCTCGGCCGTGACGCCGCCACCCGGGGTACGGGTCAGCGTCACATCGATCTCCCAGCGGCGCGCCAGCGTACCGACCACGAAGAGGCCCAGCACCTTCGTCGGCACCAGGTCCAGACGCTCGCGGCGGATCAGCCGGGCGTTCTCCTCGGCGATCCGGTCGGCGCTCATCCCCAGACCGTGGTCGACGATGACGATCAGCGCGCCGTCGCCGTCGGGGTCGGCCCGGACCACCACCTCGACCGGACTGCCGGCCGGCGAGAACGCCACCGCGTTCTCCAGGAGTTCGGCCACCATCAGCGTGAGGTCGCCGATGATGTCGGGCTCCACCATCAGCTCGGACTCGGCGCGCAGCCCTACCCGCTGGAACCCCTCGATCTGGCCGAGCGCGGCCCGTACGACGTTGGTCAGCTCGGTGGGACCGCCGTCCAGCACGGTCTCGCGGATACCGGCGAGCAGCATCAGACTGTCCGCGTTGCGGCGCAGGCGTACGGCGATGTGGTCGATGGAGTAGAGCCGCTCCAGCAGCGCGGGGTCGGTCTCGCCGCGCTCCACCGCGTCGATCAACGCGAGTTGACGAGTCGTCAGGTTGCTGACGCGGCGCCCGACGTTGCCGAACATCTCGGCCACGTTGCGGCGGCTGAGCACCTGGCGCTCCAGCAGCGCGGCGGCTGTGGTCTGCACGTGGTTGAAGGCCTCGGCGAGGTCGCCGATCTCGTCGCGCGCGGTGACGGGTATCTCGCGCAGCAGCGGTGGGCCGGTGTCCTCGGCGTCGTCGTCGGCCACCCGGGCCAGCTCGCGGCCCGCCACCTCGGCGACCTGCTTGGCCGCGCCGGTCAGGGCCTGTACGGGCCGGACCACCGAGCGGCGCACGATCACCACGAAGGTGAGCCAGAGGGCGAAGCAGAGCAGCGAGATGTTGAGCAGTATCCCGGCGCGCCAGGAGGCGTCGCTGGAACTGTCGTCGGCCCGCTGGGCGATCTGGTCGATCAACGACGTGGTGATCTTCAGCCGGGCCGCCGCCTGGGCCGGATAGAACGGGTAGTCGCTCATCGCGTCGGCGAACGTCGCGCGGATCCGGCTCGGCGTCTCGGCCTGGAGTGCGCTCGGGTCGATCTGCAGCTCGGCGTAGGCCTCGGCGATCGACCGCTGGGCCTTGTTGTGCTCGATTCCGGAGAGCTGCTCGGCCTGGTCCGCGCTGGCGAACCGGGCGAAGCGGTCGGCCTGGTAGGTGTACACGTCGTAGGAGCCGACCGCGTTGGTGAACTCGATGAGCGCGTTGCTGTCACCCGTGGTCGCCGAGAACACGCTGGTCTCGAAGGCGCTGTGGGCGGCGTCGGCGCGCAGCACCGCGTCGAGCAGGTTGCCGGTGAAGGTGGTGGAGAGGTTCTCGTTGTGTTCGAGGCCGAGGCCCTCGATCAGGCCCTCGGAGGCGTTGGCGTACGCCGGGTCGATGTTGTCCGCGGGCAGATAGCTCTGCGCGACGGTGGCGCGCAGCGTCTCCAGGCCGCTGATCTCCTTCAGGGCCTGCGCCTCGGTCGCCGGCAGCCGGTCGCCGAAGGTGGAGCGCACCTTCTCGATCTGCCGGTCGACGGCACCCTGGGCCTTGCGGTACGGGGACTGGGACGGGCTCCCGCCGTCGTGCGTGGCCTCGAAGCGGACGGAGAGCAGGACGGCCTGCTGGTGCTCGGCCTCCACCAGGTTCACCAGCTCCGCGACCTGTTCGCTGTCCCGGACCAGCCGGGCGGCGGACGACGCGTCCTGGGACTGGCCTATCTCGTCGGCGATGAGGTACGACAGCAGTACGGCGACCACGGCCAGCGGAATGCCGACCAGCAGGTTGAGCTTGCGCCTGAAAGGCCAACGGTCTGCGAAGCCCCGTATGGACACCAGGCCTCCTTCGTGGGGTGTGTCACGGTTTGCCGGACATCACGCGTGACTGTTTTTGATCCGAGCGGCCCCCGCACACCGCTGTGACCGATGCCAACTTCCGGGAGACTACCTTCTCGATGAACGATCAAGCGCGTCGCCCTACGTCAAGAATCCATCACAGATCGACCGCCGATCGCTCCCTGTCTGTTCGCGCTTCCTTCACAACTGGGCACGTATTGAGGCCGATCGGTGACCTGGCTGCTCTTGACCCGCGCGGAACACGCTGGATTGGATCGATGGAGTGCGGAGTTCGGGCCCGCCCGGGCCCGTCCTCGCCATGCCCTGAGCCAACATCCGAGCCCGGAACGGGAATTGTGACCTCCAAAGCGAAGAACAGCTGGTCCACCACTAGGTACCCCGGCGCGGCGGCCGTCGCGCTCGCCGCCACGGCCGCGCTCGTCACGGGATGTTCCTCGTCCTCCGACAGCAAGTCCTCCGATCCGCTTTCGGACGGCAAGGCGAGCGGCAACACCGTCGTCGTCGGATCGAACAACTTCGCGGAGAGCATCCTGATCGCCGACATCTACGGCGAGGCCCTCAAGGCCAAGGGTGTCAAGGTCACTTACAAGCCGAACATCGGCAGCCGTGAGACGACCTACGGTCTGCTCAAGAACGGCTCCATCACCGTGCTGCCGGAGTACAACGGCGCGCTGCTGGCCTACCTCGACGCCAAGGCCACCCCCACCACGGTCGCCGCCACCACGGCCGCGATCAACGCCAAGCTGGCGGCCAAGCTGTCCCTGCTGGAGCCGGCGCCGGCGCAGGACAAGGACTCGGTCACGGTCAACGCCGCGACGGCGAGCAAGTACCACCTGACCTCCGAGTCCAGCATCGCCGACCTCAAGAACGTGGCGAAGGACCTGGTCATCGGGGCCTCGCCGGAGTTCCAGACCCGGCAGCAGGGCCTGGTCGGCCTGAAGTCGGTCTATGGCCTGGAGTTCAAGTCCTTCAAGGCGCTGGACGCGGGCGGCCCGCTGACCGCTGCCGCACTGAAGAAGAACACCGTGCAGGCGGCGGACCTCTTCACCACGGACCCGACCATCGTCAAGGAGAAGCACGTCGTCCTCCAGGACCCGAAGAACCTCTTCGGCTTCGAGAACGTGCAGCCCCTGGTCTACAAGAGCGGTCTCTCGCAGACCGGTGTGGACGCGCTGAACGCGGTCTCCGTCAAGCTGGACACGGCGGCCCTGCTGGACCTCGACACCCAGGTCCAGTCCCAGAACAAGGACCCGCTGGACGTCGCCAAGGCCTGGCTGAAGTCGGTCGGCCTGGCCTGACCTTCCCGGCCGCGCTCCGACGTGCGGCCGACGCGGGTGTCCCCGGTCCCGGGGGCACCCGCGTCGTGCTCAGTACCCCACGTAGAACGTCGCGTCCCGCTGGTCGGTCGCCGTCGAGATCGGATCGATGCGCAGGACGTAGTCGGAGTGCCGGAGGTAGCGGGTCGGGTTGTTGTACGACCTGAAGGACGCCCAGGACGAGTCGGCCAGCCCCGCCGTCCGGTAGAAGGTGGCGTCGCCGGCGAACGTGGACGTGCCGTCGTTCACGTCCAGGCGCAGCTGGTAGTCGTAGTGGCGCAGGTAGCGCGTGGGGTAGTTCACCGACTGGAAGGACACTCCCGTGCTGTCGGCGAGCCCTGGCACGAGTTTCCACTGGGAGTCGGTGTACGGGTCGAAGGCGTACTCGTCGATCCGGCCGACGTAGTCGGAGTGCCGGACGTAACGGGCCGGGTAGTTGTAGGACTTGAGCCGGTTCCAGGCGGGGGTGCCCCACTGGGCCACGAGGCCGGCGTACTGGGCCGTGGTGATCGGCGTGATACCGCAGTGCTTGGAGTTGAGCGGCTGGGTGTAGCGCTTCTGGTCCAGAGCCGTCCAGGTGCCGGCCGCCAGGCTGCTGGTCTGCCAGGCGTAGAACACGCCGTTCGGCGACCAGGTGTCCCCCCACAGGTACCAAGTGCCGCTGGAGGCAAGGGACTTGACCAGGGTCGGCGCTTCGGTGCCGTTGTGCGAGACCGCCGTGCTGAACTCGCTGAAGCTGCCGGGGTCCAGTGAGCTGGAGCGCGCGCCCACGAGGGTCGAGTTCTTCTTGAAGTACAGGTAGTTGACGCCGTTCACCCCGACGGCGAGGTCGCCGTCGATCACGTCGTAACCGGGGTCGAAGAAGACCTGCGGCGCGCTCGCGGTCACGAAGTCGCTCGTGTAGTTGACCATGATCACGTTGTGTCCGCTGCTGTTGACGGACGAGTAGATCACGCCGTACTGACCCCGGCCCGCGTCCCAGAACGCCTCGGGCGCCCAGCTGTGGGTGTTCATGTCGTGCAGCTTCACCCGCCGGTAGCCGGTGAACGTGCGCAGGTCGGCGGAGTCCCAGACGTGGATGTACTGGCTGACGTACGTCCAGTCCGTGCCGTTGAGGTCGGTGGCGAGGACCACGAACGTGCCGTCCTGCTTGCGCAGGATGAACGGGTCGCGCAGGCCGAGCGAGCCCGCCGTCGGGGTGGCGACGGGGGCGTTCTGGTTGAGCGGGGTCCACTGGAGGCCGTCGGTGCTGACGGCCAGGTGCAGCCCGTAGTCGGCGCCCAGCATGTCCGGCGACTCGGTGAAATAGCACATCACGTACGCCGAGTCGGCGGCCTGCGCGGAGCCGGCGCCCAGGGTCAGCGCGCCGGTCATGGCCAGCGGCACGGTCGCCGCCATGCCGAGGAAGAGCCGGCGGGAGGGTGGGGGGACGGACGTCATGGAGTTCTCCAAGGGGTGCGGGTGCCCTGGCAGTTGAACGGCGTGAACGGCGTGAGCGCGGCGAGCGGGCGAGCGGGGGGAGCGCGGGAGCCCTGCGACGACCGGGCCGATATGTCGAACGTGGTTCGGGGGATCGGTCGAAAGGTAGGGAGGAGGCGCGAGTGCGTCAATCACGCGGTCGCGGTTGGCCGGAACCGATCGTTCACCTTGCCGTCCGCGGTGCGGAACCCGTGTGGATCACCGCTGTGCCGGTCCGTCCGCCGGACCGGCGAACCCCCGGCCGCACCTCACCGGGGAGGGCGGGTGAACGGGCCCTCGGTGCCCTCGGCCTCGGCCTTGGCGATCAACTGGTCGAGCAGGGCGACCAGGACGTCCCGGCACGAGTCGCGCTCCCGCGCGTCGCACAGCAGCACCCGCACGTCGTCGGGGAGCGCCAGCGCCTCCCGCACGTCCTCCGCCGGATACGGATGCTCGCCGTAGAAGCCGTTGACGCCCACCACGAAGGGGATGCCCCGGCGTTCGAAGAAGTCGACGGCCGCGAAACTCGACTTCGGCCTGCGGACGTCGATCAGGACCACCGCGCCCAGGGCGCCCAGCGCCAGGTCGTTCCACATGAACCAGAAGCGCTGCTGGCCCGGCGTGCCGAACAGGTACAGCACCAGGTCCTGGCCGATGGTGATGCGGCCGAAGTCCAGCGCCACCGTGGTGGCACGTTTCTCCTCGATCCCGTCCAGGTCGTCGACGTCCAGCCCGGCGATGGTCAGCCGCTCCTCGGTGCGCAGCGGGGCGATCTCGCTGACCGAGCCGACCATGGTGGTCTTGCCGACGCCGAAACCCCCGGCGATCAGGATCTTGACCGTGTCGGGCGGAGCGGGCGCCGGAAGGATGGTGTCAGAGCCGGCCAAGGCCGTCCCTCACTTTCTGCAGCAGGTCCAGGTCGGGGCTGGTGCGGGAGACCGGGTGCGGTGGATGGGCCGTGATCAGGTCCGCCTCCAGCAGATCGCAGAGCATGATCACCACCACGCTCACCGGCAGGTCGAGATGGGCGGCGACCTCCGCGACGGCCAGCGGCTCCCCGCACAGCCGCAGGATCCGCGCCTGCTCCGGCTGCGGCCGGGGCGCCCGCGGAGGGGGCGGGTCCGTGGCGGTCACGGTGGTGATGAGGGTGAAATCGGCGCGGCTGGGCCGGGTACGTCCACCGGTCAGCGTGAACGGCCGTACCAGACGGCCCGCCGCGTCGCCACCGCTCACCTCACTCGCCGGGGGCGGCCACAGGACCGGCATTGGCCCTCGGTGCCGCGCTCAGATGCTCGCCGATCTTCTTCACCAGCATGTTCATCTGGTACGCCACCACCCCGACGTCCGCGCTCGGCCCGGTGAGGACGACGAGGTGGGCGCCAGGACCGGCGGAGGTGAGGATCAGATAGCTGTTGGCCATCTCGATCAGCGCCTGGCGCACCGGGCCGCCCCGGAAGTCCATGCTGACACCCTTGCTCAGACTCATCAGTCCGGACGCGGTGGCCGCCAGCCGTTCGGCGTCGTCGCGCAGGAACCCGGTGGACTTGCTGACGACCAGCCCGTCCTCGGAGAGCACGACGGCCTGGTTCACCTCGGCTACCCGGTCCACCAGTCCGGTGAGCAACTGGTCGAGCTGGGTGTGTGTGGCGGGTGCGGGAGGTGTCATGGCGGTGTCCTTCATGAGCGTTCGGGGGGCGGAGTCGAGGCGAGCGTCGGGCCGTCGGGTGCGGTTGCTTCCTCCTGGTCGTACTGCGGTGACGCGTCCTCGTCACGTGCCTTGAGGGTGCCGCGCTGGAACCCGGACAGGGAGGAGGCCGCGCGTTCCGCGGTGAAGTCGACGAAGTCGTCGGAGTCGGCGAGGCTGCCGCCCTTCCCGTCCGGCCCCGCTTCCTCCAGCAACTCACTGGCCAGGCTGGTCTGCGGCACCCGGCGCGGCAGCGGGGTCAGGCCCTGCACGGCGACGACGGGCGGTACGGCGCTCTCGACGGCCCGGACCGCCTTCACGTGCCGGGCCGCGTGCGGCAGCGGCTTCTCCTCATCGACCGGGCCCGGTGCCGTCGGCGCGGAGGCCTCCCGCACCACGATCTCGTGCGGCACCAGCACGATCGCGGTCGTCCCCCCGTACGGCGAGGAGCGCAGCGTCACCGCGATGCCGTGCCGGGTGGCGAGCCGGGCGATCACGAACATGCCGAGCCGGAGGTCATCGGCGAGCGCCACCACGTCGAACTGCGGGGCCACCGCCAACTGGGCGTTGAGCGAGGCGTACTCGTCGTCCGACATGCCGAGGCCGCGGTCCTCGACCTCGATCGCCAGCCCCTTGGCGACCATCGCCGCCCGCACCCCGACGGGGCTCGGGGCCGGCGAGTACACGGTCGCGTTGTCGATCAGCTCGGCGAGCAGATGGATCACGTCGGCCACCGCGGGCGGCGCCAGGCACACCTCCTCGTCCGTGTGCACCTCCACCCGCTGGTACTCGGCGACCTCGCCCACGGCGCTGCGCAGGATGTCGATCAGCGCCACCGGTTCGGTCCAGCTGCGGCGGGGCTGCTCGCCGCTGATGACGACGAGGTTCTCCTCGTAGCGGCGCAACTGGCTTGCCGTGGAGTCCAGTTCGTACAGGCCCTTGAGGACGTCCGGGTCGTCGTGCCGGCGTTCCAGCGCGTCGAGCTTGGTGAGCTGGAGGTTGACCAGGTTCTGGCTCTGCCGGGCGATGCCGAGGATCACCTTCTGGAACCCCCGCCTGGTGTCGGCGAGTTCCACGGCGGTGTGTACTGCGGTGCGCTGCGCGGTGTTGAACGCCTGTGCCACCTGGCCGAGTTCGTCGTCGCCGTAGTCCAGCGGCGGGGTCGCCGACTCCACGTCCACCTTCTCGCCCCGGTCGAGGCGGGCCACCACGTCGGGCAGCCGGTCCTCGGCCAGACTCAGGGTGGCCAGCCGCAGACCCAGCAGCCGGCGGGAGAGCGAGCGGGTGATCCGCACCGACATGCCGACGCAGAGCAGCAGCGCGACGAGGCCGCCGGCGCTCAGCGAGGCCGCGGTGACCAGCAGGCCGTGCGCCTTGTCGGCGCTCCGGTCGAGCAGGCCCGAGGTCTGCCGGGTGATCATGGCCGCGTACTGGTCGGCGACGGCGGAGAACGCGGAGTCCCACTTCTTCCGCGCGTCGGGCAGCGGGATCCGCCCGACCGGACCGCCGCCCGGCGCGTGGGCCGCGAGGACCTGGTCCTCCACGCTCTCCAGCGTGGTCCAGTCGGGGCCCTGGAGGATCTTCTCGGTCTCCGTCTTGGCGCTGCCCCGCACCGACGGCACGATCTGGTCCTGCACCAGCCAGCGCCGCGCGTTCACCAACTGGGCGAAGGCGGCCCAGGTCTTCTCGTCGAGACGCCCGGACGGCCAGGCCAGGGTGAGCTGCGCGTCCTCCTGCGAGACGAGTTCCGCCGCGTGCTCCAGGGCGACGAGCGGCCCGGCCTGCGAGGTGAGGTCCCCGTCGTCGACCTGGGACAACTCCTGGAAGGCATAGATCTGGTCGTCGATGATCGACGTGTACTGGTCCAGGGCCTGCGCCGCGGTGATGTCGGTGGGGTTGTCCACCTGCCCCCGGTAGTACTCCAGACTGCCCACCGAGGCGACCACCGAGTACATCCGGTCCTTGACGCGGGCCGGCGCCATCTGGATCGCGCTCGTCTGCCCGACCAGCTTGGCGACCGCCTTGTCGGTCAGCTTGCGCTGCGCGTCCAGCGCGGCCCGCGACCCGCGCGGCGAGGCCAGCCAGGCCGCGGAGAGGCTGCGCTCCTGCTGGAGCGCGAGCGCAGCCTCGGTGCCCATGGCACCGGTCGACCTGCTCAACTGCGTCTGGGTGCGCAGCCGCAGTCCCTCCGTGAACATCTGCGTCGTCGTCACGCCCCACACGGCGGCGAGCGTGACGCTGGGGACGAGCGCCAGCAGGATCAGGGAGAGACGTATGGAACCGACACGGCGCCGGGCACCTGTCCGTGGAGACATCGTCGTCCTAGAGCGGTCAGCGGGGCGATGGGGGAGTGGCGAGGGGACGGGCGCGACGGGTGACTGCGTGTCCGGTACGGCAGGGGTGCGCTGGATGCTAGCCGCACAACCCGGCTCGCGCACGGGGGTCGGGCAATCCGTCGCGACATCGTTGTACGAAGTGTCCGCTCAGCGCGTGCCGTTGGCCGCGAACCTCGCGACCGCCCCGGCGTTGGTCTGGGTCACGAACGCCGGGCCGGTGAGCACCGGAGCCACCCCGCCGCCGCTGATGTTGCCGTTGGTCTTGTAGAGCCACAGCGAGTCGACGGCGTAGTAGCCCTGCAAGTAGGGCTGTTGGTCGACGGCGAACTGGATGTCTCCGCCGCGCACGGCCTTGACCAGGTCGTTGTTGAGGTCGAAGGTGGCGACCTTGGCCTTGCTGCCCGCCTGCTGCACGGACTTGACCGCGGTCAGCGCGAACTGGGCGCCCATCATGACCACTTCGTCGATGCTCGGGTCCTGCCTCACCTTGGCGGTGACGGTGGCGGAGACGGCGTCCATGTCCGTGCCGTCCACGTAGAGGATCTCGGTCTGGCCGGTGAACGTCTTCTTCACACCGGCGCAGCGCGCCTCCAGCGCCACGTTGCCCCGCTCGTGGATCACACACACGGCGTGCTCTGCCTTGAGGTCGTCGAGCTTGTCACCGACCGCGCGGCCGGCGACGCTCTCGTCCTGGCCGAAGTACTCCAGGACGCCTTCCGAACGCCAGGCGTCGATACCGGAGTTGATTCCGACGATCGGGATGTCGGCCGACTTCGCCGCGGCGATGGGGCCCTTCATCGCGTCCGGCTTGGCCAGCGTCAGCGCGATGCCGTCGACCTTGTCCCGCACCGCGTCCCGGACCAGCTCGGCCTGACCGGAGGCGTCGGGGTCGCTCGCGTACGTCAGGTCGACCCCGTCCTTGGCGGCGGCGGCCTCGGCGCCCTTGCGCACCAACTGCCAGAAGGCGTCGCCCTTCGCGCCATGGGTGACCAGGGCGATCTTGAGCCGGGCGGAGCTTCCGGCGCCCGAGCCGTCCGTGGCCGAACCGGAGTCGTCGCCGCCCGAGCCGGAGCAGCCGGACAGGAGCAGGGACGCGGCGACGGCGAGGGAGAGGGCCGTACCGCGGAGACACCGGAGGGCGGCGTGAGGTGGGGGAGGAGTGGTCATCGGGGTACGGCACCTCGCTGTGCGGCCGAGCAAGAGGACGGGGAGAGCGTGAACGGCGCCGCACCGCGTGCGCCGGCCGAATGACTCTCGCTGGGCCGGAGCCAATCGTGTGTGACCGGTGGTAGTCAAGTGAGCAGCCACATGCTGTGAGTTGTCGCTGCCGCATCGTGATCAACTCGACGCCGGACGGCGGCCGGGTGAGAACCGGGCGGGGGCCGCGCGAAAGGCGGCCCGGAGCCGAGGGGGCCGGGGCGGCAGCCGGGCGGACCGGCCCGAGGCGTCGGAGGCGTCGGAGACGTCCGAGGCCGTCGGGTAACTGCCGTGCGCCGGGGCACGGTTCGGGGCCGCACAGGTGTGTCCCGGGCCGCGTGTAGGGGGTTCCCCGCGGCGGCACCGGGGTCCGGCGGTCGGGAAACGCGTCGGACCCCGGTGTCGCCCGGGGTGGGCGCCGTACGGCTGTCAGGTCCCGCTGACGGGTCAGGTCTGCTGCTGGAGCGACTTGCCGGCCACCCGTTCCTCCCGCTTGCGGCGGCGGCGTTCGCGGCGCGGTTCCTGGTCCGGGAGCCAGCCGAACGTCAGGCAACTGCCCACCACGCCGAGCAGCAGCCCGACCATGAAGCCGCCGAGGTTCGAGGTGACCCAGGTGCCGAGGGAGCACAGGACCCCGACGATCGAGTAGAAGAGCCGCTGGCCCGGACTGAAGAGGACAAGCACTCCGCACAGCAGCATCACGACCGGGAGCAGGTAGCCCGTCATGCCCTGCATCCCGATGTGCATCACGACCTTGAGCGACGCCTTCTCCGTGACGAGGATCTCCGCCCCGCCCAGGGCGAGCAGCAGCCCGCCCCAGAACGGACGGCGGGCCCGCCAGCGTCGGAAGGCGGGCCCGGTCCCCGGTCGCGAGTCGGACATCAGCAACCCGAGTCGCTGAAGCTGAGCTTGAGACCCGGCAGCTTGAACACGCCCGCTGTGGTGGCGTAGTTGGTCTGCCGCAGGTTGTTGATGTGCACGGTGTCGGCCTGCTGGCTGAAGACGCCCTTGTTGCCCTGCACCCCGGCCTTGTTCAGGGTGCTGGCGTCGTTGCCGATCTCGATGTTCTTGAACGACGCGTCGCCGGTCAGCTGGGTCGAGTCCGTGGCCAGGTCGGTGGCCGTGACCTTCGTCGCGCCGCTGCCGGCCTTGATCAGCAGGTTGGTCCCGCCGAGGTCGACGCTCTGGCAGAGGCTGTCCAGCGTGGCGGTCTTGATGGCGGAGGTGATGATCAGCACCTGGCCGCCGGTGTCGCCCGCGTTCGGGCTGTCGTCGATCATGTTGTCGAGACCGCCGAACTGCTCGAACCCGGTGCCGTCGAGCGACTTGGCGGTGACCGTGAACGGCATACCGGAGATGGAGAACTGCACGCCCAGGGCGCCCTGGGCGGTGAGTATCGCGAGGCCGGCGGCGGCCAGAGCGGCCGGTACCGCCATCACGGCGGCGCGGCGCAGGCGGACCTGACCGCGTCGGTCGGGACCCTCGACGGCCGCGGGTGCGGAACCGCTCTCGGGGTCCTCTGGGGTGTTGCCGGCGGACGAATTGACGTCCGAGGACGAGGCCATGTCTGCTCCCATGTGCATAGTTCAATGCGGGTTGGGCTTCAGTGGCACGTTGTCCTGGCGCGGACAGCGGGTTGCCGCGCACCTCCTCACAACTCCCGGCGGATGCGAGGTAGTTCAGGTTACGCAGCAGTAGCCGCCGAGGAAGTTACCGGGGGTTACATTGAAGGGTCAAGGGAGTTGTGGAAAAAGAGTGTTGGTCATGTGTCACCACCTGCGCACCAGGAGATCGAAGGGTGTTCCGCCGGACCGGAACCGGCAGCCCAACTTGCGTACAACACCTTGACGGTGACGGAGCATCAGGTCTAGAACTCTCCCTGGCTTCCCCTGGATCCGTGGCGCCGGATCCGCCGGCGCGGCATCGGCCGCGCTCCCGGACTTCCCTTTCAGCAGGGGCACTTCACCGCCCCACGAGTCCGAACCGCCGCGGTACCGGCACGGCTCACTTCCCCCAGGGACCCGTGCCCGGCCGCCCATCCGCCCGGTCCGGCCGGAGGCCCACACCCAGGGCTGTCCGGCAGGTCACCGGCCGGTAGCCGTTGTCGGTCCGTCGCGCACGGAGAAGGCGCCACGGGCCGGCAGCGGCACACCTCACGCGCGCCGCAACCCCTTCACCACCCCACCCTCGACAGAAGAGGTACACCCGCATGCGTACTCGCTCTGCCCTCATCCTCGTCGGCTCCGTCGCCGCGCTCACCCTGCCCTTCACCGTCCCCGCCTCGGCGGCCGCCACCCCGGTCCTCACCACCGGCGGCGCCGCCGGAACGCCCGTCGCGGTCGGCGCGGTGCTCACCGCGCCCCTGGCCACCGGCACCAACGCCACGCTCTACTCCAGCGCCACCGGCACCAGCGGCATCAAGTGCACCTCGTCGACGTTCACCGCGAGCGTCACCAGCAACCCGACCGCGCCGGGCACCGCCACCGAGTCCGTGACCGGGCAGACCTTCACCAGCAGCAGCTGCAGCAGCAACGTCCTCGGCGTGACCGGCGTCAGCAGCATCACGGTCAACAACCTGCCGTACACCAGCACCGTCGCCTCCAACGGAACCGTGACCGTCACCCCGGCCAGCGGCTCCACCATCCAGACCACGGTCAAGCTGAGCACCCTGCTGGGGAGCATCACCTGTGTGTACCAGGCGCCCAGCCTGTCCGGCACCGCGAGCAACACCGACAACAGCATCAACTTCGTCAACCAGGCGTTCACCAAGACGTCCGGCTCGTCGCTCTGCTTCGCCAACGGCTACTTCACCGCGAAGTACGCCCCGGTGACCGGCCCCGGCGGAACCGTCTACGTCAACTGACGTTCGTAGGCGCGGCGGTCACCGCCGACGCAGACGTGCGACCAGGGCGGCGCCGCCGGTGAGTACCAGCACGGCGGCGGCGCCGCCCGCCAGCAAGGGGGCCGAGGGGCCGCCCGCGGCGGCATCGGTGGTGGACGCCACCGGGGTACTGCCGGGCGCGGCGCTCCCCTCGGCCTTCGGCGTGGCCGCATCCGCTCCCGCGGCCGAAGAGGACGCGGCCGAGGGCGACTCGGCGCTGCTGGAAGGCGTCGCCCGGCCGGAGCGGGCGGCCGTCGCCGAGGACGCCGGCGACGCCGACGGCGACTTCGCCGGAGTGTGCCCGGCCGACGAGGAGCCGGCCGCCGCGAGCACCACGTCGGAGCACGAGTAGTAGGTGTCCTCCGTGCTGCTGTTCTGCCAGATCGTGAGGAGCACCTGATGGCCGGTCCGCCCGGCCGGCAGGGTGGCCCCGATGCGGTACGCGCCGCCGGTCAGCGGCGGGTCCGTCACCGCCGCGAACGGCCGCGCCGGAATGTCCGACCAGGTCAGCGGCTTCGACGAGTCGTAACCGGGCTTCGTCAGATACAGCCTGAAGGTGCCGGTGTGCGCGATCGTCGAGGCGTACGTCATGGTCAGCCGCGTGCCCGCGCCCAGCCGCGTCGAGGGCCAGTCGGAGCGGGCCAGGTCGAGCCCCTTGTAGGCGGGCAGCCCGCCGCTGCACAGCTTCCCGTCGGGAATCACCTGCCGGTCCCGGCCGTTCACGCCGCCCACCCGCACGTTGTCCCAGAACGTGAAGGGCGCCCCGTTCGCCGCGACGGCCGCCCGGCAGGCGGTCGACCCCTTCTGGGCGCCGTCGGGCGAGCAGGCGTAGACCCGGCTCACCGGATACGTGGGAGCCCCGTGCGCCTGCGCCGGGCCCGCCGCCCACACGGTCAGCAGCAGCGGGGCCACGGCGGCGGCCGCCAGGGCGGTGCGATGTGCGGTCATCCGGTCCATCCGGAACGTCTCCTCGGCCGGCGCGGCAACGGTCTGTTCCGTCCAGTACGGGAACGAGGCCCGCCGTGTTCAGACCGCCGGACGGCGGTGACGAGCGCCGTCCCGGAACGCGGACGCCGGTGCCGTCGTGTTCTGCTGACGGCCGTCGCGATCCCGGGTGTCCTCGCCGAAGATCTCCTCGCGGCCGGAAGCCGACGGTCCGACGGGGCGGGCGCGCCCCAGGTGGCGGGGCCGGACCGGGGCCGTAACCGGACGAAGGGCGGGAGTTGAGCGGACCGGCACGTCCGGAACCACCGGGTCCGTCACCTGGCGGACACGTAAGCGGCCCTAAAAACAGACCAGTTGCCCCGCGCTGTCGAAAGATGTCGGACGGCGGGGCGGTCCCGTGCCAGATCGCCGGAGGTGGCCGAGAGTGGTCGCTGACACGTGCCATGGCCACTTGAGGTAGTCAAGAGATGTAGCGGGGGTGGCAACGAGACGCAAGTGATGGGAACGTGAGAGGAGTTCATGGTGTCGGGGTGCGAGGTCGACACGGTCGGAGTGTGAGCTACCGTGTACAGCGGGTAAGAAACAAACGGCGAGAGCCGTTCTTTATGGTCCAGGAGTGTTCAGCCGATGGCGAGGCAGTTACGTGCCGAACAGACCCGCACGACGATCATCACGGCCGCCGCCGAGCTGTTCGACCGGCGCGGCTACGACTCGACCAGTCTGAGCGACATCGTCGAGCAGGCCCAGGTCACCAAGGGCGCCCTCTACTTCCACTTCGCGGCCAAGGAGGACCTGGCCCACACCATCATGGAGATGCAGTCCAGGGCCTCGCGGCAGCTGGCCAAGGAGATGGACAGCAGGGGGTACTCGTCGCTCGAAGCGCTGATACGCACCACGTTCGGCCTCGCGAGGATGGCCGCCGAGGGCCCGATCCCGCGCGCCGGACTGCGACTCGCCACCGGGGGAGTCGACGTCCGCCCGCCGCTGACGCACCCGTTCACGGAGTGGCTGGACATCACCTCGCGCAGACTCATGGGCGCCGTCAAGGACGGTGACGTCCACCCGGACCTCGACGTGGACGCCGTCGCCCACTCCCTCGTCGGCTTCTTCGTCGGCACCCGTGTCGTCGGCCGCTCCCTCGAACACGTAGCGCTCCAGCCCCGCCGGATCGCCGAGATGTGGCACCTGATGATCCGGGCCCTGGTCCCGGTGCCCCGCCGCGCCCGCTATCTCAGCCTCGCCACCCGGCTGGAGCGGGAGATCGAAGCCGGATGACCCGGCCGGTACGGTGAGGCGCATGCTCCCCGCCCCCGCACCGCCGGTGATCCTCGGCGACGAGCCCGGTTCCTTCCCGCACAGCGTGCTCTCCGAGCGCCACCCCGCGATCGTCCAGCAGGTACGGGACGCCTTCCCGTACGGGCCCGAGCAGCACCGGGCCCTCGACGCCCTGGTGCACAACTGCACGCGGGGCGTCCTCCCGCCGCTCCCCGCCGACGCGCCCGACGCCGGGCTGTGGGCGGCCTGGGGTGCCGACACCCACACCGGCCGCTCCTGGTTCGACGTCCCCTGGCTCTGGTCCGAGAGCTACTTCTACCGCCAACTCCTCGACGCCGTCGGCTACTTCGGCCCCGGCGCCTGGCAGGGCATCGACCCCTTCCGCCCCTTCAAGAGCGCCGAACTCGCCGCCCCCGAGACGGACGCCGAACTCGCCGCCCTCGACGAGTTGTCCGACCGGACACCCGACGAGCGGGCCCGTGCCCTGCTGCACGGATCGCTGTGGGGCAACCGCGCGGACCTCGGCTTCCGTCTGTCGGCCGCCGCAGCGGAGACGACGGAGGCCGTCCCCGCGCTCGTCGCCGACGACACCGAACTGCTGTGGCCGCTGCTCACCGGCACCGGCACGCTCTGCCTGATCGCGGACAACGCCGGCCGGGAACTCGTTCCCGACCTGCTGCTCATCGCCCACCTCCTCCAGCACGGGCGGGTGGAGCGTGCCGTCCTGCACGTCAAGCCGTACCCCTACTACGTGTCCGACGCCACCACCGCCGACGTCGTCGACGCGCTGCGCCGGCTCGCCTCGGCGCCGGGCACGGCGGCGAGGTACGGACGGGAACTGTGGTCGGCGCTCGCCGACGGCCGGCTCACCGTGCGGGCCCACCCCTTCTCCTGCGGCCCGCTGCCGTACGCCGAGATGCCCGCCGACCTCCGCGCCGAGTTCGCCGGGGCGGCCCTGACGATCGTCAAGGGCGACCTCAACTACCGGCGCCTGGTGGGCGACCGGCGCTGGCCGCCGACCACACCGTTCGAGGACGTCACCGCCGGCTTCCCGGGCCCGGTCGCCGCCCTGCGCACCCTCAAGTCCGATGTGATCACCGGCCTGGACACCCGCACCGAGGCCGCCCTGGTCGCGGCCGAGGGGCAGCGCTGGCGCACCGCCGGCACCCACGCCCTGGTCCAGGTCAGGCCCTGACCCACGGCGAATCCACAGAACGCCCTCGCACCGTGCCGGTTCACGCCCGATTCACGCGATGGTGTGATCATGTCCCCCGGCGCGGATGGCCGTCGGGGGGCACGGGTAGGGCCCGGCCATGACCCAGCCGTTCGAACTCCCGCACTTCTACATGCCGTACACCGCGCGCCTCAACCCGCATCTGGACGAGGCCCGCGCCCACTCGTCGACGTGGGCGCGCGAGATGGGCATGCTGGAGGGCTCCGGGATCTGGGAGCAGGCCGACCTCGACGCGCACGACTACGGCCTGCTCTGTGCCTACACCCATCCCGACTGCGACGGTCCCGCCCTGTCGCTGATCACCGACTGGTATGTGTGGGTGTTCTTCTTCGACGACCACTTCCTGGAGATCTTCAAACGCAGCCAGGACCGGGCCGGCGGCAAGGCCTATCTGGACCGGCTGCCGCTGTTCATGCCGCTCGATCTCGCCACCCCGGTGCCGGAGCCGCGGAACCCGGTCGAGGCGGGCCTCGCCGACCTGTGGGCCCGCACGGTGCCGTCGATGTCCGCCGAGTGGCGCCGCCGCTTCGCCGTCGCCACCGAGCACCTGCTCAACGAGTCCCTGTGGGAGCTGTCCAACATCAACGAGGGGCGGGTCGCCAACCCCGTCGAGTACATCGAGATGCGCCGCAAGGTGGGCGGCGCCCCGTGGTCGGCGGGACTGGTGGAGTACGCCACGGCCGAAGTGCCCGCCCCGGTGGCCGGGTCGAGGCCGCTGCGGGTGCTGATGGAGACCTTCGCCGACGGCGTCCACCTGCGCAACGACCTCTTCTCCTACCAGCGGGAGGTGGAGGAGGAGGGCGAGTTGAGCAACGGTGTGCTCGTCCTGGAGACGTTCTTCGGCTGCACCACCCAGGAGGCCGCCGACACCGTCAACAACGTGCTGACCTCCCGGCTCCACCAGTTCGAGCACACCGCGTTCACCGAAGTGCCCGCGCTCGCCGTCGAGAAGGGGCTCACCCCGGACGAGGTCGCCGCCGTCGCCGCCTACACCCAAGGCCTGCAGGACTGGCAGTCGGGTGGCCACGAGTGGCATCTGCGCTCCAGCCGCTACATGAACGAAGGGGCCCTCGACGCGTCGCCGTTGCGCGGGCCGTCCGGACCCGGCACCTCCGCCGCCGACGTCGGCGCGCTCCTCGCCGCGGCCGGCGCGGAGCGGCTGCGCGCCTACACCCACGTCCCGTTCCAGAAGGTCGGCCCCTCCCTGCTGCCCGACTTCCTCATGCCGTTCCAGGTCGAGTTGAGCCCGCACGTCGACGGCGCCCGCCACCGGCTCGTCGGCTGGATGCACACCATGGGCATGCTGGAGGAGGGGGTGTGGGACGAGGAGAAGCTCGCCGCCGCCGACCTCCCGCTCTGCTCGGCGGGCATCGACCCCGACGCCACCGAGGAAGCCCTCGACCTCAGCTCACGCTGGCTCGCCTGGGGCACCTACGGCGACGACTACTACCCGCTCGTCTACGGCAACCGCCGTGACCTGGCCGCCGCCCAACTCACCACCGCACGGCTGTCGGACTGCATGCCCCTAGAAGGAGCCGAGGCCCCGGTGCCGGTCAACGGCATGGAGCGCGGCCTCATCGACCTGTGGGCCCGCACCACCGCGGAGATGACCCCGGGCGACCGGCACACCCTGAAGGACGCGATCAACACGATGACCGAGAGCTGGGTCTGGGAGGTGAACAACCAGATCCAGCACCGCATCCCCGACCCCGTCGACTACCTGGAGATGCGGCGCGCCACCTTCGGCTCCGACCTCACCCTCAGCATGTGCCGCATGGGCCACGGCCCGAAGGTCCCGCCCGAGGTCTACCGCAGCGGCCCCGTGCGCTCCCTGGAGAACGCCGCCATCGACTACGCCTGCCTCCTCAACGACGTGTTCTCCTACCAGAAGGAGATCGAGTACGAGGGGGAGATCCACAACGCCATCCTCGTCGTCCAGAACTTCTTCGGCATCGACTACCCGACCGCCCTCGGCGTCGTCCACGACCTGATGACCCAGCGCATGCGCCAGTTCGAACACGTCGCCGCCCACGAACTGCCCGTCGTCTACGACGACTTCGACCTGTCCGACGAGGCCCGCGAGATCATGCGGGGCTATGTGACCGACCTCCAGCACTGGATGGCGGGCATCCTCAACTGGCACCGCGAGGTGGACCGCTACAAGGCCGCCTACCTGGCGCGCCGTTCGCACGTCTTCGTGCCGGACCGGGTGCCGGTCCTGCCCTTCAGCTGAGGCCGCGGACCCGCTCGGCCGCCTCCGCGGCCCGCTCCCGGACGGCCGCGGCGGCCGGCCCCGAGAGGCCGCCGCGTATCGCCTCGCCGGCGGCCAGGACCGCGCGGGCCTCCTCGAGGAGGCCCGCGTCGGCAAGGGCGCGCACCAGGGCGTAGTGCTCCTCGGCGACGAACCGGCCCAGGTTCACCCCCCGCCAGTGCCGCGACGAGTCGTCACCGGGGGCCGCCAGGACCTCCCGCAGGCCGGTCAACGTACGCTCCGCCCGCCCGAGTTGACCGGCCTCGCGCTCCAGCCGGGCCTGGGTCAGACGGGCCGAGACGCGGCCCCAGGCGGTGTCCTGGAGGGCGGTGAGGAGGCGCTGGGCGCGCAGCGCCTGGACGAGGTCCCCCAACCGCTCGAACCCGGCGGCGAGCGTCCGCAGGGGAGACGGGTTGAGCGCCTTCGGCGCGCCCGGCAGCCGCAGCAGGCTCTGGTCCGACTCGATCGCGTCCAACTGCCGGATCAGGGACGCCCGGGCCAACTCGGTCAGACCCTGGTCGGCCGCCAACTCCGTCCAGAGGCACAGCGGTTCGTCGGACGGGTCGCTGCCGAAGAGGGACCCGTCCCGTTCCCGCGCCCACTCCCGCAGCGCGGCGCCGTCCGCGTCGCTTCCCGGCAGCCCGCCCAGCGCGAGGGAGAGGTCGAAGTCCGTCCTGTGGATCTCGTCGAGCAGCGGCAGATCCTCCGCGTGGCCGTGCAGCCCCACCAACACGATGGCCAGCTGGAGTTCCTCGGTCCGCGCCGACCGGGCCTCGTGCCGCAGCAGGTACCGCAGCGGCCCCAGATCGTTGTCCCCGCGGTCGAACTGCGCGGCCCGCAGCACGAGTCGACGCCGTACGGGATCCACGGCCACCGCGTCCCACACCGTGCGCTCGCCCGTCCGCAACCCCGCCAGATCAGCGCGCCCCCGGGCCAGTACCGGCTCCCACAGCGGGGGGCGGGGGTGCCGGTCCAGGAGTTGGTACGCGCCGCCCCCCTCCGCGTTGAGGAGCAGGAAGTCGGGCTCCGTACGCAGCAGGGCGGTGTGCAGCATGGTCACGTACTCGACCGGGGAGCGCTCCGACAGGCCCAAAGCACCCCGGAGTTCGGCCCGCGCCGCGTCGATCCCGTACTCCTCGCGGATCTCCTCCTCCACCTCCGCGACGCGCGCCGAGATCTCCGCCGCGCCGTCCGCCGGGGACAGATCCACGTGGTCGCGCCAGCACGGCAGCCCGATCAGCATCTCCAGCGCCTCGTCGACATGCGAGCCGATGATCCCGGCCGAGCCCTCCGAGTCGGCGTACAGCACGGACCCGTCCGCGCAGACGAAGTACGTACCGCCCGTGTCGTCGCCCGCGACCGGCCGGATCGGGTTGCCCGAGGCCAGCCGGACCGGCTCGCCGTGTTCCGCCCGGACGAGGTCGAAGTCGAAGGGGAACGCGGCCAGTTCGGCCAGGCGGGGGTGGAGCCGGAGGAGCTCCAGGGCGTGATCGCTCATGTCACAGAACGTAACAGCCGGCACTGACAACGGGCCGGGCCCGGAGCTTCGGCCGGTCAGCCGCCCCTCCCGCGACACATGCGCGACCACCGCCCGAGCCGCCACGCGGCCGCACCCCGCCGCCCCGCTCGGCGGCAAAGGGGGTATCGAGTCGGCGCTCACCGACTCGGCAGACCGATTGAGCGGCTGACCGGCTGACCGGCTGACCGATTGAGCGGCTGACCGGCTTGTCGGAGAGGGTGGCACCCGCTCGTGGATCAGGCTCACTCGTTCGTGGCTCGTCGGACGCCGGTGCGGTGGGTAGGGCACCTGCCGGAGGCGAACCATGGAACAGACCGCGTTGCGTCCCAAGCCGATGCCAGGACAGGACCCCGGCGGCGGCACCCCGCCCGGCCTCACCCGGCGCCCGCACGCCGCCCGGCGCCGCGGCCGGCGCCTTGCGACCCTGGTGCTCGGCCTGTCCGCCGGGGTGGTGCTGGTTCTGTCGGGGATCGGCCTCGGAACGGTCGGCGCCACGGTGATCGGCATGAGCAGACTCGCCGAACTGCGCCACGGGACGGCCGCCCCGGGCGCGCCCTCCGCACCGCGCTCCGTCCCGGCGAGCGCCCCGGCCGCCGCGGCCGTCTCCGGAGCGACGCTCGGCGTGGAGGCCGTCGACGCCGAGAAGGCGGGCGCTCTCGTCATCGGCGTCCACGTGCCCGGGCCGGGCTACACGGCGGGTCTCGTACGCGGGGACGTACTCCTCACGTTCGGCGGCACCCGGGTCGACTCGGCGGCCGACCTCGTCCGCGCCGTCGCCCACGCCCGCCCCGGCGCCCGGATCACCCTCACCGTCCGCCATCACGGCGGCGGCTACCAGCAGTTGGCCGCGACCCCGGGTGTCATCGTCTGACGCGGCAGCCCGGAGGGGACCCCCGTAAGTACCTCCGACCGGCTCGCGCCACCTCCCGGGTCCGGGCAGGATGCTGCCCGTAGACCCCTTTTTCCTAGCCCCCTCGCCCCTCGCCCCCTTGTTGTCTTCTTTTTTACCGCCCCGTATCGGGAGGCACGGATGACCGGTAGCACGCCCACGTCCTTCACCGCCGACGACTACCGGTCCCGGATGGAGCGGGCCGCGCGGGCTGCCGCCGACGCGGGACTGGCGGGACTGCTCGTGGCGCCGGGCCCGGACATGGTGTGGCTCACCGGCTACGCGCCCACCGCGATCACCGAACGGCTCACCGTCCTGGTCCTCACCCCCGACCGCCCCCCGGTCCTCGTGGTGCCCACCCTGGAGGCCCCCGACGCGGCCAAGGCACCGGGCGCCGGTTCCCTGACCCTGCGCGACTGGACCGACGGCAAGGACCCCTACGCCGCGACCGCCGCCCTGCTGGACGCCACCGGCCGCTTCGGCATCAGCGACAACGCCTGGGCCATGCATCTGCTCGGCCTGCAACAGACACTGCCCGGCACCTCCTACGCCTCCCTCACCGACGCCCTGCCGATGCTCCGCGCCGTCAAGGACACGGTGGAACTGAACCTCCTGGCGGCCGCCGGCGAGGCCGCCGACGCGACGTACGAGGAGATCCTCAAGGTGCCCTTCGCCGGCCGCCGCGAGTCCGACGTGGCCGGCGATCTCGCCGACCTGCTACGGCGGTTCGGGCACTCCCAGGTCGACTTCACCATCGTCGCCTCGGGCCCCAACGGCGCCAACCCGCACCACGAGGTGGGTGACCGGGTCATCCAGCGCGGCGACATGGTCGTCCTCGACTTCGGCGGCCTCAAGGACGGCTACGGCTCCGACACCTCCCGCACCGTCCACGTCGGCGAACCCACCGACGAGGAACGCCGGGTCCACGACATCGTGCGCGAGGCACAGGAGGCCGGCTTCCGGGCGGTACGGCCCGGCGTCGCCTGCCAGGACGTCGACCGGGCCGCCCGCGCGGTCGTCAACGACGCGGGGTACGGCGAGTACTTCATCCACCGCACCGGCCACGGCATCGGCGTCACCACGCACGAACCGCCCTACATGATCGAGGGAGAGGAACAGCCCCTCGTCCCCGGGATGTGCTTCTCCGTGGAACCCGGCATCTATCTTCCCGGCCGCTTCGGGGTGCGCATCGAGGACATCGTCACCGTCACCGAGGACGGCGGGCGCCGGCTCAACGACACGCGCCGCGAGATGGCCGTGGTGGACTGACCGGCGATCATGACCGAGGCACCGACCCCCACCGCGGACACCGTCCGCCGGCTGGTCCGATCCCTGCTCAAGGACGGCCCGCCCGGCGCCGACGGGCCCGAGGTGCGGCCCGTGGCCGAGGGCGGCGAGCGGACGACCTGGTGGGTCGGTACGCGTCATGTGCTGCGGCTGGCCCCGGACCGCGATGCCTCCCGGCGGCTGCGCCGCGAACTGCGCCTGCGCGATCTCGTACGGCCGCAGTTGCCCGTCGCGGTCCCGACGAGCGTGGCGCACGGCGAGTGGGCGACCGGGCTCGCCTTCACGCTGGACACGAAGATGCCCGGCGACTCCGGGGAGGACCGGGACGTGTCCGCCGTGGGCGAGGCCGACCTGGCCGGGCTGCTCACCGGACTGCGTGACGTGCCCGCCCGCCAGGCCGAGGCGCTCGGTGTCCCGCGCACCGCCCCACGCTCCCTGGAGGCGCTGCGCCGGGCCGCCGAACGGGCTGCCGGGCGGCTCGCCGATGCCGACGAGTTCGATCCCGGACGGCTCCAGCAGCTGACCCAGCCGGGCACGGCCCAGCTCGCCGCCCAGCCCGGTACCGCCGTCGTCGCCCACCACGGTCTCCGGGGCGAACATCTCCTCGTCAGCGCCGACGGCCGGGTGCGCGGTGTCCTGGGCTGGACGGACGCGGTCGTCGGCGATCCCGCCGAAGACATCGCCGGACTCGCGCTCGCCGTCGGCTCTCCGGCCGCCGTACGCGCCGCCACCCTCGCCGGCTACGGCGCCCGCCCCTGTCTGCGCGGTCTCTGGCTGGCCCGCTGCGACACCGTCGTCCGGTTGGCCGGGAGCCTGGCCGGCCGCCGCGCCGGACGCGACGACAGCCCCCTGCCCCTCCTCCGCACCCAACTGCGGCGCACTTGGGAGGCGATCCTCCTGGAGCGGGTCACGGAGCTCCGCGACGACGACTACGGGCACGGCTACGGGGAAAGCGGCGGCGCCGAAAGCGGTGACGGTGACGGTGACGGCGACGGCGAGGGCGGCGACGGCGGCGACTAGGAGTGGGGCGGCGGGCGCCTGGAGCGGGCGCGGGCGCGTAAACGTTTACGTAAACGTTCGCGCAAGGACGTGCGCAAACGCTTACGCAAGCGTATGCGTAAGCGTTTACGCGAACGTTTACGTGCGGCCCCCCGCCCCGTGCGGGATTCCGTCACCCACGGCCGTCACCCACGGCCACCGCCGCCACCGCCGCCCGCTCGATCGCTCGCGCAACCGAGGGCGTAAACGATTGCGCGAGCGCTTGCGCAAGCGTTTACGTCTGCGTCAGCACCACACACGACTCCCCGGGCAGGCGCAGCAGTCCGTCGTTCCCCGGCGCCTCCACCGGCTCCCACGCGGCCAGTACCCGTGCTGGGCGGGAGCCCAGGGGGATCGCGGCCGGCTCTTTGCCGAGGTTCACCGCCACGCGTACGTCGCCCCGCCGGAGGGCGAGCCAGCGGGCCTCCTCGTCGTAGGCCACCTTGGTGTCGGCGAGGTCCGGGTCGGTGAGGTCGGCCTCCTGGTGGCGGAGGGCGATGAGCCGGCGGTACCAGTCCAGCACGCGCGCGTGCGGCTCGTTCCCGGGCTCGGACCAGTCGAGGCAGGAGCGGTCCCGGGTCGCCGGGTCCTGGGGGTCGGGGATGTCCTCCTCGGCCCAGCCGTGCGCCGCGAACTCCCGCCGCCTGCCCCGCCGTACGGCCTCCGCCAGTTCCGGGTCCGTGTGGTCGGTGAAGAACTGCCAGGGCGTGCCAGCCGCCCACTCCTCGCCCATGAACAGCATCGGCGTGCAGGGCCCGGCCAGCGTCAGCGCGGCGGCGCAGGCCAGCAGGCCGGGGGAGAGGGAGGCCGAGAGCCGGTCTCCCTGGGCCCGGTTGCCGATCTGGTCGTGGGTCTGGCTGTAGCCGAGCAGCCGGTGCGCGGCCACGCGCGTACGGTCCAGAGGGCGCCCGTGGTGGCGTCCCCGGAAGCTCGAATACGTGCCGTCGTGGAAGAAGCCACCCGTCAGCGTCCGGGCGATCGCGGCGAGCGGCGCCCGCGCGAAGTCCTCGTAGTAGCCCTGGGACTCGCCGGTCAGCGCGGTGTGCAGCGCGTGGTGGAAGTCGTCGTTCCACTGCGCGTGCAGCCCGAGGCCGCCCTCCGCGCGCGGGGTGATCAGCCGCGGGTCGTTCAGGTCGGACTCGCCGATCAGGAAGAGCGGCCGGCCCGTGTCGGCGGCGAACGTGTCCACGGCGGCGGAGAGTTCCTCCAGGAAGTGGCACGCGCGCGTGTCCTTCAGCGCGTGCACCGCGTCGAGGCGCAGCCCGTCGATCCGGTAGTCGCGCAGCCACGCCAGCGCGCTCTCCAGGAGGTAGGCGCGCACCTCGTCCGAACCGGGCGCGTCCAGGTTCACGGCGGCGCCCCACGGAGTGTGGTGCGTCTCCGTGAAGTAGGGGCCGAAGGCGGGCAGGTAGTTGCCGGACGGGCCGAGGTGGTTGTGCACCACGTCCAGTACGACGCCGAGCCCCAGTTCATGGGCCCGGTCGACGAACCGCTTCAGCCCCTCGGGACCGCCGTACGGCTCGTGCACGGCCCACAGGGAGACCCCCTCGTACCCCCAGCCGTGCCGGCCGGGGAACGGGCACAGGGGCATCAACTCCACGTGGGTGACGCCCAGTTCGACGAGATGGCCGAGTCGTTCGGCCGCCGCGTCCAGGGTGCCTTCGGGTGTGTACGTCCCGACGTGCAGCTCGTAGAGGACCGCGCCGGGCAGCGGCCGGCCCGTCCACGCGGCCCGCCACGGGTACCGCTCGTGGTCCACGACGGCGCTCAGGCCGTCCGGGCCGTCCGGCTGGCGGCGCGAGCGCGGGTCGGGCAGCGGCGGACCGTCGTCCACCGCGAACCCGTACCGCGCGCCGTCCGACGCCTCGGCCTCCGCGGCCCACCAGCCCTCGTGTTCCGGATCACGCTCCATCGCGCGCGTGGCGCCCTCGCGATGGAGGGTCACTCGTTCTGCCTGTGGTGCCCACACCTCGAACTTCACGGACGGTTCCCCTTCGTCTGCCCACCGGGATGTAGCCGGTTCATCGTGCTTCAAACGAGATCGACTCGCTTTTGAATCTGCCCTTTCGCGGAAGGTGTCGTCCATTCGCACACGCGTGGGCACCGTTTTCCCGTCTTCTGGACACCCGGGGTTCGCTGACCGACAATCACGAACGTGACGTCGTCCTTCGAGTTCCACACGTACCCCGCGCGTTTGTCCGACGCGGAGCGCGACAAGGCGCTCAAGGTGCTCCATGACGGCGTCGCCATGGGCCGCCTCTCGCACGACACGTTCGTGCGGCGCATGGAGTTGGCGCTGGCCGCCCGCCGCTCCGACGAACTCGCCGTCCTCACCGCCGACCTGTACACCGAGAGCCGGCTGTCGCGGCTGCTGTTCGGTTCCGTGGAGGCGGTCTCCGGGTTCACCGTACGGCTGCGCAGGGCCTGGCAGGCCGAGCGGCTGCCCAAGCTGCTGCTGCCCCACCCGGGCAACGGGCATCCGCTGCGCATAGGCCGCGACCCCGCCAACGGACTGCGCCTGAACCACGAGACGGTCTCCCGGGTGCACGCCGAACTCCGACGCCAGGGCGCCCTGTGGGTACTGCGCGACCTCGGCTCAACCAACGGCACCACCGTGAACGGCAGGCGCGTGATCGGCGCGGCCGTGGTCCGTGAGGGCGACCAGATCGGCTTCGGCCGGATGGCGTTCCGGCTCTCCCTGCACTGAGCCCCGCCCGACCCCGCCCTACCTGCGGCCCGGTCCACGCTCACCGCCGGATGGCGACCCGGGGTGCCGGAATCCCTTTGCCCGCACCGGTGTTGACGTACTCCGTCCGCCGTGACTGACTGTGCTTGAGTCGGCACAACTGGTGAACCGACGGCACCGCAAACGGGGAGGTGTGCTCTGACACGCCTTCCGCGCTACCCGTCCGTGGACGAACTGGCCACCCGCGCCGCCGCACTCGTCGCCCGCCGTCCCGGGGACGCCAGGCTGCGCCGGGTCGGCACCTCCCGGGCCGGTACGCCCCTGTGGCTGCTCTCCGTGGGCCACGGCAGCCGCCAGGCCCTCGTCGTCGCCGGACCGCACGCCAACGAGCCCGTGGGCGGCGCCACCGTCCTGCGCCTCGCCGAACGGGTTCTCGCCGACCCCCGGTGGTCCGAGGGCTCCGACGCCACCTGGAACCTCCTGCTGTGCCTCGATCCGGACGGCTCGCGCCGCAACGAGGGCTGGCTCTCCGGCCCGTACACCCTTGGCCACTACTTCCGGCACTTCTTCCGGCCCGGCTTCCTCGAACAGCCCGAGTGGCTGCCCGACGGGGCCGCCGCCGCGGCGCTCCCGGAGACCCGGGCCCTGCTCGCCCTCCAGGACGAGCTGCGCCCCTTCTTCCAGTGCTCCCTCCACGGTGTCGACGTCGGCGGCGGCTTCGTCGAACTCACCCGCGACCTGCCCGGCCTCGACCGGCGCGTCGCGCACACCGCGGCCCGCCTCGGCATCCCGCGCGAACTGGGCGCGTACGACACCCTGTACTGGCCGGGCCTGGGGCCCGCCGTCTACCGGATCCCGCCGCCGCGGCGGGGCGATCGGGCCGCGGCGATCACCGAGGCCGCCGTCGAGTCGACCTGGTTCCATCCACACCGGCACGGCACCGTGACCGCCGTCGTCGAGGCGCCGATGTGGGGTGTGGCGGCCGTGGAGGACGGTTCGCCGTCCGCGAACCCCGACGCGGTCCTGCGCACCGTGAGCCACACCCTGCGGCACGACGCGCGGACCCTGGAGCGGATCCTCGCGCGGCTGCGTCCGCACCTCCCGGGCAGTTCCGCCCCGGGGGAGCCGCCGGCGGTGACGGCACCCGACGCGGGGGCCGCACTCCCGACGGCGCTCCCGCCCGGCGCCCGCGCCCGCCCCCACGCGAACGCCCCGGCCCCCGCCGTCCCGCCCGGGGTACGGCCGCGGCCCGGTGACCCGGCGGAAGCGGCGCGGCTGCTCGCTCCGGTGGACGACTATTTACTGATCTGCCCCGGGCTCGCCGACGCGTGGGACCCCGACGTCGACGCCGGTACGGCGGCCCACCCGCTCCCGCCGCTCAGCACCGCCCACCTCGCCACCCTGCGCATCGCCGGGCGGCGCCTCGCGCTGCGCACCGCCGGGCTGCTGCACCAGGTCGTGACCGGCGCCGGGCGCGACCCGGCGGACGTGCTGCCGGAGCTCGACCTGCTCCTCGACCAGTGGTGCGCCGACTACCGCGACGGCTGCGGAGCACGCTGGATCCCGGTCGGCCGGCAGGTCGAGTACCAGTCACGGGTGGTGCTCAGCGCGTTCGAACTGGCCGGACAGTACGCGTCCGAGGGCCCCCGTTCGGGTGAGCCGGGTTGGGGCACGGGGACCGTGGTGCCGATGCACCGGGAATGACCTACACCAAGAAAGCGGCTCTCCTCCGGGGAGCCCTGCTCACGGCCACCGTCCTCCTCACCGCCGCACCCGCCCCGGCGCAGGCGGCAGCCGGGACCGGGGTACGGAGCGACTGGCTCTACCTCACGGTCACCCATGGCGACGCCCGCTCCAGCGACACCCGGGGCACCCTCCTGGTGTGCGGCAACCCACCCCGGGGGCACGCCCACGCGGCCGAGGCCTGCGCGGAACTCGACAGGGCGGGCGGCGACATCGCGGCCATCCCGCCCAAGAGCGTCTACTGCACGATGATCTACGCCCCGGTGACCGCCCACGCGCGCGGGCAGTGGAAGGGCCGGCCGGTGGACTACACGCAGAAGTTCTCCAACTCCTGTGCCCTGCACGCCCGGACGGGAGGGGTCTTCGCACTCGACGACTGACTCGGGGGCGGCCGGTGCCGGGGCAAGGGCGAAGGGCCGGCGGGTGAGGCGCCGCACGCGCGCGTGCGGACCGCCCGCCGGCTCACGCGCGCGTGATCGTCGCCGTCTCCCGGAACCGCCGCTCGGGCGCGCGCAGGACCGCCGCCACCGCCGTGCGGGCCTGGTGCTCGACCTGGTGCTCCAACGGCACCCAGCGGGCGCGGAACCGCTCCGCGAAGGCCTCGCTCCACAGGGCCACCAGGTCCTCAAGGCGGGGCGCCGCGACGTCACCGGCCTCCTGGAGCACCCGCAGCAGCATCGAGGCGGCCCGCAGCGGCAGCCGTCGGCCGAACGCGTCCACGCTGCCGACGTACGCCCTCGTGGTGTCGACGGGCGGTACGCCGGCCCAGTCGGCGGCCAGCCCCGGCACCAGCTCCAGCGCCCAGACGGCGGCCCGCAGCAGCGGCCCCCCGGCGTTCGCCAGCCGTGGCAGCGCCTCGGCGAGCACACCGTCCACCTCCCGCGTGTCCCGCAGCAGCCGGTCCGCCAGCCACCGCATCGCCGCGGCCGGCGCGGGATGCGGCGCCGGGTCGTCGACCAGGTCGCTCGCCCACATCGGCACCTCGACGACCGCCGTCAGACCGCCGTAGCGGTGCGTGTGGTACCAGGTGCTGTGCCGGGCGTCGTCCGGCATGCTCGGGTACGCCACGTCCGAACCGGGCGCCGGCATCACGTGCACACCGGGACCCGACGCGGGCCAGCCCGCCGCGTCCGAGGCGCCCGTCTCCACCGGGATGTGCAACGCGGCCGCCGACCTGGCGAACGGCTCGGCGAGCCCCGGTATGTCCTTCGTCAACTGCACCCAGGTGCCGCCCAGTTCGGTGCCGTGCAGGGTCACCTGGAGGTAGGGCCGCAGCTCGTCGATCACCCCGGTCAGGGCGCGGGTCTCCGGCGGCAGCCGGTCCGGGGGCAGCACCGAAGGCGACCACTCCGGCTGCTCGGCCCCGGCCGGACGGAAGAAACCCAGGTGGTAGTCGAGCAGGCTGCGGGGCGCGGGCGTGACATGCAGACTCGCGCCGTCCGGGTCCGCGCAGAGCAGGAAGTGCCAGGAGGTGCGGGCCCGCAACGGCCGTTCGCGCACCGCCCGTTCGGCCAGCGCGAGCAGGGTGGAACCACCGGCCGGCTCATTGGCGTGCGCGCCCGCGACGACGAGCACGGCGCGTGGGGCGTGCCCCACGGAGAGCAGATGGAGAGGGCGCCCCGCGCGGGAGACGCCGACCTGCCGCAGCGCGCAGAGAGCCGGCCGATGAGCGACCAACGCCCCTGCGCCCGCGACCAGTTCGGCCACACTGAGGTAACACGGCTCCGGCACGAGACTCACCCCCGTTGTGTCCGCCCGGACTCGCAAGCGCAGTACCCCATGCTCTCCGGGAACTGTCAAGGAGACCAGGTGGGGCCTCCCCGTGGCGCCCGCACGCCTCAACTGCGTTCTGTGCGACCTGTGTTGCTCGCAGGATGCCCGAAGCCCTCCTACGGTTGCGCCTACCCCGAGGCGCCGCTCGCACCGCCCGGACGCGACTCCGTCCACGCGCGCGTGCCGCACCGATCCGGGCGTACGAGGGCGCCCGCTCACCGAGCACCCTCGTGCCCCGCACCGGTCAGGCCCCTTCGGCTTCCTCCGCCCGCTCCAGCAGCACCACCGGCAGCCGTTCGAAGAGCTCCGCCACGCGCGCGTGCCCCGTGAACTCCCGTTCCGGGGCCAGCACATCGGTCCACCGCCCCGGAGGCAGCGGCAGCCGCGTCTCCCCCCAGCCACCGGCCTCCGCGAGGCCCGCCGACAGCCGGGTCACGGCCGTGAGGACGCTCCCGGAGCGGGTGAACGCCAGGCAGTGCCCCGCCGCCGGGCCCTGCGCCGTCAGCGGCGCGTACGTCGCCGAGTCCCCGAACACGTCCGGCCGGCGCGCCCGCAGCCGCAGCGCGGCGGCCGTCAGCGCGCCCTTGTCACCGGGATCCTCGGGCGGGAACCGTACGGGCCGCCGGTTGTCCGGGTCGACCAGCGCCCGGTACTCGGCCTCGGTGCCCTGGTAGACGTCCGGCACGCCCGGCATCGTCAGCTGCACCAGGGCGGCGCCGAGCAGATTGGCCCGGATGTGCGGTTCCAGCGCCTGCCGGAGGGCGGCCACCCGCTCGCCGGGCGCCCCGCACGGCCCGGCCTTGACGAACGCCGCCACCGCCTCCTCGTACGACGGCTCCTGCTCGGTCCAGCTGGTATAGAGCCCGGCCTCGCGCACGTGCTTCAGCAGCGCCCCCTGGACCCGCTCCGGGTCCGCCGGGCCGAGCCCGAACACCGTCTGCCAGGCCGCCCACGCCACCTGCGCGTCCGGCCCGCTCTCTCCGGAACGGCTCACCTCGGTGAGGAGGTCCGACCAGCGCTCCGGGCACTCGGTGAGCACCGCCAGCGCGGCCCGTACGTCGGCGCTGCGTTTGGTGTCGTGCGTCGTCAGGACGGTGCCGGTGGCGGGCCAGTCGTGCTGCACGCGCGCGCAGTAGGCGTGGAAGTCCTCCGGGGACACCGCGGGACCGCCCGGCTCCCCGCCCACCTCCGTCGCCGACAGCAGCGGCACGTAGCGGTAGAAGGCGGTGTCCTCCACCGACTTGGCCCGCAGCGCCGAGGACGTCTGCGCGAACCGCGCCCGGAACTCGTCGTGCGCGGGCCCCTCCCCGTACCGCCCGAGCAGCAGATCCCGTACGACGTCGACCGCGCCGGCCTCCTCCGGGACGACGAAGGACTGCCGGGCCTGCGCCGCGGCCTCCTCGGTGACGACGGCCGCGGTGTCGCCGGAGGTGTACGGACGGTAGACCTCCATGCGGACCAGGAGCTCCCGCAGCGCCGTGCGCAGCGCCCAGGGGGCCCGGTCGCGCAGCGCGGGGTCCGGCGACCCGGCGCACAACGCGCTCACGACCCGGCTCAGCCGCTCCATCTCGGCGGCCAGTTCGTAGGTGAGCACCTTGTACGCCGCCCGTCGTACGGTCGGCTCCCAGTGGCCGCCCCGGTCCGTGCGCGGGTCGGCGAACAGCCGGTAGCGGGCGAGGAGTTCGTCCGACCCGGCGGGGTCGGTGAAGACTCCGTCGATGTGCCGCAGGGCGTCGTAGCCCGTGGTGCCCGCCACCGGCCACGCGGCCGGCAGCGGCTCCCCGTCCGCGAGGATCTTCTCGACGACCGTCCAGCGGCCCCCGGTGGCCTCGTGCAGCCTGCTGAGATAGGCGTCGGGGTCGGCGAGGCCGTCGGGGTGGTCGATGCGCAGGCCGTCGACCACGCCCTCGCGCAGCAGTTGGAGGATCTTGGCGTGCGTGGCCTCGAAGACGTCCGGGTCCTCGACCCGCACCCCGATCAGCTCCGAAATGCTGAAGAAGCGGCGGTAGTTCAGCTCGGTACGGGCCAGCCGCCACCACGCGGGGCGGTACCACTGCGCGTCCAGGAGCTGCGGCAGCGGCAGCTCCGCGGTGCCCTCGCGCAACGGGAACACGTGGTCGTAGTAGCGCAGGACGTCGCCGTCGACTCTCAGGTGCTCGATCTCGGAGCCGAGCGGATGCCCGAGGACCGGGAGCAGCACCTTGCCGCCCTGTGCCGCCCAGTCGATGTCGAACCAGCGCGCGTACGGCGACTCGGGGCCCTCCCGGAGGACCTCCCAGAGGGCGTGGTTGTGGCGCGGGGCCATCGCCATGTGGTTGGGCACGATGTCCACCACGAGGCCCAGGCCGTGCTCCCGCGCGGTGCGCGACAGCGCCCGCAGGCCCTCCTCGCCGCCGAGTTCGTCGCGCACGCGCGCGTGGTCCACGACGTCGTAGCCGTGCGTCGAGCCCGGGACGGACTCCAGGACGGGGGAGAGATGCAGGTGCGAGACGCCGAGCGACGCCAGGTACGGCACCGCGGCAGCGGCCGCCTCGAACGGGAACTCGGGCTGCAACTGGAGCCGGTAGGTGGCCGTGGGCACCGCGGGATCGGGTCGCTCAGATGTCATGTTGACCTACGTACCCGCCCGGCCGGGTTTGACCTCATCGGCTCGGCCATGTGTCCCCCCTGCCGTGCCCGGTGACCCACCCGGGCACGGCGAGGAGGCCCCCTAGGTCGGGCGGCGCAGTACCGTCATGCTGCGGTCCACGAGGGTGAGCCGGTCGCCGGCCTCGACCTCCCGGGCCGTGTCCTGGGGCACCCCGTCCGTTTGGGCGGTGTCGACGACGACCTCCCACTTCAGGCCGAGGTCGACCGGCACGACGAAGTCCAGCGGCTCGGGGGAGGCGTTGAACATCATCAGGAAGGAGTCGTCCGCGATCCGCTCCCCGCGGGCCCCCGGCTCGGAGATCGCGTTGCCGTTGAGGAACACCGCCAGCGCCGTCGCCTGCGCCGAGTCCCAGTCGCGCTGTGCCATCTCCTTGCCCTCGGGAGTGAACCAGGCGATGTCCGACAGCTCGTCGTGGAGGCCCTCCACGGGCCGCCCGTGGAAGAAGCGCCGGCGCCGGAAGACCGGATGCTCCTTGCGCAGCCGCGCCATCGCGCGCGTGAACTCCAGCAGCTCGCTGCCGGGCCCCTCGCCCTCCGGCCACTCCACCCAGGCCAGTTCGCTGTCCTGGCAGTAGGCGTTGTTGTTGCCGCCCTGGGTGCGCGCGAACTCGTCCCCGTGGCTGATCATCGGCACGCCCTGGGAGAGCATCAGCGTGGCGACGAAGTTGCGCATCTGCCGGGCCCGCAGGTCGAGCACGGCCGGGTCGTCGGTGTCGCCCTCGACCCCGCAGTTCCAGGACCGGTTGTGGCTCTCGCCGTCCCGGTTGTCCTCGCCGTTGGCGTCGTTGTGCTTGTCGTTGTACGCCACCAGGTCGTGCAGGGTGAACCCGTCGTGGCAGGTCACGAAGTTGATCGAGGCCAGCGGCCGGCGGCCGTCGTCCTGGTACAGGTCCGAGGAGCCGGTCAGCCGGGACGCGAACTCGGCGAGCGCCCGCGACTCGCCCCGCCACAGGTCCCGTACGGTGTCGCGGTACTTGCCGTTCCACTCGGTCCACAGCGGCGGGAAGTTGCCGACCTGGTAGCCGCCCTCGCCGACGTCCCAGGGCTCCGCGATCAGCTTCACCTGGGAGACCACCGGGTCCTGCTGGACCAGGTCGAAGAACGACGACAGCCGGTCCACCTCGTGGAACTGCCGGGCGAGCGTGGCCGCGAGGTCGAAGCGGAACCCGTCGACGTGCATCTCGGTGACCCAGTACCGCAGCGAGTCCATGATCAGCTGGAGCACGTGCGGGGACCGCATGAGGAGCGAGTTGCCGGTTCCCGTGGTGTCCATGTAGTAGCGGGGGTCGTCCGTCAGCCGGTAGTACGACGGGTTGTCGAGGCCCCTGAAGGAGAGCGTCGGCCCCAGGTGGTTGCCCTCGGCGGTGTGGTTGTAGACGACGTCGAGGATGACCTCGATGCCGGCCTCGTGCAGCGCCCGCACCGCGGACTTGAACTCCAGCACCTGCTGGCCGCGGTCGCCCCAGGACGCGTACGCGTTGTGCGGGGCGAAGAAACCGATGGTGTTGTAGCCCCAGTAGTTGTTCAGCCCCATGTCCACCAGGCGGTGGTCGTTCACGAACTGGTGCACCGGCATCAGCTCCAGCGCCGTGACGCCCAGCTCGGTGAGGTGCTCGATGACCGCCGGGTGGGCGAGCGCCGCGTAGGTGCCGCGCAGCTCGTCGGGCAGCCCCGGGTGGCGCATCGTGAGGCCCTTCACGTGGGCCTCGTAGAGCACGGTCTCGTGGTAGCCGTGCCGGGGCCGCCGGTCGTCGCCCCAGTCGAAGTAGGGGTTGACCACGACCGACGACATCATGTGCGGTGCCGAGTCCAGGTCGTTGCGCCGGTCGGGGGCGTCGAAGTGGTAGCCGTAGACCTCCTCGCCCCAGTCGATCGACCCGCTGATCGCCTTCGCGTACGGGTCGAGCAGCAGTTTCGCGGAGTTGCACCGCTGTCCGTGCTCGGGCGCGTACGGACCGTGCGCGCGGAAGCCGTACCGCTGCCCGGGCATGATGCCGGGCAGGTAGGCGTGCCGCACGAACGCGTCGCTCTCGCGCAGCTCCACCGCCGTCTCCGAGCCGTCGTCGTGCAGCAGACACAGCTCTACTCGGTCCGCGGTCTCCGTGAAGACCGCGAAGTTGGTACCGGCGCCGTCGTACGTGGCACCGAGTGGATATGCCTCTCCAGGCCAGACCTGCATGGTCACGACTCTTTCAGCTGAGCCCCGCCACCGGGGCACCTTGGTTCCCAGTCTCCCCGAAAGTGATGGAACCACGTGTGACTTACGTCCCTCTTACCCGGCGACCAGTGCATACGCCGTATGCGACCAGTGGGACAGAACACATACTCCCGGGGACACAGGGGGAGTAGGGGGAAGATGTGCGCGAGACAGTGCGCCGCCATCTGGGCAAGGTGATGGCCGGCGCGGCCGTCGCGGTGGCCGGAACAGCCGTGATGATCGGGATCACACTGCCCGGCACGGCGGGGGCCGACGAGTCCGGGGGCACGGGAAACAGCCAGGCGGCGGGACAGGCGGCCGGACAGGCGGCCGACGGTCCGGCCGGGGCACCGCCCGCCGTCGTCGAAGCGGCCCCGGCCGAAGGCGCGAAGGGCAAGGGCAGCGACCCGCTCACCGACGACGAGATCAAGCGCGTCGAGCGGATCGCGCTGAACCAGCAGCTCTTCCAATCCAGCGAGAACGTGACCGGGAAGCGCGGCCCGCAGCGTCTCGACGTCGAACTCGCCGCGCCGGACGACTCCGAGCTGGACGACGCCAACGCGCCGCGCCGGGCGGACGTGACGTTCTACGACTACAAGGACGACACCCTCGTCACCAAGACCGTCGACCTGGACACCGGCAAGGTCGAGGCGACCGGCACCCAGCGCGGCGTCCAGCCGCCGCCGAGCCGCGACGAGAACACCGAGGCGGCGAAACTCCTCATCGCCTCCCCGCAGGGCGCGGGCCTGAGGGCGGACTACCAGGACGCCACCGGCAGCAGACTCACCTCGCCCGACCAGCTGTTGCTGACCGCCATGGTCTACAAGGCCACTCCGGGGGACCGGTCGGGGGTCCTCGGCCAGTGCGGTGAGCACCGCTGCGTGCGGCTCTTCCCGAAGGTCAGGAACGGGCCGTGGATCGACGCCCGGTCCTTCGTGATCGACCTGAGCGCCGGCAAGGTCGGCAAGCTCGCCGGCTGAGCCGCTCCCGCCCTTCCCGCTCCTCAACTTGCTTCTCCTGTAAGGGAGTCACTTCTTCATGCGCGTCAACAGAATGAGCCGTGCCCGCAGGCGGGCAGCGATAGGACTGGCCGTGGCCGCGCTGGCGGCCGGTGCCACGGCGGGCGCCGGACCGGCCGTGGCCCAGCCGAGGACGACCGCCGCGCCCGCCGCCGACTGCAGCGCCGCCTACCGGATCGAGCAGAAGCTCTCCACCGGCACCACCTGGCGGATGTGCTGGCACTACGAGCGCGACGCCGGCCTCGTCCTGGAGCACATCTCCTACCAGCCGCCCGGCGAGGCCCAGCCGATCAAGGTGCTCGCCACCGCCAAGCTCGCCCAGGTCCACGTGCCCTACGACGACGGCTCGAACGAGTACAGCGACCTCACGCAGTACGCGTTCGGCACCGGCCTGATGAACATGGCGCCCGGCGAGTGCCCCGGCGGCACCATCAAGACCGTCAAGGTCCCCGACGCCCCCGACCCGGCCCACCCGAACGTCAAGGGCCTCTGCACCACGACCCGTTCGCGCGGCCACGCCTTCCGGATGCAGGGCGACAGCGCCAACAAGGTCTTCCAGACCCAGGGCAAGGACTTCCTCGTCTACACGGTCAACCAGGTCGGCTGGTACGAGTACATCACCGAGTGGCGCTTCCAGGACGACGGCACGATCAACATGAACGTCGGGGCCACCGGCAGCCTCTCCCCGTACGACTACGACGCCGGTGACGGCCGCGGCTGGCCGCTCGGCAAGGGCGCCACCGCGTACGCGACGAGCCACCAGCACGACGTGTTCTGGCGGCTCAACTTCGATCTCGACGGCTCCTCCAAGGGCCGCGTCGAGCAGTACGACTCCGTGGTCACCCCGCCCGCGCAGGGCGGCGGCACCCCGACCAACAAGACCACCCGCACCAAGGTCACCAAGGAACTCGCGGGCGACGCCAAGAACATGCGTTGGTGGCGGATGGTCAGCGCGACCGGAAAGAACAAGGACGGTCACGCCCGGTCGTACGAGATAGTCCCGGGCGCCACCACCAAGTACCCGGGCCGCGCCTTCACCCAGCACGACGTGTTTTTCACCCAGTACGACAAGTGCGAGCAGTACGCCAGCGACAACCTGCCCAACTGCGGTACGGGACACGGGAAGTCGGTGGACAAATGGGTCAATGGCCAGACCCTCACCCACCCCGTGGTCTGGGTGAACGTGGGCTTCCACCACATCGCCCGCGACGAGGACCAGCAGCCGATGCCGGTCCACTGGCAGGGGTTCTCCATCGCCCCGCGCGATGTCACCGCCATGAATCCGCTCACTCCGGCCGAGCTCGCCGACCAGAACGGCGAAGTGCACGGCGGTAGTTGAGGAACGACCCTGTCCATCCGGCTGCACCGCCGACCGGTCCCGGAGTACCCTTCCTTGATCGTTGGGACTGGGGAGAGCTCGGGGGAGCGGAAGGCGGTGCGCGGGTGGGCTCGGGAGGGCTGGAGCTGCCCCCTGGTGACGGGGGTCACGAGGGGAGCTCCGCGGATGTCCCGCCCGGTGTGGTGTCCCTGGCACGGCCGATAGACGCGGTGGGTTCCATCGGTCCGGAACTGGACTGGGACGCCGAAGCCTGGCGAGAGGTGCGGACGCGCGCCCAGCGGGCCGGCCGGGCGTACATCTGGCTGAACCTCGTGGAACAGCGCCTGCGGGCCGTCGTCGCCGCCGTCCTGCGGCCCGTCTACGAGCCCGTGCACGGCGACGAGTGGGTGGTCGCCGCCGCCGGACCGGCCGGCCAGGAGTGGGTGCAGCGGGCGGTCGCCGTACGCGAAGTCAGCCGCCGCAAGGGCTACTTGCTCGACCCGGCCGACGACAACGTCCTCAGCTTCCTCACCCTGCCGCAGCTGCGCGAGCTGATGGTGCAGCACTGGCCGTGCTTCGAGCCCTACTTCGACGAGCGCCGGGACGTCGAACTCGCCCTGGACGAACTGGAAGTGACCCGGAACGTCGTCTCCCGCAACCGGGCCCTGTCCGAGGCCGTGCTCAACCAGGCCGAACGGGCCTCCGCGCAGCTCCTGGAGACGCTCGGCACCGGCAGCGACGTGCCCTCCGCGCGCCGGCTGCCCGTCGACGCGGTCGAGGAACTGATCGGCGACCGCTACGCGGACGTGGTCGCCGTGCACCCCGACCGGGTGCGGCTGATGCGCCAGTTCCCGGCCGAGGACCTCTTCGGCGGCGCCCGCCGCCTCGACGCGATCGGCATCGGGCTCAACCTGCTGGTGCAGAACTTCTCCGGACGGCGGCTGGTCCGGCTCGCCGAGGACGGCTGCCGGGTGCGGCTGCTCTTCCTCAACCCCGCCTCCAGCGCGGTGAAACGGCGCGAGCGTGAACTCGGTTTCAAGCGCGGTGAGTTGAGCCGGGCCGTCGAGATGAACATCCTGCACATGCGCCGGGTGCGCTCCCGGCTGCGCGACCCGGGGGCCTTCGAGATCCAGGTCTACGACGAGACCCCCCGCTGCACGGCGTACCTGGTCGACGGTGACGGTGCGGACGGCATCGCCGTCGTGCAGTCCTACCTCCGCCGGGCCCGCGGCATGGAGGCGCCGGTGCTGGTCCTGCGGAACGGCCACCGGGTGGTCAAGTCGGGCGAAGTGGATGACAGTGGTCTCTTCCCGACCTATCGCGAAGAGTTCGAGCAGATGTGGGCGGACTCCAGGCCGGTCTCCTGACCTCCATGAGGGACGAGCGGAACGCGGTCCCCGGATTGTCAGTGGCTCGTGCGAGGGTGGAGCCCACTGGGGGAAAGCACCACGGAGAAGGGGGGCCGCCATGGCCTGGCACCAAGAGCTGCTGATCGGCTTCGACCTGGAGACGACCGGTACGGAACCGCGGGAGTCGCGCATCGTCACCGGCGCGGTGATCGAGGTCCGGGGCGGCCGTCCGCAGGGACGCCGCGAGTGGCTGGCGGACCCGGGCGTGGAGATCCCCGCCGAAGCGGTCGCGGTGCACGGGATCAGCAACGAGCGGGTGACCGCCGAGGGCCGGCCCGCCGACCAGGTCGCCGACGCGATCGCCGCCGTCCTGGTGACGTACTGGCAGTCGGGCGTCCCGGTCGTCGCCTACAACGCGGCTTTCGACCTGACCCTGCTCTCCGCCGAACTGCGGCGCCACGGACTGCCCTCGCTGCGCGACCGGCTCGGAGGCCAGGACCCGGCCCCGGTCATCGACCCCTACACGATCGACCGCTCCGTCGACCGCTACCGTCGCGGCAAGCGCAACCTCGAAGCGGTCTGCGCCGAGTACGGCGTGGTGCTCGACTCCGCCCACGACGCCTCGGCCGACGCCCTCGCCGCGGCCCGGCTGGCCGGCGCGATAGCCGACCGCCACCCCAAGGTCGCGTCCCTCGGCCCGGCGGAGCTGCACCGCCGGCAGATCGAGTGGTATGCCGAGTGGGCGGCGGACTTCCAGAGCTTCCTGCGCCGCAAGGGCGACCAGGACGCGGTCGTGGACGGGACCTGGCCCCTGCGCGAACTCGCGGCCGAGACGGTCTGACGGCCCGCCTCCGACGTCCGCCTCGACGTCGGCTCCGACGCCCGCTCCGACATCGGCTTCATCCGTCCGTTTCCACGGGCCGCCCCCAACGGCCGTGGCGGGGCCGCCGGTTCAGAACGGATACCAGCGCACCGTCTCGTCCCCGTCGCGCAGAGACGCGACCCGGCGCTCGAACTCGGCCCGTGCCGCGGGGCTGTTGGGGGCGTGCTGGGCGACCCAGGCGCAACTGGCCGTCTCCCGGGCGCCGCGCAGCACCGAGCAGCCGTCCCACTCGCGCACGTCCCAGCCGTACGCGTCGGTGAACGAGTCGTAGGCCTCGGCCGCCAGCCCGTAGCGGTCGCGGGACAGGGCCATTACCACCAGGTCGTGCTCGCGCAGATCGGCGGAGAAGGTCTCCAGGTCCACCAGGACCGGGCCGTCCGGGCCGATGTGCACATTGCGGGGCAGCGCGTCGCCGTGGATCGGACCGGGTGCCAGACGGGGGGTGAGCGCGGCGGCGGCCGAGGCGAAGCCGTCCCGTCGGTCCCGCAGGAAGGCCGCGTCCGCCGGGTCGACCGCGTCACCGGCGAGCCGCAGCCAGCGTTCCACCCCGCCCAGCAGTGCGCGGGGCGGCAGGGCGAACGGCGGGGCGGGCAGGGCGTGGACGACTCGGAGCAGTGCGGCCAGATCCCGTGGCTCGGCGGGGCGTACCGGATCGGGCAGCCGGTGCCACACCGTCACCGGGTGGCCGTCGGCCAGCAGCGCCTCCGGTCCGGCGGCCCGCACCGCCGGCACGCCCTCCTCGGCGAGCCAGACCGCGATCGCCAGCTCGCGCCGGGCCCGCTCCAGGAGTTCGGCGTCCCGGCCCACCTTGACGACCAGGTCACCGGCGGCGAACACCGCGTTCTCGCCGAGGGCGAGCAGCCGCGCGTCCCGCGCCCGGCCGGGCAGCACACCGGCCGCGGCAAGTACGTCCCGGGCCCGTGCCTCGTCCATCGTCCGCCTCCGAGTCGTCCGCGCTGTGGGTGGGCGACGCGTCGAGTCCCCGCCATCCGTCGGCCAGTGTCGCATTCGCACAGGCGGGGCGGCGGGCCAGGCGTCTCGACGGGGGCGATCCGCCTCGCCCGGCCGCGGGCCCGGCGGAAGGAGGGAGGAGGACGGGAACCTGCTCCTCGCCCGCTGTCAGCGCTGACGCGGTGGGACAGCGGTGAGGGCCTGCTGGTTCCCCCGGGATACCAACAGACCCTCGTACAAGGGGCGTTCAGAGCGGCGGGGTCACACCCGCAGCCGCTCGCCGCCGTCCGCGGCCACCGGCGGGCCGACCGGCTCCGGCGACTCGTCGTGGGTGAGGTCGGGCAGGCGGTGCAGCCACTTCGGGAAGTACCAGTTCCGCTCGCCCAGCAGCGCCATCACCGCGGGGAGCAACACGCCCCGGATGACCGTGGCGTCGATGAGCACCGCGGCCGCGAGGCCCACGCCCATCTGCTTCATGGACTGCATCGACAGGGTGCCGAAGATCGCGAAGACGGCGACCATGATGACGGCCGCGCTGGTGACGACGCCGGCCGTGGTGACCACACCGTGCTGGATCGCGTCCCGGGTGCTGCGGCCCCGCAGCCGGGCCTCGCGGATCCGGGAGACGACGAACACGTGGTAGTCCATCGACAGGCCGAACAGGATCACGAAGAGGAACAGCGGCAGCCAGGTGACGATCGCGCCGACCCCCTCGGCGCCGACCAGCGAGGCGCCCCAGCCGTGCTGGAAGACGGCGACGAGAATGCCGTAGGCGGCGCCCACCGAGAGGAGGTTGAGGGCGATCGAGGTGATCGCGACCGTCAGCGAGCGGAACGACAGGAGCATCAGCAGGAAGGCGAAGACGACCACGAAGGCGAAGACCGGGACGACCGAGCCGAGGAGCTGGTCGTTGAAGTCCTTCGACCCGGCGACCGATCCGGTGATCGGTGCCCGGACGCCGTCGACCTTGCCGAGCGTGGCGGGCCGCACCTCGTCGCGCAGCTTGTCGAGGCTCTTCGCCGCCTTGTCCTGGTCGGAGCCGCCGACGAGGGGGACGAAGACGAGGGCGACGTTCTGCGCGTCGTGCAGCTTGATGTCGATCGGGCCCCGCGAGGCGCCCGAACTGACCGCCCGCGCCTTGAAGTCGGCGAGTGCCGCCCGGACGTCGGAGGCGTTGATGTCCTTCGCGCTGACCACCACCTCGGCCGGCTCGGAGCCGCCGGGGAAGGCGTCGTTGACCCGGTTGTACGTACCCACGATGGGCAGCGAGTTGCCGAACTCCTGGTCCAGCGTGAGGTTCTCGGTCTTCATGCCGACCGCGGGAGCGGCGATCGCGAGCAGCGCGCCGACCGCGACGAGGACGGAGACGAGGGGCTTGGCGAGCACGCCCCGCAGCACGGTGGTCCAGAACCGGCTCTCCCCGTTCCCCTTGGGGTCGCGCCGCCGGAGGAAGGGGACACGGCCCTTCTCGACCCGCTCGCCCAGCAGGGAGAGCAGGGCGGGCAGCACCGTCACGGAGCCGACCATCGCGACCGCGACGACCATCAGCGAGGCCAGGCCCATCGCCTCGAACTGGGCGAGCCCGGTGAAGAGCATCCCCGCCATCGCGACGCACACCGTGACACCGGAGACGACGATGGCGCGCCCGCTGGTCGCGGCGGCGATCCGCAGCGCGGCCCCGGCGTCCCGGCCGGCCGCGCGCTCCTCGCGCTCACGGCGCAGATAGAACAGGCAGTAGTCGACCCCGACGGCCAGACCGACCAGCAGCATCACGGAGTTGGCGGTGTCGCTCATCGGCTGGACATGGCTGACGAGACCCATCAGGCCCATCGTCGCCATGATCGCGGTGATCGCCAGCGCCACCGGCAGCAGCGCGGCCACCAGCGCGCCGAAGGCGATCAGCAGGATGCCGAGGGCCACCGGTACGGCGGAGAGCTCCGCCTTCTGGAAGTCGTCGCCGAACGCGTCGTCGTACTGCTTCGCCATGCTGGCGCCGCCGATCTCCTCGATCCGCAGCGCTCGATGGTCCTTCTGCACCCCGGCGACGGCCTTCAGTACCGGCCCCACGCGGTCGCCCGCCGTGTCCGAGTCGCCCCGGATGTCGAACTGCACGAGGGCGCTGCGGCCGTCCTTCGAGATCGTTTTGGTGTCGTACGGCGACGTCACGTCCGAGACCCGGCCGGTGCCGTCGACCGCCTGGACTAGCGCGGCGACCGCCCCGCGGAACTCGGGGTCGGTGGCTTTGACCGTGCCGTCCTTGGACTGGATCAGGACGGTCTCACCGGCCGGCTCCTTGATCCCCGCGTCGTCGATGATCCGCGCGGCGGTGTGGGTCTCGCCCTTGAGCTGGTCACTTTCGTTGACGTCGACCCGGCCCGCCGCCGAACCGAGTCCCATGGCCAGGACCACGAACAGCACCCAGATGCCGACCGCGGCCCAGCGGTGCCGGGCGCTCCAGCCGCCGGCCCGGGCGGCCAGGCCCCGCACCCGCGAATCTCGGTTCCCCATGACGGGCTCGTCTCCTCGAACGCGGTGACAACCCCTGCCGTCACCTCTCCCTTCGAAGGTATGGCGCCGATAAGAACGTCTCCTCCTGCTCCCCGGTGAGCTGTCGCGGGCGCGGCTCCTCCCGACGGACCGGGGACCCTCACCACTGGGGAGGACGTCGGCCCCTTACATCTATCTGAAGATCTCGGGGACGATCATCGGGGTGTCCGATCCACGACCGCCGACCCCGCTCCCGCCTGGGCCGACCCGCACCCCACGCGGCGGCCCGCACCTTCCGGTCGGCGGTCGTGACGCCCAGCCCCGCGGGGCACGACGGCCGCTCTAGAGTGAGCGGATGACGACGTATGCGGCGCTGCTGCGCGGGATCAACGTGGGCGGCGCCAGGAAACTTCCGATGGCCGAACTGCGCGCCCTCATGGAGGAGCTCGGGCACCTCGGCGTCCGCACTCATCTGCAGAGCGGCCAGGCCGTGTTCACCGTCGGCCGCGGCGACGAGGACTCCCTCGCGGCCGGGCTCGCGGAGGCGATCGAGGGGCGGTTCGGCTTCGCGGTCGACGTGATCGTGCGCGACCACGCGTACCTGAAGGCCATCGTCGACGCGTGCCCGTTCCCGGCCGCCGCACTGGAGGCCAGGCAGCTCCACGTCACCTACCTGTCGGCCCCGGTGGAGGAGGAGCGCTACGCGGACGTCGACCGGGCCGCCCACCTCCCGGAGGAGTTCCGCTTCGGCGACCGTGCGCTCTACCTCTACGCCCCCGACGGCCTCGGCCGCTCCCGGCTCGCCGTGGAACTGTCCCGGCCCCGGCGCGTCAAGGGTCTGACCGCGACCACCCGCAACTGGAACACGGTGGTCAAACTGGCCGAGCTGACCGGGAGTTGACCCGCTCCGCCGCGCGGGCGGAGCGGGCCGGCGCCGCGCGGGCTGTGCGAGGCTCGCCCCATGCGCTACATCATCATCGGAGCAGGGGCGGTCGGCGGTGCGGTCGGCGGCCGGCTGGCGGAGTCGGGACACGAGGTCGTGCTGGTCGCGCGGGGCGCGCACGGGGCGGCCCTGAGCGCGGACGGGCTGCGCTTCAGGGTGCCGGAGGGCGAGCTGTCGTACCGGCTGCCCGTCGTCGACGGGCCCGCCGCCCTCGGCGAGTTGCGCGCCGACGACGTGCTGCTGCTGGCCGTGAAGACACAGGACAGCGAGGCCGCGCTCGGCGCCTGGGGTCCGGCACCGGTCGCCGGCGGCGGGACGGCCGCCGAGCGGCTGCCGGTCGTCTGCGCGCAGAACGGGGTGGAGAGCCAGCGGCTCGCCCTGCGCCGCTTCCGCCGGGTGTACGGGGTCTGCGTCTGGCTGCCGTCGACGTTCGTCGAACCCGGTGTCGTCTCCGCCGCCGGCAGCCCGCTCACCGGCGTGCTGCACCTGGGCCGCTTCCCGCACGGCACGGACGAGACGGCCCGGCTCGTCGCCGCCGACCTGGCCAAGTCGCGGTTCGAGGCACCGGTCGTGCCGGACGTGACGCGCTGGCAGTACGCCAAGCTGCTCGGCAATCTGGGCAACGCGATAGAGGCGGTCAGCGGTCCGCTGGACAGCGCGGCGAGGTTGGCGTTCTACCGGCGGGTACGAGCGGAGGGCGCGGCCGTGCTCGACGCGGCCGGCCTCGCCCACGCGAGCGAGGAGGAGGAGCAGGCGGCCCGGGGCGAGAAGATCCGGCAAGTGCCGCTCGACGGCGTGCCGCGCGGCGGCGGTTCCTCCTGGCAGTCCCTCAGCCGGGGCACCGGCACCATCGAGTCCGACTTCCTCAACGGCGAGATCGTCCTGCTGGCCCGGCTGTACGGCGTACCGGCCCCGCTCAACGAGCTGCTGCAACGGCTGGCGAACGGCTTCGCGCGCGAGCGCCGGGCGGCCGGCTCGCTGCCGCTCGCCGAGCTGGTCCGGCTCGGCGACGAGGCCGTGGCGTCGGCTCAGGAGTCCTGACGGCCCGCTGCCCTGTGCCGCGATGCTGCCGCAGGCCACAAGTACCCTCAGCGCGACGCGAGTTGGGCGCCGATCGGCCCGGCCCGGTGCGGGTCGCCGTGACCGCCGTCGAGCGGTACGCCGAGAAGGTGCCGAGGGGTCTGTACGTGGCCGTGTGCACCCGTGTCCGCGAGCGCCGCGAGGACGGCTTCGACGCCGTCGTCGCCGACTCCCTCGCGGGGACCGGGACTTCCCGCCGTGACCGTCACCGCGCCGCCGGTCACGGGTACCGGACCGGCCGCCGTTCGCCGAGCCCGCAACGGGAGTTGAGTTCTCCGGCCGGAACCCGACCCCGGTACCGGCGGCACGGTGACACGAACGCCGCCGGAAACGCAGTACGGAGCGGGGCCCCCGGCAACAGGCGCGAGCCCGTCGGAGGCCGCACCGCGGACCGGCCGTCCGGGGCCGGCACCGCAGGGGAGTGCCGGCCCCGGACGACCTCGTACGGGACGGTCTCCCGCCGGACGGCTCAGGCGCCCACCGCGGCCGGTCGGGCGACGTGGGCCGCGTCGTACCGTTGCAGTACCACCCGGGCCACCTCCGGCGCCGGACCGAGCACCTCGGCGAGGACATCCGCGCCGGCCGCACCGCGGGCGATGCGGTCGGGCAGGTGACCGGGGGCCAGGACATAGGGCGCGACCGCGACCCGCCGACAGCCCAGCGCGCGTAGCTCCCGCACCGCGTCCTCGGTCCGGGGAAGGGCCGCGGAGGCGAACGCGGGCCGCACGGCACGCCAGCCGGTGCGCTGCCACCGGCGCGCGAGTTCGGCGATCGCCGTGATCGCCTCCGGGTCGGTGGACCCGGCCGAGGCCAGCACGACCCCGGTGGACGACCGGTCGGCGGGCGTGGCCCCGGCCTCGTAGAGCCGTCGTTCGAGCGCGTCCAGCAGCAGCGGGGAGGGGCCCAGTACCTCGGCCTGCCGGATCCGCAGCCGTGGCGGCGCGTCCCGCAGCACCGCCGGGATGTCCGCCTTCGCGTGGAACGCGCGGTTCAGCAGCAGCGGCAGGGCGACGACGTCCCGTACGCCCTCCGCCGCCAGGGACCCCAACACCCCAGGCACGGAAGGGATGTTGAAGTCGAGAAAGCCGGTCTCCACGCGCAGCCCGGGCCGCCGCGACCGTACCCGCCGGACGAGGGCGTGCACGGTCGCGGCGTGCCGCGGGTCACGGCTGCCGTGTGCGATGACGACGAGAGTGGGGCCGACCGGCTTCTGGTGCACTGGACTTCAGCTCTTCACCAACAGGCCGCGGCTGCGCAGGACCCACCGCTCCAGCGGGCTGAAGATCAGCAGGTCGATGGCGATACCGACGAACAGGATTAGCAGAATGGCCTCGAAGACCATGGCCATGTCGCTCGCGGTGCGGGCGTTCTCCAGGAGCTGGCCGAGGCCGACCCCCAGATCGGGGAAGCTCGCGATGATCTCGGCGGCCATCAGTGAGCGCCAAGAGAACGCCCAGCCCTGCTTGAGACCGGCCACATAACCGGGCAGCGCGGCCGGCAGGGTGATGTGCCAGGTGCCCTTCAGACCCGTCGCGCCCATCGTGCGCCCCGCCCGCAGGAACAGCGGGGGCACCTGGTCGACGCCGGAGACCAGGCCGTTGGCGATCGAGGGGACCGCGCCGAGCAGGATCACCGCGTACATCATCGAGTTGTTCAGACCCAGCCAGATCACGGCCGGCGGTACCCACGCCACCGACGGCAGCGACTGGAGGCCGGAGAGGATGGGGCCGATCGCCGCGCGCACGAAACGTACCCGGGCCACCAGCAGGCCCAGCGGGGTGCCGATCAGCAGGGCGAAGAAGAAACCCAGCAGACCGCGCGAGACGCTGGTCCAGATGTAGCCGAGCAGATCGCCCTGGAGCCAGGCGTTCTTGAACTCGGTGCCGACCGCGCCCGGCGAGGGCAGCTTGGTCGGGTCGTCGACGATCGGGGTGAGGACGAACCAGGCCACGATCACCACCGCGAGCGCGACGAGCGGCGGCAGGATCTTGCCGACGAAGGTCTCCCGCAGCGTCGGCCGGCCGGTGGCCGTGGTCTCCAGGGCGTCCAGGCCCGCCTCGACACTCCCGGCGCCCTGGACCGGCGTGGTGTCAGTGCTGGCCATGACGGCGGATCTCCCCACGCAGTACTTCGGTGATCTCAAGGGACAGTTCGGCCACGGGCGCGTCCTCGATGCGGCGCGGTTGCGGGATGTCGACCGTCCATTCGCGGGCTATCCGGCCGGGACGGGAGGAGAGCAGGACCACGCGCTGCGCGAGCCGTACCGCCTCGCGGACGTTGTGCGTGACGAAGAGGACGGAGAGGCCCGTCTCCCCCCAGATGCGGGTGAGTTCGTCGTGCAGCACGTCCCGCGTGATCGCGTCGAGCGCGGCGAACGGCTCGTCCATCAGCAGGATGCGGCTCTCCTGCGCGAGCGCGCGGGCCATGGCGACCCGCTGGCGCATGCCGCCCGACAGCTCGTGCACCCGCTTGTCGTACGCGCCCTGGAGGCGGACGAGTTCGAGCAGCTCCTGCGCCCGGGGGCGCCGCTCGGGTTTGGGAACTCCCCGCAGCCGCAGGGCGAGTTCGATGTTCCGGCCCGCGGTCAGCCACGGGAAGAGCGCGTGCTCCTGGAACATCAGAGCCGGGCGGCCGTCCGTCGTGATGGAGCCGGTGGTGGGCCCGTCGAGGCCCGCCACCAGATTCAGCAGGGTGGACTTGCCGCAGCCCGAGGCCCCCAGGAGAGTGACGAACTCGCCGGGTGCGACATCGAGGCTGATGTCGTCGAGGACGAGCTGCTGCCCGCCCGGTGTCGCGAAGGACTTCGAGACGTGCTCGAGGCGGGCCGCGTGTTCAACCGACGCGGTGGCCTCTTTGGCGAGGGTCGTGGCCATGGTCGTCACCTCCTGGGAACTCATCGGGTCCTCCGCTCAGTTCGTGCCGAGACCGGCGGCGTCGACCGTGCTCTCGCCGGCGCTCTTGAGGACCTTGTTGAGGAGGCTGAGGTCGTAGATGCCGTTCAGGTCGGGCTTCGCCAGCAGGCCCGACTTCACGGCGTGCTGGGCCTCGGAGTCGAGGGTGGAGGCCAGCGGGTCGTTGATGAACTGGATGGAACTCCACGCCGGGTCGAGGACGTTGGCGGGCAGCGCCTTGCCGGAGTCGGCCTCCAGCTGCTTGTTGGCCGCGGCCTTCGCCTGGGTCGGGTTGGCGTTGATCCACTTGTTGGCCTCGACCGAGGCCTTCAGTACGGCTTCCACGGCCTTCGGGTGCGCCGTGAGGAACTTCTGCGACACGATGATGTTCGTGATCACGAACTTCTTGCCGGGCCAGAGCGAGGACTCGTCGAGAAGGGTCTTGCCGCCCTCGGCGACCAGCTTGGACGCCGTCGGCTCGGGCACCCAGGCGCCGTCGATCGAACCGGCCTTGAAGGCGTCCGGGGTGATCTTGTTGTCGGTGCGGACGACCGTCACATCACCCTTGCCGCTCTGCGCGTCGACCTTCCAGCCCTGGTCCGCCACCCAGTTGAGGAACGCCACGTCCTGGGTGTTGCCCAGCTGAGGCGTGGCGATCTTCTTGCCCTTGACGTCCGCGAGCGACTTGATCTTCTTCGGGTCGACGACCAGCTTCACCCCGCCGGAGGCCGAACCACCGATGATCTTCAGGCTCTTGCCGTCGGACTTGGTGTAACCGTTGATCGCCGGGGAGGGGCCGATCCAGCCGATGTCGATGGAGCCCGAGTTGAGCGCCTCGATCTCGGACGGGCCGGCGTTGAAGGTCGCGTAGGACGCCTTGGTGGCGCCCAACTCCTTCTGGAACAGGCCCTGTTCGCGGCCGACTAGCGCGGTCGCGTGGGTCAGGTTGCCGAAGTAGCCGATCTTCACGGAGTCCAGACCGTCGATCTTCGAGGACCCGGCGGCGACCTTCTCCTTGGAGTTGGTGCTCTTGGAGTCCGACCCGTAACCGCAGGCGGCGAGGGCGAGCAGCGGAAGCGTGACGACCACGGCGGTGCCGCGGCGCAGGAAACGGGAGCGGGCTGGGCGGTTGACAGGCACGGGAGGTGTTCCCCTCGTTGGCCCGGCGGTCACGGTCTCAGGTCGTGGCCGGGAGGTCGGCAGGTCTACGTCTCTTCCGGGACGTCGGGTGGGGGGACAGGGCGCGCAAGCGGTGCGCGTACGTCAGCACGCACATCGCGCCACCCCACCCTGCCCGCTGCCGAGGGCGCCACTGCCCACCCGGCCGCCCTCCTTCGCGAACGTGGAGAAGAAATCGGTGGAACCCATGTCAGAAGTCCCAACCGTCGTCGTCGCCGCCGTCGTTGACCGGCTCGGGCGCGGCGAACGACTCGCCCACCATGCCCGCGGTGAGCGTCGTGCCGTCGGCCGGATCGATCAGGATGAACGAGCCCGTGCGCCGCGAGTCGGCGTAGGAGTCCACCGGCAGCGGCTCCGAGGTACGGATCTTCACCCGGCCGATGTCGTTGGCGACGAGCTGTCCCGGATGCGGGTGCAGGGACAGGTCGGCGAGGGTGAGCCGGGAGGGGATGTCCTTCACGATCGCCTTGACCGTGCGGGTGCCGTGCTTGAGCAGCACCCGGTGGCCGACGGTCAGCGGCTGGTCGGCGACGTGGCAGACGGTCGCCTCGATGTCCTGCGTGGTCGCCGGGGCGTCCTTGCTGGGCACGATGAGGTCGCCGCGCGAGATGTCGATGTCGTCCTCCAGCAGGAGGGTCACCGACTGCGTGGTCCAGGCGGCCCGGACCGGCTTGCCGAGCAGGTCGATCCCGGAGATCCGCGTCGCGCGCCCGGACGGCAGCACCGTCACGGACTCGCCGACCCGGAACGTACCGGCCGCGATCTGCCCCGCGTAGCCGCGGTAGTCGGGGAGTTCGGCGCTCTGCGGACGGATCACGTACTGCACGGGCAGCCGGGCGTGGCAGTGCGCCAGGTCGTGGCTGACGGGGACCGACTCCAGGTGCTCCAGGAAGGTCGGCCCGCCGTACCAGTCCATGTGCGCGGAGGGGTCCACCACGTTGTCGCCGGCCAGCGCCGAGATCGGGATCGCGGTGATCTCGGGGACGCCCAGTTCGCTCGCGTACGCCGTGAACTCCTCGGCGATGGCGGCGAAGACGGGCTCCGCGTACTCGACGAGGTCCATCTTGTTGACGGCGAGCACCACGTGCGGGACGCGCAGCAGCGCGGCGATGGCGGCGTGCCGACGGGTCTGTTCGACGACACCGTTGCGGGCGTCGACGAGGATGACGGTCAGTTCGGCGGTGGAGGCGCCGGTGACCATGTTGCGGGTGTACTGCACGTGCCCGGGTGTGTCGGCGAGGATGAACCGGCGCCGGGGAGTGGCGAAGTAGCGGTAGGCGACGTCGATGGTGATGCCCTGCTCGCGTTCGGCACGCAGGCCGTCGGTGAGCAGCGCGAGGTCGGGGGTGTCCTGGCCGCGGTCGGCCGAAGCGCGTTCCACGGCTTCCAGCTGGTCGGTGAGGACCGACTTGGAGTCGTGCAGCAGCCGCCCCACGAGGGTGGACTTGCCGTCGTCGACGGAGCCCGCGGTGGCGAACCGCAGCAGGGTGGTGGTGGCGAGTTCCTCGCTCGTGATGGTGCTCATGGCTAGAAGTACCCCTCGCGCTTGCGGTCTTCCATCGCGGCTTCGGAGAGCTTGTCGTCCGCGCGGGTGGCGCCGCGTTCGGTGAGCCGGGAGGCGGTGATCTCGGCGATGACGGCGTCGAGGGTGGTGGCGTCGGAGTCGACGGCGCCCGTGCAGGACATGTCGCCGACGGTGCGGTAGCGCACCCGGCGCCTGACGACGGTCTCGTGCTCCTTCGGGCCGCCCCACGCGCCCGGCGTGAGCCACATGCCGGAGCGGTCGAAGACCTCGCGTTCGTGGGCGAAGTAGATGTCGGGCAGTTCGATGCCCTCGCGGGCGATGTACTGCCAGACGTCGAGTTCGGTCCAGTTGGAGAGAGGGAAGACACGGACGTGCTCACCGGGGGCGTGCCGGCCGTTGTAGAGGTTCCACAGCTCGGGGCGCTGGCGGCGGGGGTCCCACTGCGAGAACTCGTCGCGGAGGGAGAAGACGCGTTCCTTGGCGCGGGCCTTCTCCTCGTCGCGCCGGCCGCCGCCGAAGACCGCGTCGAAGCGTTCGGCCTGGATCCGCTCGGTGAGCGGCAGGGTCTGGAGGGGATTGCGGGTGCCGTCGGGGCGCTCGCGCAGCTCACCGCGGTCGATGTACTCCTGCACCGACGCGACGTGCAGGCGCAGGCCGTGGGCGGCGATGACGCGGTCGCGGTAGGCGAGGACCTCCGGGAAGTTGTGCCCGGTGTCGACGTGCAGGAGAGAGAAGGGCACGGGGGCCGGTGCGAAGGCCTTCAGCGCCAGGTGGAGCATGAGGATGGAGTCCTTGCCGCCGGAGAAGAGGATCACCGGCCGCTCGAACTCACCCGCCACCTCACGGAAGATGTGCACCGCCTCGGACTCCAGCGCGTCCAGGTGCGAGAGGGCGTACGGGGTGTCCGTACCGTCCTCGATCTCGGCTGCGGCCGTCATGCCAGTCCCCTCTCGGTGAGCAGCGCGTGGACCGCGTCCGCCGACTCCCGCACGCTCTGGTGCTGCGACTCGATGCGCAGGTCGGGCGCGGCGGGCTCCTCGTACGGGTCGTCGACCCCGGTGAGCCCGGTCAGCTCACCGGCCGCCTGCTTGGCGTAGAGACCCTTCACGTCGCGTACGGCACACACGTCGACCGGGGTCGCCACATGGACCTCGACGTAGGCCGTGCCGCTCTCCTGGTGCCGCTTGCGGACGGCGTCGCGGCTGTCGGCGTACGGCGCGATGACCGGGACCAGCGCCTTGACGCCGTTGCGGGCGAGCAGTTCGGCGAGGAAGCCGACGCGCTGCACGTTGGTGTGCCGGTCCTCGCGGCTGAAGCCGAGGCCCGCGGAGATGAACTCGCGGATCTCGTCGCCGTCGAGCACCTCGACGAGGTGGCCCTCCTCGCGCAGCCGGCCTGCCAGCTCGTACGCGATGGTGGTCTTGCCGGCACTCGGCAGACCCGTGAGCCAGACGGTGGCTCCGGTTCTCACGTGGTTCTCCTGGTTCGTCGGGAACATCTGGTCTGTCGGCGACCGGTCCGTCGCGGACGCCGGGCGGGTCGCCATCGCGGCCATGTCAGCCGTGCAGTCCGCACTCGGTCTTCGCACTGGCCGCCCAGCGGCCGGCCCGCGCGTCCTCGCCCGCCAGCACCCGGCGGGTGCAGGGCGCGCAGCCGACGGAGGCGTAACCGTCCATCAGCAGCGGGTTGGTGAGGACGCCGTGCTCCGCGACGTACGCGTCCACGTCGTCCTGCGTCCAGCGGGCGATCGGCGAGACCTTGACCTTCCGGCGCTTCTCGTCCCAGCCGACGACCGGCGTACCGGCCCGGGTCGGGGACTCGTCGCGGCGCAGCCCGGTCGCCCAGGCCTCGTACGCGGCCAGCCCCCGCTCCAGGGGCCGCACCTTGCGCAGCGCGCAGCAGAGGTCGGGGTCGCGGTCGTGCAGCCGGGGGCCGTACTCCGCGTCCTGCTCCTGGACCGTCTGCAGCGGGGTGAGGGTGAGGACGTTGACGTCCATCACGGCCTCGACCGCGTCCCGGGTGCCGATGGTCTCCGGGAAGTGGTAGCCGGTGTCGAGGAAGACGACGTCCACGCCGGGCATCGCGCGGGAGGCGAGGTGGGCGACCACCGCGTCCTCCATCGAGGAGGTCACGCAGAACCGCTTGCCGAAGGTGTCGGCCGCCCAGCGGAGGATCTCCAGCGCGGAAGCGTCCTCCAGGTCACGGCCCGCCCGCTCGGCGAGCGCCTTCAAGTCCTCAATCGTACGCTGTTCCTGAGTGGTCGTCATATCTCGCCTCCCGCCGCTTCCGGCCGCTGAACGCCCCGGGCGAGCAGCCCGAGGAACTTCAGCTGAAAGGCCCGGTTGCATGCCGCGCATTCCCACGCGCCGTGCCCCTGCTCGCTGGGACGCAGGTCCTCGTCGCCGCAGTAGGGGCAGTAGAAGGGGGCGGCCCGCTCGCTCATGAGAGGGCCTCCTCGGTGGCGCGCGCCGCCCAGACGGCGAAGCGCTCACCGTCCTCGCGCTCCGCCTGGAACCTCCGCAGGACCCGCTCGACGTACGCGGGCAGTTCCTCCGAAGTGACCTTCAGACCGCGGACCTTGCGGCCGAAACCGGCCTCCAGACCGAGGGCGCCGCCCAGGTGCACCTGGAAGCCCTCGACCTGCTCGCCCCGCTCGTCGAGGACCAACTGCCCCTTGAGACCGATGTCCGCGACCTGGATGCGGGCGCAGGCGTTCGGGCAGCCGTTGAGGTTGATGGTGAGGGGTTCGTCGAACTCCGGGATGCGGCGCTCCAGTTCGTCGATCAGGGCGGCTCCGCGCGCCTTGGTCTCGACGATGGCGAGCTTGCAGTACTCGATGCCCGTGCAGGCCATGGTGCCGCGCCGGAAGGCGGAGGGGCGGGCGGTGAGGTCCAGCGCCTCCAGCGCCTCGACCAGCGGCTCGACCTGTGCCTCCGCCACGTCGAGGACGATCAGCTTCTGCTCGACGGTGGTCCTGACCCGGCCCGAACCGTGCGCCTCCGCCACCTCGGCGATCTTCGTCAGGGTCGCGCCGTCGATGCGTCCGACGCGCGGGGCGAGACCGACGTAGAAGCGGCCGTCCTGCTGCCGGTGGACGCCGATGTGGTCGCGCCAGCGGTGTACCGGCTGGGCGGGCGCGGGGCCGTCGAGGAGTTCCCGCTTGAGGTAGTCGCTCTCCAGGACCTGGCGGAACTTCTCCGGGCCCCAGTCCGCGACCAGGAACTTCAGCCGGGCGCGGGTGCGCAGCCGCCGGTAGCCGTGGTCGCGGAAGATGCCGATCACTCCCGCCCAGACGTCCGGCACCTCCTCCACCGGGACCCAGGCGCCGAGCCGGACGCCGATCTTGGGGTTGGTGGAGAGGCCGCCGCCGACCCACAGATCGAAGCCGGGGCCGTGCTCGGGGTGCTCGACGCCGACGAACGCGATGTCGTTGATCTCGTGGGCGACATCGAGGAGCGGGGAGCCGGAGATCGCCGTCTTGAACTTGCGGGGCAGGTTGGAGAACTCCTTGCTGCCGATGTACCGGCGGTGGATCTCCTCGATCGCCGGGGTGCCGTCGATGATCTCGTCCTCGGCGATGCCGGCGACCGGCGACCCGAGGATGGTGCGGGGCGTGTCACCGCAGGCCTCGGTCGTGGACAGGCCCACGGCCTCCAGCCGGTTCCAGATCTCGGGCACGTCCTCGATGCGGATCCAGTGGTACTGCACGTTCTGCCGGTCGGTGAGGTCGGCCGTGCCGCGCGCGAACTCCTGCGAGATCTCGCCGATCACCCGCAGCTGCTCCGTGGTCAGCCGGCCGCCGTCGATCCGGACCCGCAGCATGAAGAACTTGTCGTCCAGCTCCTCCGGTTCCAGGATCGCGGTCTTGCCGCCGTCGATCCCGGGCTTGCGCTGGGTGTACAGGCCCCACCAGCGCATCCGGCCGCGCAGGTCGTTCGGGTCGATGGAGTCGAACCCGCGCTTGGAGTAGATCGTCTCAATGCGTGTCCGCACATTGAGACCGTCGTCGTCCTTCTTGAACTGCTCGTTGCCGTTGAGCGGGGTGAAGTGTCCCGCTGCCCACTGACCCTCACCGCGGTGACGGCTCACCTTGCGGCGGGGCGCTGCGGCAGCGGGGTTCTGCGGGGTGGCGGCCATGGTTAGACGTCCTTCGGGACAGGCGGAATGCGGCTCTGACCTGCGCGGGCGGGCGCATGCGGGCATACATGCGCGTCCTTGCGCAAGACGAGACAAGCAGGGGGAAACCGGCGGCGCTGCGGCTCGTCAGCTCGCCGGACAGATGGCGCTGGACATGCGGCCGAGGTCGACGTGGCGCCGACTCACCAAGGCAATTCCAGTTCCGGACATGACGGAAGCGTGGCACGGCGTTCTGGACACAGTCCAGCTTCGTCCGTCATGTGGACATCCTTGTCTCGCTATGTGAGAGAGGCGTGTTGTCGATCACACGACGCCCACGCCCTCTTGTCTCCCCAGGTCAGCGAGGGTATGCCCCGGGCCAGGGACCCGGAGTCACCGTCTCCGCGACCTCCTCGACCTCCGTGTCGAACAACGTGAAGCCCCGGCGCAGGTAGTTGGCCCTCGCGTGCTCGCCGTCCAGGCTGCACGTGTGCAGCCAGACCCGCTTGGTCGGCGTCCGCCCGGGCCAGCGGTCCGCGAGATCCCAGGCGCGGGCCGCGCCCCGCGCCAGCAGGTGCCCGCCGAGGCCTCGCCCGCGGAAGGCGGGAAGCAGCCCGAAGTAGACGATCTCCACGGCCCCGTCGTCCTGCGGGTCCAGTTCCGCGTAGCCGGCGGGCGTACCCCGGTCGAAGCCGACCCAGGTCTCCACCCCCGGCCGGTCCAGGTGCTCCCGCCACCGCGCGTGGCTCCAGCCGAGCCGGTCCGTCCAGCGGATGTCGCCGCCCACCGACGTGTACAGGAAACGGCTGAACTCGGGCGAGGGGACCTCGGCGCGGACGATCCGCACGTCCCCCTCCGGCGCGGGGGCCGGCAGGAGGTCGGTCGGGTCGGTCTGTTCCAGGGACCAGGTGGTCACGGGGATGGTCGTCATGCCTGTCAGGGAATCATCCGGCCCGGGAATCTGTCGATCGCAGCCGGCCGGTCCCGCAGCCCGTCGGTCCGGGGGAGCGGAACCCGCAGGACCGGCGGTGTGTCAGCGCACGGACTTGTCGACCGACGCCAGCGGGAGGGCGAAGAGCATCCGGCCCGAGAGGGACCAGACCTCGCCGGTCTCCGCCCAGTAGGACAGGGAGTCGGTGCCGCCGCTCCAGCAGTGCCGGCTCTCGTCGGCCCCGCACCGCGTGGCCTTCGCGCCCTTCCTGTCCTGTCGCCATATCGACCCGTGCCGGCTGTCCTGGCCGGCCGCACGGCTCAGATACCAGTCGGACCCCTGCGCGAGAACGCCCCGCACCCCGGCCACCTTCGTCTCGTACGCCTCCCCGGCGGTCACCCGCCCCGCGGAGTCGGTGGCGAGCAGGCCGCCGCGGGCGGGGTCCTTGCTGAACGGGTAGCGCCACAGCCGGTCGCCGCGGTCGCCGCTCGCGACCAGGCTGTCCGGGGCCGTGCTGCGGTCGAGGGCGATGTTCCGCGGCCGCAGGGCCGAGCCGCCGCCGGTCAGCCGGTAGGAGGTGACGGCCGGCAGCACGTACCGGTACCCGGCCGCCGACCAGCCGCCGTCCACCCGGCCGACGGCGGAGGTGGTCACCGTGGTGCGCTGGATGCGGTCCATGTCGTAGACGTAGAGCGCGTCACCGGTCCCGTCGGCCGTGGTGACCAGGAGTTTGTCCTGGTACCAGACCATGCCGGACACGGTCGAGACGAGCCCCCGGTAGTCGCGCCCGCCGTCCGTCGGTACGGCGAGCAGGGCCCAGGTGTAGGTGAGGTGGGCGGGGTCGTCGGCGTTCACGAAGGCGACCCGGGCCAGGCCCCGGCCGCTCTCCGTCCAGCCCGCGAGGATCACCCGGTGCGCGCCCCAGAGGCCGTCGTCGTCGGCGTCGCCCGACGTGGTCACCGAGCGCGGCGTCCACGCGGCGTCGGCGGAGGTGCGGGTGTCCCAGCAGTACGCGCGGGTGGCCGCCGGTTCGACGGGCAGCGCCTCCCGCTCGGTGGCCGAGCAGTCGGCCCCGGAGCGCAGGGTGCGGTCGGCGCTCCGCAGTACGGTGTCGACGCCGACCGGGCGGCCCATCGCCGAGGCCAGCCGGTCCAGAGTGCCGCTCGGTTCCGCCCGCTCCTGGAGCCGCAACCGGCCGAGGTCGGCGGCCGAGGTCAGCGGTCTGAGGCCGCCGGGCCCGGAGACGACCGTCGCCTGCGAGGCGCTGATCACGGTGGCCGCCGCGGTGAGTGCCAGCGCCGCCCCGGTCAGGACCGCGCGCACCGCCCTGCCCCGCCGTTGCCTGCGGTGTCGCCCGCGATTCCTCATAAGTCCTCCCGAGGCGAACCAACTGCGGCTGGTGATCCGTGCGTTGACCAGGGAGCAGATGGGGTGGCCCGTAGGGGATGCTACGGCAGTCCGGTGCCGGAGATGTCGAAGACCCCGCAATTATGCGGAAGATGCCGCACCACGCGCCTTGTACGGAACTCGTACCGACATCCTCCCCTCCGCCACGGCAGGCGCGGTGGAGTGCGGCAACAGTGCGCGCGGGTCGTCCGGCAGCACCACCTCGACCTCCGCGTCCGCGTGGAAACGGTACGGCCGGTGCTCCAGGAAAGCCCCGAGATACCGCCGTATCCGGGACATCTCGGCGCGCACCGTCACCGTGCGGCTCGGGTCGCCGAAGACCTCCCCGGCCAGGCCCGCGGCGCTGCGGCCGGTGTCGCGCAGAGCCAGCAGGTAGAGCAACTCGGCGTGCCGGGGGCTCAGTTCGCGGGTCCAGGAGCCCGAGCGGCCGGAGACGGTGAGCGAACATCGGTGCGGCCGGGCCAGATCCAGCACGATCCGGGTGGCGGCGGGCGGTTCGGGCTCGACGGCGGCGCGGATCAGCCAGCCGCCCGCCAGCGGCTCCAGCGAGCACACCCCGAGCGCGGGCAGCCACCGGCGGCCCGCCGCGGGCGACTTGGGCAGCGCGACCCGGTCCGTGTACGGCATGCCGGTGATCGCGGCGGTCCAGCCGTCCCGGTCGACGGCGATGGCCCGGCCGCCGAGCCGCGCCAGCACCGGCGCCGCCGCCGAGCGCAGCCGGTCCAGCGAGCCGCGGTGCCGTTCCCGCAGCCGGGCCTCGGCGAGTTGGGCGACCGAGGCGACCCAGGCGAGCGTCGCCGGATGCATGGTCTCCGGCGGCCCGCTGACGTCCACCACCCCGATCAGCCGGCCGTCCCTGGGGTCGGTGATCGGGGCCCCGGCGCAGGTGAACGAGGCGAGTGACCGCGTCAGGTGCTCGCCGGCGAAGACCTGCACGGGACGCCGCAGGACCGCCGGAGTGCCCAGGCCGTTGGGGCCCAGGACGTCCTCGCGCCAGTCGGTGCCTACCTCGATGCCGACCTCGTCGGCCTTGCGCAGCACCGGGCTGCTGCCCTCGCGCCACAGGGCCCGGCCCTCGCCGTCGGCGACCAGCATGATGTGGTGCGCGGTGTCGGCGACCGACACCAGCCCCTCCCGCAGCACCGGCAGGACATACCTCAACTGGCTGTTCCCGCGCCGCCGTTCGACCTCCTCGTGGGAGAGCGACCCGGTCCTGAAGTCGTGCTCGGGATCGATGCCGTGACGGATCGCGCGCTCCCAGGACTCCTCGATCACCGGACGCGGCACGACGCGGGCGCGCTCTCCGGAGAGCACGGCGGCACGGGCCTCGTAGAGCCTCCGGGCCGCCCGCGCCGCGTCGGCGGCGGCGAGTCGCGGCACGGTGGGCGACGGGTGCGCCACTGGTCCTCCTCGGAAGTCCCTGCGCGGAAGCGGTTGTCAAGTCGCCCGGGCGCCGGTTTCGGTCCCGGGAGGCTGTCGGTCTCATAGTGCCGTCCGAGGAGGCCGGAGGGAGCCGGTCCGGCCAGGTCGGCCGGTAAGTTGCAACCCCCCGCAACCCTGGTGAACGGCCGTACGGTGTCCGAAACTTGTCCTACGCCGTCCCGCGTGCGGGGCGGTGTTCATGGCCCGTTACGGGTCATGGGTGCGGGGGTGGTGCCGTGTCGGCGCAGCACCACCCCCGCGGCATCACCCTCCGGCTCGGACCCCCGGCTCAGAGCTGCGGCCGGGCCCGCTCCACCACCGACGCCAGGCCGAGGGTGTGCGGCAGGGTCCCGAAGGCCGCGCCCCAGTCGCCGCCGAGCCGGGAGGCGCAGAACGCGTCGGCGACCTCCGAGGGCGCGAACCGCACGAGCAGCGAGCCCTGGAGCACCAGCGCGATCCGCTCCGTCAGCCGCCGGGCACGGCTCTCGATGCCGTCCAGATCGGCGAGTTCGGTCAGCAGGTCCTTGATCGCCCGGTCCAGCCGGTGGTCCGCGCCCCGCGCCCGGCCGACCTCCTGGAGGTAGGCGTCGAGGGAACGCGGCTCCCGCTGGATCGCCCGCAGCATGTCCAGTGCCTGCACGTTCCCGGCGCCCTCCCAGACCGAGTTGAGCGGCGACTCGCGCACCAGGCGCGGCAGACCGGACTCCTCGACGTACCCGTTGCCGCCCAGGCACTCGGACGCCTCGACCGTCACCGGCGTACAGCGCTTGGTCACCCAGTACTTGGCGGCCGGCACGGCGAGCCGCAGCAACGCCCGCTCCTGCTCGCCGCCGTCGTCGTAGGCCGCCGCGAGCCGCAGCGCGAGCGTGGTGGCCGCCTCCGACTCCAGGGCGAGGTCGGCCAGGACGTTGCGCATCAACGGCTTGTCGAGCAGCTTCCCGCCGAACGCCTCGCGGTGGGCGCTGTGGTGGACCGCCTGCGCGACGGCCTGCCGCATCAGACCGGCCGAGCCGAGCACACAGTCCAGCCGGGTCGCCGCGACCATTTCGACGATGGTGCGCACCCCGCGCCCCTCGTCACCGACCCGGCGCCCCCAGGTCCCGTCGAACTCGACCTCGGCGGAAGCGTTCGAGCGGTTGCCGAGCTTGTCCTTGAGCCGCTGGAGGAGGAACACGTTGCGGGTGCCGTCCGCCAGCACGCGGGGGACCAGGAAGCAGGTCAGTCCGGCGGGCGCCTGCGCCAGCACGAGGAAGCCGTCGGACATCGGGGCCGAGCAGAACCACTTGTGGCCGGTCAGCTCGTACGTCCCCTCCTCGGCGAGCGGCCGCGCGACGGTGGTGCCCGCGCGTACGTCGCTGCCGCCCTGTTTCTCCGTCATGCCCATCCCGAAGACGGCACCGGGCTTGAGGTGGGCGCCCCGCAGCTCGCGGTCGTACACCGTGGACGTCAGCCGGGGTTCCCACTCGGCGGCGAGGGCGGGATCGGCGCGGAGCGCGGGAACGGCGGCGTGGGTCATCGACAGCGGACAGCCGTTGCCCGCCTCGGCCTGGGTCCAGACGAGGAACCCCGCGGCCCTGCGCACATGTCCGGCGGGCCGTGCCCAGGCGGTGGTCAGGCCGGCCGAGATGCCCTTGCCGAGCAGCCGGTGCCAGGAGGGGTGGAACTCGACCTCGTCGATCCGTCGGCCGTAGCGGTCGTGGGTGCGCAGTTTCGGCGGGTTCTCGTTCGCCTGGGTCGCCCACTCCTGGACCTGCGCGGAGCCGCTCGCCTCGCCGAGCGCCGACAGTTCGGTCCGCACCTCGCCGAGCAGGGCGGGGGCGGTGTGCCGCTCGACCGCCGCCGTCAGGACCCGGTCGGTGGCGAAGACGTCGTAGCCGGTCAGCGGCGGCGCCTGGTTCGTCACGGTGTGGGTGGTACGTGCCATGGCTGCAAACCTGCCCGTGCGGAGGGACGTGGATTCCACCCTGACACAGCCGCCCTCCCGCACGACAGCCGCACTGCGCCTCACGCGGCCCGCGCCCGCGCTCCCGGGGTCCGGCCGGCCGGGCGCGTGGGATCGCCGAGCGCCACGACCACCGCGCGCGGGCCCTCGAACGGCTCCCTGCCGTGCGCGACGCGGATGTTGTCGACCAGCAGCAGGTCGCCCGCCTGCCAGGGCTCGCGCCTGAGATGGGCCTCGTAGGCCTCGTTGATGGTCCACGCGAGGTCCTCGTCGATCGGGTCGCCGTTGCCGAAACGGGTGGTGAAGGGCAGCGAGTCGGCGCCGTGGAGGCCGACGAGGTGGTCGCGCACCCCGGTGTCGAGCGTCCACTCGCTGAGGAAGGCGATCTGGTTGAACCAGCAGCGCCGGCCGGTGACCGGGTGGCGGACCACGGCGGGCCGCCGCTGCCGGGTGCTCAGCGCGCCGTCGGCCCGCCACGCGAACTCGATGCCGTGGTCCCGGCAGTAGCCTTCGACGGCCTGCCGGTCGTCGGTGCCGAACGCCTCGGCCACCGAGATCCCGAGCCCCTCGTGGTAGGTACGGCACAGCAGCCATCCCTCCCGTTCGAACCGCTCGGTCAGCCGGGCCGGCAGGGTGCGCAGCACCGCCTCCGCGTCGGCGACCGGCGTCGCCCCGCCCTCGGTCGGCGCCTCCAGGCAGGCGAAGAGCAGCAGCCGGGGGAAGCGCAGCGCGTAGCTCAGCTCGTGGTGCATGCCCATCTGCCGTTCGGCCGGCCAACTGGTCGAGGAGTACACGCCGTCCGGGTGGGAGGCGCGCGGCGCGAAGGGCTCCCGGTCGGGCATCAGCGAGTCGGCCAGCTGCCGGAAGACGGCGGCGGCCTCGCCGGGTGTGCGCAGTCCGAGCCCGCGCACCAGCACACAGCCGTGCGCGGCCACCACGGCGCGCAGCGCCTCCCGGTGTGCGCCGGCCCAGCGGACCGGGTCGCCGTCGCCGTCGGCCCGGAGCAGGGGTGGACTCTCGGGGTCGAGCGTGACGGCGGGGAACAGGGACCAGGGCGGCAGCCCCGTCTCCGGCATCGGGCCACCGGGCGGCCGGACGACGGGCGGGAGACCGCGGTACGGCCGCCCGGCCCGGGGCGAGCGCCTGCGGATGGCACGGAGGACGCTGGTCAGGGCCTCGGCGAGAGCGCTCTCTGCGACGGTGCCGGAATTTCCCACCACGTGGGCTCCTCGATGCTGATCGGGGCCCCCGGAAAGGGTCCGGTGGCCGATCCGGTGGAATCGCGGCCGACGGTCACGTCGGGGACACCTTCCACGGCACGGGAAACGGGCGGGGGGAAGAATGCGCGCGTGCCGGAATACGGTTGATGAAAGTACGTGGTGCACCGGCGCACCCTCCTCGACGGGCCGTGGAGCAGGCCCGCGAAGCCCCCGTGTCGTGCTCTGTGCGATCAGCCGCGGCGCGCGTAATGACTGCAATCCGGATTCTTTCCGGACATTTGTCAATGGGTCAAGGTCGTTCTGCTTTTTGGCGCTTTTTCACCGGCCCGTGGGTGTGGGGCGGAAGGAATCCGCCGTCCTTCTCCCCGGGACGCCGACGCGCCCGCCCGGCCGTCACCCCCGGTGGATGAGTGGAGTGCCGCGCGGCGGATACCTTTAGGGCGTGCAGCCAGCAAGTGAAACCCCCGAGCGGCCCTCCGGCCGGCTCCACCGGGCGCGTGCCCTCTACCGGAACGTCTCCAAGCGCAGGACGGCCTGGCTGCTGCTCAAGGACACCGTCAACTCCTGCATGGAGTACCGCATCCTGGGCCTCGCGGCCGAGGCCGCGTTCTTCACCCTGCTCTCCGTGCCGCCCCTGCTGCTGAGCCTGATCGGCCTGCTCGGTTACGTCGACGACTGGACCGGCGCCGACACCATCGCCAGCCTGGAGAACAACATCCTGGAGGCGTCCCGCACGGTCCTGTCCGACAAGGGCGTCTCGGAGATCGCGCAGCCGATCCTGCACGACGTGATGAAGGGCGGCCGGCCCGACGTCATCTCCATCGGCTTCCTCTTCGCCCTCTGGTCCGGCTCCCGCGCGGTGAACGTCTTCATCGACACCATCACCGTGATGTACGGCCTGGACGGAGCCCGCGGGATCGTCAAGACCCGGATGCTCTCCTTCGCGCTCTTCGTCGTGGCCCTGCTGATCGGATCGGTCGCGCTCCCGCTGATGGTGGCGGGCCCGGACGCCGTGGTGAGCTTCGTGCCCTGGTCGACCACCGTCGTACAGGTCCTGTACTGGCCGGTCGTGATCATCCTCTCCGTCGTCTTCCTGACGACGCTCTACCACGTGTCGGTCCCGGTCCGCTCGCCGTGGATCGAGGACGTGCCCGGCGCCCTGGTGGCCCTCGCCATGTGGGTGCTCGGCAGCTTCCTGCTGCGCATCTACCTGACCAGCACGGTCGAGGGCCCCACGATCTACGGCTCACTGGCCGCACCGGTCGCCGTGTTGCTGTGGATCGGTGTGTCCGCGTTCGCGGTGCTCGTCGGCGCCGCCGTCAACGCGGCCATCGACCGGGTCTGGCCCGCCGCCGCGACCGCCGCCGCCCGCGCGGCCAACGAGCGCCGGCAGAAGGAGGAGGCCGCCGAGTACGCCGTCCGGCTGGCCGCCGCCCGCAGCTACCAGGAGGACGACCCCGACGACCCCGACATGCCCTCCGAGTTCCCGGAGCGCTGGTCGCGCTTCCTGCCTCCCGAGGACGTGACCTCCCGGCTGCGCACCCATGTGAAGAGCACCCACAAGAGCCCGGGAGGGCCGCCGGCACCGGAGAAGTGACGGCCCGTCACTTCTGGTTTTGGGCACGGCGGCTAAGCCTTCCAGACACCGGCCGCCGCCGCCTCACGCGCGAACTCCGCGAAGTCGCGCGGCTCCCGGCCGAGCACCTCCCGCACCCCGTCCGACAGATACGCGTTGCGCCCGTCGAGCAGCGACTCGTACAGCTCCACCAGGGCGTCGACCTCCCCGGCCGCCGCCCCGAACCCGGCCAGACGCTCCGCGTACGCGCGGGCCGGCACCGGCCGGTACGCCAGCTCGCGCCCCGCCGCCCGGGCGATCTCCGTGACCGCCTCGCCGAAGGTCAGCAGCCTCGGCCCGGAGACGGTCACCGCCTGTCCGGCGTACCGGTCACCGGCCGTCAGCACGGCCACCACCACGTCGGCGACGTCCCGCGCGTCGACGAACGGCTCGCGTACCGCGTCGGCCGGGAAGACCAGCTCGCCGTTCCTGAGCTCCGCCGCCGCCGGCCCCTCGCCGAAGTTCTGCGCGAACCACGCGGCCCGTACCACCGTCCACTCCGCGCCTGACTGCCGCAGCGCCTCCTCGGTGGGCCGGGCCCGCTCCTCGCCCCGCGCGGACAGCAGCACCAGCCGCCGTACGCCGAGCCCGACCGCCTCGCGCGCGAGCAGCCCGACCGAGCGGGCCGCGTCCGGCGCGCCGACGTCGGAGGGAAAGACCAGATAGGCGGCGTCGGCGCCCCGCAGGGTGCCCGCCCAGGTCGACCGGTCCGTCCAGTCGAAGCCCCGCTCCCGCGTGGCCGCCCGCACCGTGAGCCCCGCCGCGCCCGCGGCCTCCGTCACCCGCCGCCCGGTACGACCCGAGGCCCCGGTCACCACCACTGTCATGTTCTGCGTGTTTCGCGCGCTCTGTGTCATACCTTCCAGTGAACTCCGCCGCGAGCGGCCCGGGCCATCACCCCCAGGGATCGTCGACGTAGCCTGGGAGACGTGTACGCGGAGCGGGTGTCCCGGCTGCCGGGCGCGGTGGTGTGGAGCCGCACCCTCGACGACGGGTCCGCCGTCCGGCCGGTGCTGCCCGACGGCTGCATGGACCTGCTGTGGAGCGAGGGCCGCCTGCTGGTCGCCGGCCCCGACACCCGCGCCCACGTCCCTGGGGGAGCCCCCGCGCGCTGGGCCGGCGTCCGGTTCCGCCCCGGCGGCGCGCCCGCCTTCCTGGGCGTTCCCGCGCACGAGCTCCGTGACCGGCGCGTCGACCTCGCCGATCTCTGGCCCGCCGCGGCCGTACGGCGGCTGAGCGCGCGTATCGACGCCGCCGCCGACCCCGTCACCGCGCTCGAACAGCTCGCCCTGGACCGCGCGGCCGGATCACCCGCCCCCGACCCGCTGCTACGACCGCTCGTGGCGGCCCTGGACGCCGGCCGCCCCGTCGCCGCCACCGCCGACGAACTCGGCCTCGGCGTACGCCGGTTGCACCGGCTCTCGCTGGCCGCCTTCGGGTACGGCCCCAAGACCCTGGCCCGGGTGCTGAGGTTGCGGCGGGCCGTCGCACTGGCCCGGGACGGCGTGCCCTTCGCGGTCACCGCCGTCCGTACCGGCTACGCCGACCAGGCCCATCTGGCGCGCGAGGTGAGGGAGTTGGCGGGGATGCCGCTGGGGGAGCTACTCGCTCTCGGGTAGCGGCGCGAAGAGGTCGACGCCGTTGCCGTCGGGATCGTGGACGACGGCGTACCGCTGGCCCCAGAAGGCGTCCCACGGCTTGAGTTCGCCGTGGTGTCCGGCGCCCACCAGCTCCTCGTACACCCCGTCCACCTCGCCCGGCGACGCGCACGCCAGCGCCAGCGAGGCCCGGCCGCCGCCGGTGGGGGCCCGCCACTCCGGGTGGAAGGAGCGGACCGTCTCCTCCGTGTCGAGCAACAGCCTTAGCCCGCCCGGCAGTCGGGCCTCGGTGTGCGGCTGGTTCGCGGCATCCTCGGGGAAGTCGAGTCCGAGCCGGCGGTAGAAGGTGACAGAGGCGGCCATGTCGGAGACGACAAGGCCGATCGCGTCGAATCGTGGAGTCATGCGGTCACCGTAGGCAGGGACATGGCGACGGGTCTTGAACGGATCGGACAGGCGGTCCGGCTCACTCGAAGGTGACCGGCCCGTGTGGGGTGTCCAGCGTGAAGGAGAGGCCCACCGGGCCCTCGGTCAGGGGCAGTTCGACACCCACGGCGGACAGCAGTGGCCGGATCTCCGCCGGGTCGGGCGCGCTCGCCGACAGCGCCAGCAGGGGTGCGACCGGCAGCGTCGACGCCGTCGGATGGGCCGAGGAGCCCCAGTCGATGAGGAACGGCACCAGCCCGGAGGGGTGCGCGGTGTCGCCGTCGGTCAGCCGCCACTCCAGCAGCGTCCCGTCCGGCCGTCGGCGGCTCATCGCCCGCACCGGTCCGGGGTCGTACCCGACGGCGCGTGCCGCCGCCACCGCCGCGTCCAGGTCGGGCGGGCTGATCGCCCAGGTCACCGTGCGCGCGACGGCCAGCCCGTCGACACCGATGGGACGCGGACCGACCGGCTCGGGCTGCGCCGGGTCCGGCCCCAGGATCTCCAGATAGCGGCAACCGCCCAGCGCGACAAGGTAGTTGCGCGTACCCCGGCCGACATGGACTCCGCCGTCGGCCGGAGCGACACCGGTCCGCCGGGCGAAGTCGGCGACGGTCGCCGCGAGATCCGGGGTCGCGAGGACGAGATGGTCCAGGGTGGCGACGGTATTCATTACCGTCGAATCTACGGACACCCGTGCCCGCCTTCAAGGGAGCGGACCGCTGTCCGTAAAACGCCGGTACGGCAGGATGGCCGGGTGACCCGTCCCCAGCGCCTCGTGCCGCTGCCCGCCCCGCCGGCCGGCTGCCGCACCGAGAAGGCGACCGACCCGGGCGCCGATCCAAAGCAACTCCCAGGACATGAAAGGGCGTTGGGCGTCAGGCCGGAGCTGGTCAAGGCCGGTGACCGGCGAGGCCGGCACACACACCACCTGCGTACGCGACGGCGACTCCTGGTCAAGGATGTGGGTGAGGGGGGTTGAGCGCTCCCCGGCCACCCAGGCCACCACAAGCACCCCGGCCACCACAACCCCCGAACCCCTGCTGCCCCGGGACCCCCGAATGACCGCCACCCGGCTCCTCGCCTACACCCGCACCACCGCCTACCGGCACGACTCCATCCCCGCCGCGGTGCGCGCCCTCCGCACGCTCGGCCCCTTCGAGGTGGACACCACCGAGGACCCCGCCGCCCTGGAACAGCCCCTGGACGGCTACGCGGCCGTCGTCTTCCTCTCCACCAGCGGTCAGGTACTGACCCCGCCCGGACGCCAACGGCTCGCCGCGTACGTCGAGTCGGGCGGCGGTTTCGTCGGCGTGCACGCGGCGGCCTGCACCGAGGAGGACTGGCCGTACTACGGCGAACTGCTCGGCGCCCGGTTCGCCCGCCACCCCGCCCTCCAGCCCGGCCACGCCGTCACCGAGGACCGCGACCATCCCGCCACCCGACACCTGCCCGCCGTATGGCGGTTCACCGACGAGTGGTACGACTTCCGTTCCAGCCCCAGGAGTTCGGTACACGTCCTGCTCTCCGCCGACGAATCCTCCTACGAGGGCGGCAGGATGGGGGACGACCACCCGCTGGCGTGGTGCCACGAGAAGGCGGCGGGCCGCGTCTTCTACACGGCCCTCGGCCACGCCGCCGAGGCCTACGCCGATCCCGACTTCCGCGCGCATCTGCTGGGCGGCATCACCTGGGCGGCCCGGCCGGGCCGAGCGGGTCGATGACAAGGCACGACTCTGCGGCGTCGGCCCCGGGCCGAGGCCGGGGGCGGGCGGTGCTCGCCCGTTCCACCAGCCGCGTCGACAGCTCCGTACGGGTGCCCTCCGGGCGGTCGCCGTTCATCAGCCGGACGAGCAGGCGCAGGGCGGTGGCGGCCATCTCCGACAGGGGCTGGCGGACCGTGGTCAGCCCCGGGGTGACCCAGCGGGCCTCGGGCAGATCGTCGAAACCCACCACGCTGATGTCGTTTGGCACTCGTAACTCCCTTTCCCAAAGGGCCTCGTAGACACCGAGGGCCAGCCGGTCCGAGCAGACGAACACCGCGCTGGGCGGCTCCGGCAGGTCGAGCAGTTCCCGCACGCGCACCCGGACCGGCGCCTGTTCGAAACCGCCGTGCCGGACGTACTCGGGGCGCAGGCGTACCCCGGCGGACGCGAGGGCCGAGCGGTAGCCGGCCACCCGGGCGGCGGCGGCCATCGTGAGCCGGTGGCCGGCCACCACGGCGATCCGCTCATGGCCGAGCGACAGCAGGTGTTCCGTCGCGGTGACCCCGCCCTGCCAGTTGGCCGCTCCCACCGAGACCACACCGGGCGGCGGCTCGTGCGCGGGGTCGATCATCACGTAGGGGACGCGGTGCTGTCCGAGCCAGGAGTGCTGGGCCGGCGTCAGCTCGGCCAGGTCGAACAGCACGCCCGCCGAACCCCGGCCGACCAGCTTGTCCAGCCAGCCGCGCTCCGCCCGGTCGCCCCGCCCCCGGCTCGCCCCGGCCGACACGACCACCTCAAGGCCCGCCTCGTACGCAGCCTCCTCCACCCCGCGCAGCACCGCCCCCGACCGGGAACTGTCCAGCGAGTGCACGACCAGGTCGACCAGCCCCGGCGCCTTCGACGCGTCGAACCGCGGTCTGCGCACATAACCGAGCCGTTCCAGCGCCTCGGTCACCCGTCGTCGGGTCTCCGGCGCCACGTCCTCGCGGCCGTTGACCACCTTGGACGCGGTCGGCACGGAGACCCCCGCCTCACGGGCCACGACCGCGAGCGTCGGCCCCGCCGGCCCGCCCGCGTTCCCCCCAGCGACCATCGCGAACCACCTCTCCGGCCCGCCCGAGGGCCCCGAAAGTTGCGACCGGCGCTCCGTCCGCGCCCAGGCCGCTCAGCCGTCCAGAAAGCGCTTCCTACGATAGGTCCGGCACAGCGCGGCGGGAAGACCAGCGGATTCGCGAAACCGCCGAGCTCCGCCCTCTCGAAATACCGGGCGAGGGGAGAGGCGTACGGAGAGGTGCGCGGAGAGGCGTGCGGAGAAGCACGCCGAGGGGCGCGCACCACGGGCCACGCGCGGCGCGCTCCGGCCGTACGCTCGCGTACCGGCCCGCGCCCGGCTGCCTCGCACGCCGTCCGAGCGCCCCCAGGACCGCCCAGCCGTCCTCGCCCAGCCGTCCTTGTCTCACCCTCCTTTGTCCCACCCTCCCTGTCCCACCCACATCGTTCAGCCGCACCTGTCCAGCCGTCCTCGTCCGGCGGAATACCGGAGCGCGATGTGATGCTCTGATGAGCGCGGTTCACGAGCGTGGTGAGGAGCTGGTGGGCACATGACGACGGCGCGGACGGTACGGCGGACCGGCGCACAGACGGACCCCGTGGCCCGGACCCCGTACGGGGCGGTGCGCGGCAGCTACGAGAACGGCATCGCGGTCTTCCGGGGCATCCCCTACGCGGCACCCCCGTTCGGCCCTCACCGGTTCCGCCCGCCCGTCCCGCCCGAGCCCTGGACCGGCGTACGCGAGGCGCTCGCCTTCGGCCCCACCGCTCCCAAGCCGCCGTACTCCGAGGCCTTCGCCAAACTGCTCTCCGACCCCGCCGTCCCCGGCGACGACTGCCTCAACCTCAACGTCTGGACACCGGAACCCGGCCCGGGTGCCCGCCTCCCCGTCATGGTGTGGCTGCACGGCGGCGCCCTCACCCGGGGCTCGGCCGCCGTCCCCGTCTATGACGGAAGCACCTTCGCCCGCGACGGCGTCGTCTTCGTCTCCCTCAACTACCGCCTGGGAGTGGAGGGTTACGGCCTCTTCCCGGACACCCCCGCCAACCCCGGCCTGCGTGACCAGCTCGCCGCACTGCGCTGGGTGCACCGCTCCATCGCCGCCTTCGGCGGCGACCCCGACCGGATCACCCTCGCCGGTCAGTCCGCGGGCGCGATCAGCGTCGGCGCCCTGCTCGCCGCCCCGCAGGCCCAGGGGCTGGTCCGGCGGGCCGTCCTGCAGAGCGGCCCCCCGGAGGCGTTCGACCGCGACAAGGTACGGCGGATGGTGCGCCGGATGGCGGCCCGGCTCAAGGTCCCCGCCACCGCCGAGTCCTTCGCCGCCGTCGACCGTGACCTGCTGCTGCGCACCCAGGCCGATGTGGGCTGGCTCAGCAGCCCCGTGCTGGGCGGTCCCTCCTTCGGTCTCGTCGTCGACGGCGACCTGGTGCCGCGCGATCCGCTGGAGGCCCTCATCGACGGCGACGCGGCCAAGGGCGTGGACCTGCTCATGGGCTGGACCAGGGACGAGTACCGGCTCTGGCTCGTCCCGGGCGGACTCCACGAACGCGTCGACCGGCTCGGTCCGGTCGCCCTGGCCGGTGCCATGGCCCGCTGCCACTGCGGCCACGAGGTACCCCGCGGGTACCGGGCACTGCACCCCGAGGCGAGCACCGTCGAAACCGTCGGCCAACTGGTCACCGACCACCTCCTCCGCTACCCCCTCCACCGCCTCGCCGACGCCCGCCCCGGCTCCTCGTACCTGTACGAGTTCGCCTGGCCCTCCGCCCTCCCCGGCCTCGGCTCCTGCCACGCCCTCGAACTCGGCTTCGTCTTCGACACCGGAGGCATCGCCGAGTCCGCCGAACTCGCCGGCGGAGAGGCCCCGTTGGAACTGGCCGAGGCCATGCACTCCGCGTGGGTGCGGTTCGCCGTGGACGGGGACCCCGGCCGCGGCTGGCAGCCCTGGGACGACTCGCATCCGGTCCGGGTGTTCGGCGAGGGGGCGCCGTACACCGCTCACGGACCGCGCGACCGCGAGTTCGCCCTGTGGGCGGCCGACAGCGACCGTCGGGAGGATCAGGACGAGGCGGCGACGGAGAGGGCGTGGTCACGGGAGGCCCGGACCGCGCGGGCCATGGAGCTCCGGTCCGTGGTCCGCCGGCTCCGGGGAACGGGAGACGTACGACGGGCGTGACCCCGGTCGGGAACCGCGTGCCAGCCGGAGACGGTGACCTCGGCCGGACGTGACGTCAGCCGGAAGTGACGTCAGCCGAACGGACAGGGCGGGGCAGGGCAGCGCGACAGGCCCTACGCGCCCGGCGCATCCGATGCGCCGGTCAAGGTTTCGGCGATCGCGCCGATCGCTGGGGGCCCCACCCGGCAGCAGCCCCCGATCAGCCGCGCCCCGGCCGCACGCCAGGCCAGCACCTCATCCGCGGCGAAGGAGGAACGCCCCGTCCACGCACGGGCCCCAGCGTCCCAGGTCTCGCCGCTGTTGGGGTAGACGACGACCGGTTTGCCGGTGACACGGGCGGCCGTCTCGACGGCGCCGGGCACGTCCTGCGGGAGGCAGCAGTTGACGCCGACGGCGATGATCTCGTCCGCCTCGGCGGCCAGGGCGAAGGCCTCCTCCAGCGGCTGACCGGCGCGGGTGCGGTCACCGGCCACGCTGTACGAGAGCCAGGCCGGCACCCCGAGCCCGCGCACCGCCCGCAGCAGTGCGGCGGCCTCGTCGGCGTCCGGCACGGTCTCCAGCGCCAGGACGTCGGGTCCGGCCGCGGCCAGCGTCTCCAGTCGGGGCCGGTGGAAACGTTCCAGTTCGTCCACGCTCAGGCCGTAGCGCCCCCGGTACTCGGAACCGTCCGCGAGCATCGCCCCGTACGGTCCGACGGACGCGGCCACCCAGAGCGGACGCGGGACGCCCCGGCCGTGCGCCCGGCGTGCCGCCTCACGCCCCAACTCCACGCTCAGCGCGAGGAGTTCGGCGGCCCGCCGGCGGTCGATCCCGCGCCTGCCGAAGCCCTCGAAGGTGGCCTGGTAGCTGGCGGTGATCGCCACGTCGGCGCCCGCCTCGTAGTAGGCGAGGTGGGCCTCGGTGATCGCCTCGGGCTCTTCGGCGAGCAGCCGCGCCGACCACAGTTCGTCGCTCAGGTCGTGCCCGGCGGCTCCGAGCTGGTTGGACATGCCGCCGTCGAGGACGACCGTCCCGGCGGCGAGGGCATCGGCGAGGGAGGCGGCGGCGGGAACATCGCTGGTCATACGGTCGACGCTAACCGATATGCCGCCACGCGCCGAGTGGTGTCCGGTCGGCGAACAGCTCGCCCACCGTATGCAGTCGCCGGAATACCGTCGTCCCGCAGAGCCTGGGACATGGAACGGCCGGTCCACCGCCGCGCCGTACAGGATGTCGCCGCTCCCGCTCCCGCTCCCGCTCCCGCTCCCGCTCCCGCTCCCCGCGCTCGCGACCGCCAAGTGCCGGCCCCGGCCCCGGCGCTGAAAGCGCTCTCTCTTCGTCGCGTCAGACCCGTTGACCTCACGCTGCCGCCCCCTTACCTTTTCGGCGTTCGTCATGACAGATGGCATTCGTCATCTCGAACGCGCACCGCCCTCGCCCCTCACTCTCGACCCCACGCCCGCCCCTCGACCCCACACCCGCCCTCGACCACACCCCCCACACCCCACCCCTTCCGAGAGGCAGCGCATGAGCCGCGATCACGACCTGCCCCAACCCCCCGGCCGGAGAACGCTGCTGAAGGGTGCCGCGCTCGCCGCCGGCGCCCTGGCCGTGGGTCCGGCCACCGCCGTCACCGCTTCGGCGGCCACCGGCACCGCCGCCCCGCACCCGGCGGCGCCCCCGTTCGTGAACCCCCTCGTCCGGCAGCGCGCCGACCCCTTCGTCCTCCGCCACTCCGACGGCGGTTACTACTTCACCGCCACGGTCCCGGAGTACGACCGGATCGTCCTGCGCCGCGCCCGTACCCTCAACGGGCTTGCCACGGCTGCCGAGTCGGTGATCTGGACCAAGCACGCCACCGGCGCCATGGGTGCCCACATCTGGGCGCCGGAGCTGCACCGGGCCGACGGCAAGTGGTACGTCTACTTCGCCTCCGCGCCCGCCGAGAGCGTCTGGGACATCCGCGTCTGGGTCCTGGAGAACGCCAACCCCGATCCGTTCCGCGGGACGTGGACCGAGCGCGGCCAGATCACGACGGCCTGGGAGACCTTCTCCCTGGACGCCACCACCTTCACCCACCGGGGCAGCCGCTATCTCGCCTGGGCGCAGCACGAACCCGGCATGGACAACAACACCGCCCTGTGGCTCTCCAGGATGGCCGACCCCTGGACGCTGACGGGACCTCAGATCCGGCTCTCCACGCCCGAGTTCGACTGGGAGTGCGTCGGCTACAAGGTGAACGAGGGCCCCGCCGTGATCGCCCGCAACGGCCGGCTGTTCCTGTCCTACTCGGCCAGCGCCACCGACCACCACTACTGCATGGGCCTGCTCACCGTAGACGCGGACGCCGACCTGATGGACCCCGGGAACTGGGCCAAGTCGCCCGTCCCCGTCTTCACCAGCAACGACACCACCCGCCAGTACGGCCCCGGGCACAACTGCTTCACGGTGGCCGAGGACGGCCGTAGCGATGTCCTCGTCTACCACGCCCGGCAGTACAAGGAGATCACCGGCGACCCCCTGGACGACCCCAACCGGCACACCCGGGTGCAGCGCCTCGGCTGGCACCGGGACGGCACCCCCGACTTCGGTGTCCCGGTCGCCGACACGGTCACCGTGCCGGGCCCGACCGCCGGCTCCGGCTCCCACTCCGCCCTCGGCAAGGAGAACGCCTGATGTCCAGACGTGTGTACGCGGTCCTGCTCGCCCTGGTCTGTACCCTCGCCGCCGCCCTGGTGGCCGCGGGACCGGCCCAGGCGGCGGCCCAGACCGTCGCCAACGGTACGCAGTTCACGGACACTTCGGGCGCCGTCGTGCACGCGCACGGCGGCGGGGTGATCAAGGTGGGCGGCTACTACTACTGGTTCGGCGAGGACCGCAACGCCGACAACACCTTCCGCTACGTGGACGCCTACCGATCCACCGACCTGAAGAACTGGGAGTTCAGGAACCACGTCCTGACCCAGTCCAGCGCCTCCGAGCTGGCCACCGCCTACATCGAGCGGCCCAAGGTCGTCTACAACGCCTCCACCGGCAAGTTCGTGATGTGGATGCACAAGGAGAACGGCGTCGACTACAGCCAGGCCCGCGCGGCCGTCGCCGTCTCCTCGACCGTCGACGGCGCTTACACCTACCAGGGCAGCTTCCAGCCGCTCGGCGACAACATGTCCCGGGACATCACGACGTTCGTCGACACCGACGGCACCGGCTACATGGTGTCCGCCGCCAACGAGAACTACGACCTGCACATCTACCGGCTCACCGCCGACTACACCGGCATCGACAGTCTGGTCGCCAACCCGTGGGTGGGCGGCCACCGCGAGGCCCCGGCCCTGTTCAAGCGCAACGGCGTCTACTTCATGCTCACCTCGGGCGCCACCGGCTGGAGCGCCAACCAGCAGCAGTACGCCACCGCGACCAGCCTCGGCGGACCGTGGACGTCCTTCACCAACGTCGGCGACTCCACCGCCTACAACTCCCAGACCGCCTACGTCCTCCCGGTGGCGGGGAGTTCGGGCACCTCGTACCTGTACATGGGCGACCGCTGGGGCAACTCCTTCGGCGGGACCGTCAACGACTCCCGTTACGTCTGGCTGCCGTTGACCTTCCCGACCGCCACCTCGATGTCCATGTCCTGGTATCCGGAGGTCACGGTCGACACCGTCGCCGGCACGGTCGGCGGGACGAGCGCCACGTACAACACGCTCGTCGGCAGGGCGTCCGCCAAGTGCGCGGACGTCCCCAGCCAGTCGCTGTGGCAGGGTGTCGCGATCAGCCAGTACACCTGCAACGGCGGCACCAACCAGAAGTGGTGGTTCAAGGACCTCGGCACCGGCTACTACGCACTCGTCAACCGGAGCAGCTCCCTGTGCCTCCAGGAGAACTCCGCCAGTGTCACCCAGGAGAACTGCGTCGGCTCCACCGCCCAGCAGTGGAGCCTGACCACGTCGGGGAGTTACGTGCTCGTCAAGGCCCGGGCGAGCGGCAAGTGCCTCGACGTCTCCGGCGCGTCCACCGCCAACTCCGCCGCGATCATCACGTACACCTGCAACGGCGGCACCAACCAGCAGTGGACGCGCGGTACCTGACGTCAGGTCAGCAGGTCGATCGCGTCGACCGACGTGCCCGCGCTCAGGAAGGAGGTCGTGCCCGAACCGCTCGCCACGTAGATCTTCAGCGTGTTGTAGGCGCTGGTGTCCGTCAGCCAGGCGGACGCCGGGACGCTGTAGGTGAACGTGTGGTTGTTGCCCCGGTAGGAGCCCACGGTCAGTGACCGGGTGCTCGGCTGGGTGGGCGGCGAGGGGACGGCCGAGGTCCAGGTGTCGTTGACCACGATCTGCGGCCGGCCGTTGGCGTAGGCCGTGGTCACGCCGATGCGCAGGGTGTGGGCGGCGGCGGCCTGGGCGGCGGTCAGCCGGAAGTAGACGATGATGCCGCTGTTGACGTCCTTCCACAGATAGCAGGGGAACGCCGAGGTCTCGGTGCCGCTGCCGACGACGACGTTGCCGGTCCAGGAGGCGGCCCGCACGTCCGACGGATGCGCGTACGTCATCAGGTCCGCGTTCTTGAACCCGCCCGGCGAGCCGTCCCAGTTTCCGATCCGCCAGATCGCGCCCGCGTTGGAGGGATCGTTGGAGGAGGGGATCGCGATGCTGTTGAGCGTCGTGGTCCCGCCCGCCGTGACCGTCACCGATGAGGTGGTGACGGCGAGTTCACCCTTGAAGACGGTCAGCGTGTACGTCCCCGGCAGGACCCCCGCGATCGAGAAGTAGCCGTCCGAGGCCCGCGCCGAACCCCAGTACTGGGCGGCCGAGTTGGCGAGTCCGACCGTGTACGCGTACGCCGTGTCGCGGCCCGTGATGCCCACCCCCGCGACCCGGCCCCGGCCGCCGGCGGCCACGTATCCGGAGAGGGGGAGCGAGTCCGCCCACGCGGTGGTGAGGTTGGCGTGGTACAGCGCCGAGGAGGGTGCGCCGCCGTCCGTGAAGGCGATGACGTACGGGCCCTGGAGGCCGAAGCGCTGCGCCTCCGTCTGGTTCTCGCCGTAGTACAGGATCTCGTACAGGCCGCCGCCGTCCGTGCTCTGGTGGCGCAGCAGGGAGCGGTAGAAGGGGCCGCCGGAGGCCCTCTCGTGGTTGCTGCGCACGACCCACAGTCCGACCCCGCCGGCGCTCCAGCCGATGTAGTCGTAGTCGATGACCCGGTGCTTCGCGTAGTGCTTGGAGCGGGTTTGGCCGTCGGACTTCTCGAAGACGTCCGCGGACTCGACGGTGGTGGGCGCGTAAGTGTAGGAATCCGGTTCGTCGTTAAGGAACAGGCCGGCCTTGACGCGCACGATGTAGCGGGTCGCGCTCACGGAGGTGTCGGCCTTGTTGGTCCACAGGTAGACGTTGTTCTCACCGCTGCGGGCCGCGTAGTAGTGCTTCAGTGTGCCGTGCGTGACCGAGACGAGGATCGTCGAACCCGACTGCGTGATGGTCACCGTGGACGTGCCGAGCCCGGACTCGACATGGGAGTTCATGCCGCCGTAGCCCTGGTACTCGGTGCCCTTGTAGACCAGCGAGGTCAGGTCGCCGTTGGTCTTGCTGACCTTGAGGACCAGGGAGGCGCCGGTGTCGATGACGTAGTTCGAGCCGTCGTCGGTGTAACCGAAGCTCGCGGCGGACGCGCTCGGGGCGAGCGGTCCGGCGAGGGCCGCCGAACCGGTCGCGGCGGCGGTGCCGAGCACGAAGGTGCGGCGGCGGACCGGTCTGTTCACGGATCCGGACATGGGGGGTGCCCCCTTCGGGGAGGTGGGGTGCGGGTGCTTCGGAGGGTGACAGTTGAATCGATTTCGCGAAAGGGCTTTCACGCGACGGGAGTTGGGGTGCGTGGAAAACGGAGTGGAGGTCTAGGAAGCGCTTGTCCTTAGCGGTACGGTCCAGCCGCCGGTCCTTGCCGTCGAACGGAGGAGCTCCGAATGAGACGATTCAGCCCCGCCCTGCTGGCGGGCGGCGGTGACCTTCGGCGCCGCCCTGTCCGCCGCACCGGCCCGGGCCCACGACCGGCCACCGCCCCTCGGGATCGACCACTGCACCGCCACCGCCGGAGGGACGCGGAGACGACGCCGGAGAGACCGCGAGAAGAGAGCAGCCGATGCACCTGCCGCCCGACGACCGCACGCTGAGCCCGCGCACCGGGTACACCCGCGCCCACTGGGAGGCGGTGGCCGACACCCTGCTCGCCGCCGTGGAGCCCTACGCCAGCGAGGACCGCGCCCTCTACCACCTGCCCGGCGACCGCGTCAGCTCGTCGGGGCGCCTCTCCGACGGTCTGGAGGGCTACGCGCGCACCCTGCTGCTGGCCGCCTTCCGCCGCGACGAACAGGCGCTGGGACGGTACGCCGACGGACTCGCCGCCGGTGCCGCGGGCGCCTGGCCCCGCATCGAGGACCGCGGGCAGCCACTGGTCGAGGCCGCGTCCATCGCCCTGGCGCTGCGCCTGACCCGCCCGCTGCTCTGGGACCGCCTCGACGACGCCGTACGGCAGCGCGCCGCGCAGTGGCTCGGCTCCGCGCTGACGGCCGAACCCTGGCCCTGCAACTGGGAGTTGTTCCCGGTCACGGTCGGCGGCTTCCTCCAGGAGATCGGCCACGAGACCGACACCGCGCGCAAGGCCGTCGCCCACGGACTGGAACGCGTCGAGCAGTGGTACGCCGGCGACGGCTGGTACTCCGACGGGCCGGGCCGCGCCTTCGACCACTACAACGGCTGGGCGCTGCACCTCTACCCCGTCCTGCACGCCTGGCTCGCCGACGACACCGCTCTGCTCGACCTCTACGGAGGCCGTCTGGAACGTCATCTCGCCGACTGTGCCCGCCTGTTCGGCGGCGACGGCGCGCCGATGCACCAGGGCCGCTCGCTCACCTACCGCTTCGCCACGACCGCCCCGCTCTGGCTCGGCGCGCTGACCGGCCGTACGCCGTTGGCGCCGGGGGAGACGCGACGGCTGGCGTCCGGGGCGCTCAAGTACTTCCTGGACGGGGGCGCCGTGGACGCGCGGGGACTGCTCGGCCTGGGCTGGCTGGGCCCCGACGAGACGGTCCTGCAAGGGTATTCGGGGCCCGCCTCCCCGTACTGGGCCAGTAAGGGGTTCCTCGGCTTGCTGCTCCCGCCCGGCCACGAGGTGTGGACGGCGCCGGAGGAGCCGGGGCCGGCCGAGCGGACGGACGCGCTCACCGGGATCACCGCTCCCAACTGGCTGCTCCAGTCGACCCGTTCGGACGGAGTGGTCCGCCTCCACAACCACGGCAGCGAGGACGTCCGCTACGACCCCTACTACACGCGGCTGGCGTACTCCACGGCGACGGTGCCGGCGCCGTCGTACGACAACAGTGTGATCCTCGACGGCGATCCGAGCCGTACGGAGATCGTGCCGTTGGGGGTCGGTGACGGCTGGGCGGCCTCCCGGCACACGGCGGGCGGCGGGGCCCGGGTCACCAGTCTGGTCGTGGCCGAGGGCGCGGCGGAGGTGCGGGCCCATCTGGTGGCGGGCGCGGCGCCCGGGACGCGGGTGCGGGTCACCGGCTGGCCGGCGGGGGAGCGGGCCCGGTCCGAACTCGTCTGCGCGCACGCCCTGTTGGACGGCGAAGGTGTGGTCGGCGACGGTCCCGCGCTCTTCGTCGCACTGGTCCGGCTCACCGGGGAGCGTGCCCCCCGCCCCCTCACCGAGTTGGTGTCCGTGGAGGTGGGCGAGGGGCACGAGGTGTCCGTGCGCTGGGCCGGCGGCCGGTCGGCACGGTTTAGGTTCACCGGGCCGGACGAGCCGGCCGCCGGGTCCTCGTGGTCGGTGCGGCCCTGGTGAGACCGGCGGCACAGCCGGAAACGGGCCGCCCTGGTACGTTGGACGTCTTCCTGGGTATCAGACCCTTTGGACTCACTTCCGGCGAGGGACCGAGGAACCATGGACATGGACCCCGGCGACAAGCGACTGGCGGCCGCCGTCGTGATGGACGGCCAAGGGCGGGTGCTCCTGGTGCGGCGCAGCGGGACCGAGCGGTTCCTGCCGTACGTGTGGGGCGTGCCCTGCGGCAAGCTGGAACCGGGCGAGGCGCCCGAGGACGGCGCGCTGCGGGAGCTGAAGGAGGAGACCGGTCTCCTCGGCGAGGTCGTCCGCAAGGTCGGCGAATCCTCCTTCGTCAGCGACTACCGGGGCCACGAGACGAAGAACTGGCAGGACAACTACCTTGTCCGGCCGCTCACTTGGGACATCACCCTGCCCCAGCCCGACCAGGCCCACGCCTGGGTGCCGGCCGCCGAGCTGACGGGCGACACGGACGGGCCCGCGCTCGACGTCGACGCGTACAACCTGGACGTCGTGCGCCAGGCCCTCACGAACTCCTGAGCAGATCCGCGAGGCCGCCCAGCGCGTCCAGATAGTCCGTCACGTCCAGCGGCACCTTCGCGACCGCACCCCGGTGCGGTCCCGCCGTCGTGAACACGTCGGTGTGCTGCCGCCGTCGGCTCCCCGTCTCCAGGAAGAGCGTCACGGTCGGCACGTCCGCGTCGCACCAGGCGCGGTGCAGGGTGAGCGCGGGCAGGGCGTAGTCGCTGCCCGCCGCGTACCGGCCGGTGTGGGTCAGCCGCAGTCGGGCCGGTCCCGTCGGCCGGAGCTCCCAGTCGCCGGTGCCCTCCGCGAGCGACTCCTCGTACCCGTCCGCCGAGAGGTCGCCGTCACCGCGCGGCTCGTACAGCTCCATGGCGAGCCGCCCCCGTACGACGCGGGAGGCCAGCGGGGCGCGGTGGTTGTGGATGTCCTCCAGGCCGGCCGCCGCCGCGCCGGGACGCCAGAGATGGGCGCGGAGCATCTGGCGCGGACCGTCGTCGATCAGCAGCAGCTTGTCGAAGCCCAGGACGTGACGGTACGACAGCCGGGCGCAGGCCGCCGGATCGCCGGCACCGCCGGCCAGTTCGGCGACCAGCTCCAACAGCCGCTCGTCGTAGCCCAGTTCAGCGACGACGGAGCGGGCCGCGCGCACCACCTCCGGCTCGGAGATCTCGCCGTCCAGCGCCTCGGCCAGCAGCCGCCGCGCCGCCAGAACCTGCCGACCACCCATACACCCGCTCCTCACTGTCCGTCCGGCTGATACGTCCATACGGCGTGCGCCCGCAGCGCCGACAGCCCCTGGTAGGTCATCCAGACCGGCTGACGCAGTTCGTCGGTGGCGGTGAGCGCGGCGCCGTCCCGCGACCAGGACCAGACGCCGTCCGTCTGCGCCGCCCACACCGCCGCCGCCGCGCCGTTCAGCCGCTCCCGCCACGCCTCCTCCGTCCCGTCCTGCCGGGCGACCTCCCGCGCGCCGGGCGTGAGCAGGGCCCGCACGAGCCAGGCGGCGGTGAAGTGCCGTACGTTCAGCACCTCGTGGTGCGAGGAGTCGCCGGGGTGCGGCCTGCGCACCTCCTCGCGCAGATTCGCCAGGTCGACGCAGTCGTCGTGCGCCGCCGCCGGGCACGCCAGCAGCCAGCGCACCCCGTCCTCGCGCGCCGCCCGCTCGACGGACCCCTCGCCCAGCACCCGGGCCGTCCGGTCCAGCGCGACCACGGCCTGCGCGGTGTGCAGCGCGGACGGCCGGGCGGGCGACGCCACCCACGGCAGCGGGGAGAGCCGGGGACCCCAGCAGCGGTGGTGCCGGCGCTCCGGGTCGCCGAGCGCCCCGTCGATCAGGGCGGCGCGCAGCACGGGCAGCATCGGGGCACCGGGGGCCGCGCGCACCAGCCCGCGGGTCACGGTGGTGACCACATGGGTCAACGCCCGCCCCGTACCGTCGAGTTCACGGGTGAAGCCGGCCTCGCAGTGCGCCACCTCCGCCGCGATCCGGTCGCCCGGCGCCCCCGCCCGGGCCAGCGCGCCGAGCACCACGGCGGTGATCTCGGGCCGGGCCACCGCGCCCTGCGACCGGGCCGACCAGCCGCCGTCCGGCAGCCTCAGCCGCCAGAGCGTCTCGATCAGCTCGCCCGTGTTCACCCGACCGTCCGGCACCCCGAGATCCAGCATGATGTGCAGCCCGTAGGCGGTGGCCAGCGAGGTCGGCCGGCCGGGCCCGTCCGGTTCCTGGAGGGAGTGCGACCAGCCGACGAGCCTGCCGCGCACCGGATCGTCCACCACGGACACCTGGTCGGCGAGCGCCCTGTAGGCGGCGGCGAACACCTCGGGCAGCGGGCCCGGAGCGGCCGGTGCCGGGGGAGTGGGGGCCGGACCCGGCGCGGACGCGGTGGACCGGGCCCGCAGCAGGGCCGCCGCCAGCCAGGTCATCCCGGCCGTGGCGAGCCCGCTCACCCCGGCGATGAGGTAGCGGGCGGACTGGGCACCGATCGAGTCGGGCAGCACCCCGAACAGGAACTGGAACACGGCGTATCCGGCCGCCGCGCAACCGAACCCGCCCAGCCAGCCCACGAACCGCGTCGGCGGCGAACCCCCGTCGTCACCGGGCCCCGGTGCCGGGCCGGCAGCTCTCAAAGGGCCGCGGCCCAACTGCTGTTGAGACAAGACGCGCTCCCTCCCCCAGGGCGGCACGTGGCCTCCGCGAAGCTTTCAGTCTAGGTGGTCGATGGTGCGCCCGGGGCGCCGACCGGAACCAGGGTCTCCGTGAGCCGCTCCGCGTAGGCGACCGGGTGTTCCAGCGCGCCGAGGTGACCGCCGGGGAACTCCGCGAAGTCGCTCCCCGTCCGCGCCGCGAGCAACTCGGCTGTGCGATACAGGAGTTGACCGCGCGAGTCGGTGCCCGCGGTGAGGGTGAGACGGGAGTACGGCGCGTCCTCGGCCGGCGTGTACGCGGTGAACCGCGGCAGGACTCGGGTGAGGAAGAGCGCCATCGGGTTGGCCAACTCCGCCTCCGGCGACAGGGGTTGGCCCTCGGGACCGCTCTCCGGCTCGCGGCCGGCGAGACCGGCGCTCATGCGGGCCGCCGCGGCTTCGAGGCCCGCCGCCCGATAGGTGTCGTGCACGTCGAGGAACATGGCGCGGTGCCGGGCCGCGTCGGGCAGTACGTTCACGCACGGCGGCTCGTGCGCGACCACGTGCCGCAGCCGCTCCGGATGCCGGGCGAGCAGGTCGAGCGCGGCGATCCCGCCCGCGCTGATGCCGAGGACGTACGCCGACTCCCCCTCGGGAAGCACCTGTTGGAGCACCCGGGCGGCGCCGTCGCTCCACGCCTCGGCACGCTGCTCCCCGACCGGCTGCCCGAGCCGTCCATGGGCGAGACCGAGCGGGTCGTACGTCACGACGGTGAACCGGGCGGCCAGTACCTCCGTCATCCGGTCGAGCCCCACCGGGTGGCCGGCCCCGCCGGGGATCAGCAGCAGTGACGGACCGGTGCCGCTCACGTCGTAGAAGAGGTCAGTCATCGGTTTTCTCCTCGCGGGGCCAGTGGGTCAGTGCCGAGTGCAGGGCGTCGACGGCGCGCTCCCAGGACCGCTGGACATCGCGCGGGGCGCCGAAGCCGCCGGTGGACTCCAGGGCGCAGTAGCCGTGGAAGGTGCTGCGCAACAGCCGTACGGCGTCGGTGAGATCGGGTTCCTCCAGGCCGTAGGCGCGCAGCATGCCGTAGGTGATCTCGGCGGTCCGCCGTAGCGCCGGGGAGTCGGCGACCAGTGCCTGGTCGACGCGGATCTGGGTCGCCGCGTACCGGCCGGGACGCTCCAGGGCGTAGGCCCGGTAGGCGTCGGCGAACGCCGTCAGGGCGTCCCGGCCGGCCCGGCCCGCGACCGCGACGGCGATCCGGTCGACCAGCTCGCCGCCCGCGAGGAACGCGACCCGGACCCGCAGGTCCTGGACGCTCCTGACGTGGGAGTACAGGCTCGCGTCCTTCACCCCGAAACGGCGGGCCAGGGCGGACAGCGTGACGTTCTCGAACCCGACCTCGTCGGCCAGGTCGGCGGCGGCCGTCACGAGCCGGTCGGCGGTGATTCCCGCACGCGCCATCATCACCCAACCACCCCTCTCCGGGTCCCGCTCCCCGCGGGCCGCCGAGGATCGTATCGTAAAGCTAGGACCCCTAGGATCACAGCTAATGCCAAAAGGTAAAGTAGGGGGTGTTTCCCGGGCGCGGGAAGTGCCTCAGGGGGCCAGAATCTCGCTCCATGGATGACATGGACGCCATGGGCGACGACACCGGCACCCCCCGCCCCCCTGCCTCCCCCGCTCCCCGGACCCGCGCCACCGTGCTGCTGCGCCGGCCCAAGCTGTGGCTGCTGCCCACCGTGCTGACCGGACTGCTCGCACTGCTGCTCTCCCTGCTGTACATGGGCGGCATCGTCAACCCCAACCGCGAGCTGCACGCCCTGCCGATCGCCCTCGTCAACTCCGACACCGGCCGACCCCTCCCCGGACAGCGGCAGAACCTCGGCACCCAGATCGTCCGGTCCATCGTGGCCGACGGCTCGGGCGGCAAGGCGGCCTGGCGCCCGCTCACCCGCGCCCAGGCGCAGCGGCAACTGGACACCGGCAAGGTCTACGGCGCCCTCGTCATCCCCGCCGACTTCACCGACAGCGTCGCCGCGCTCACCACCACGAGCGCCACCGCGAAGCCGGCCATGACGGTGCTGACCAACCCCGGCAAAGGCAGCCTCGGCTCCTCACTGGCCGCCCGGATCACCACGGCCGCCGCGCAGCAGGCATCCGTGACCATCGGCAGACAACTCACCGCGGCCGCCACCAAGGCCGACGCCACCCAGAAGCTGCTGCTCGCCGACCCCGTCCGGATCACCAGCGAGGTCGGTCACCCCATCGGCGACAACAGCGGCATCGGCCTGACCGCCTTTTACTACACCCTGCTGCTGGTGCTGGCCGGATTCATGGGCGGCAACGTCATCAGCAACGGCGTCGACACCGGCCTCGGCTACGCCGACAACGAGATCGGCCCCTGGCACACCCGCCGCCCCACCGTCCCCATCAGCCGCACCCAGACCCTGCTGCTGAAAATGGCGATGACCGCGGGCATCACGCTGCTCAGCGTCTCCCTGATCATGCTCGCCTGCGTGAGCGTCCTCGGCATGGACGCGACCCACCTCCCGCTGCTGTGGATCTACTCCTACTGCGCGGCCCTCGCCGTCGGCCTCGGCGTCCAGGCCATCAACGCGGCCTTCGGCGGGATCGGCCAGCTGGTGGCCATGTTCGTCTTCATCGTCCTCGGCCTGCCCTCCTCCGGCGCGACCGTCCCCCTCCAGGCCGTCCCCGGCTTCTACCGTTTCCTCGCCCACTTCGAACCCATGCGTCAGCTCAGCGACGGCGTCCGCGCCATCCTCTACTTCGACGCCCGCGGCGACGCCGGCCTCACCCGCGCCTGGATCATGATCGCCGTCGGCGCGGCCATCGGCCTCCTCTTCGGCTTCGCGATGACCTCCTACTACGACCGCAAAGGCCACCAACGCCTCACCCCACGGCCTGCTTGAGCGTGACGCCCGTACGGGGCGCGGACCGCCGGCGCCGGGCGCGGGCGGTCCGAACGGGTGCGGGACGGGCGGTCCGCGCTCAGCCGTACAAGCGCCCGCGCGCCCGGCCCCCGGTCAACCGGTCACCGGGGCCGTCGAGAAGACGAAGGAGAACGCGGCGGGTTCCGCGTCCAGGAAGTACTTCGGCAGCGGGGCCGGGCCGCAGGACTGGGAGCCGATGCCGTGCTGGCCGTGGTCGAGGTTGACCCAGACCGTGTCACCGGGGACGAGGTCGGTGCGGTGGCGCGCCGCGTCGAGCTGTTCGGTCGTCCAGCGCCGGGCGGTGAACCAGAACTCCGGGTCGCCGTCGATGCGCAGACCGCCGACTTCCGCCCAACGGACGTCCCCGCGGGCGCCGTTCTCCTGCGGACGGACGTACGGAGTCTGCAACTCGTCCACCGTCGACTCCCACCGGCCCAGCATCGACGCGGCGGCGGTGTCGGGATACGCCTCGCCCGGCCCGCCGCCGAACCAGCGCACCCGGTCGGCCGCGCCGGGCAGCCCCAACCGGACGCCGAGCCGGGGCAGGGGCACAGTCCAGTCGCCCTCGGGTGTCACGGACACCGTCAGCCGCAGCCGCTCACCGTCGCACGTCCAGCGGTACACCGTGGCGAGCCCCACCTCCCGGGCGGCCGGCGCCACCCTGGTCCGTACGGTCAGCGCGGTGGAGGAGACTTCGAGCGCGTCCAGGCGGTGGCGCATCCGGTGCAGGCCCAGCGTGCGCCAGAGCGGTCCGAAGCGGACGTCCGTCTGCCAGGCGGCTCCGTCGTCGTTGTCGGTGGGCGCCCGCCACACGTCCAGCCGCGGACCGATCACGTCCACCGGGCCGATCCGCTGCAACGCGCCGGTACGGGCGTCGAAGGCGGCCGGTCCCAGGGTGATCAGCCGGTCCTCGCGGACGGGTCCGACGGTGGCCGCCACCGTCGTCAACTCCCGCCGTGAGAACGGGAACTGGCCCCAGGCGACGAGGTGGCCCTTCGGTGCCCAGGAGGTGTCCTCGGCGAGCAGGGCCCTGACGGTCCACCCGGTCTCCGAGCCGGGCCGGCCGGGGGCGGGAAGCTCCGGCAGCTTCACGTCGGCCGACTCGCCGGGGCCCAGCGCCGGCACCGCGAGGGCGCCGGACCCGACCGTCTCGCCGTCCACCTGGCAGGACCAGGCGAAGGCGAGCGCGGACAGGTCGGCGAAGTCGTGGGCGTTGGTGATCCGCACCGTCCCGGCGGAACCGTCCCCGGTGATCCGGACCGGTTCGATCACCTTCTTGTACTCGACGAGTCCGGGGGACGGCGTCCGGTCGGGGAAGAGCAGCCCGTCGCAGACGAAGTTCCCGTCGTGCAGCTCCTCGCCGAAGTCGCCCCCGTAGGCGTAGCCGTACCGCTCGTGCGCGATGCCGTGGTCGATCCACTCCCAGACGAAGCCGCCCTGGAGCCGGTCGTAGGACTCGAACAGGCGCTGGTAGTCGGCGAGCCCGCCGGGGCCGTTGCCCATGGCGTGGCCGTACTCGCAGAGGATGAAGGGGAGTTGACGGCGCCGGTGGGTACCGCCGTCCAGGTTCCGGCCGATGCGCTCGACCTCCGCGTGGCCGGCGTACATCCGTGCGTACACGTCGGTGTCACGGCAGTCGACGTCACCCTCGTAGTGCAGGAGGCGCGAGGTGTCGCGGCCGCGTATCCACTCGGCCATGGCGGTCAGCCCGCGGCCGGTGCCGGCCTCGTTGCCGAGCGACCACATGACGACGCAGGGGTGGTTCTTGTCGCGTTCGACCGTCCGGGCGGCCCGGTCGAGGAGGGCCGGTGTCCAGCGGTCGTCGTCAACGGGGTTGTCCCGCCAGCCCTGTTCGGTGAAACCGTGGGTCTCCAGGTCGCACTCGTCGATGACCCAGAGGCCGTACTCGTCGCACAGGTCGAGGAAGGCCGGATGCGGCGGGTAGTGCGAGGTGCGGACGGCGTTGATGTTGTGCCGCTTCATCAGCAGCACGTCCTCGCGCATGGTCGCCGGGTCCAGGGCGCGCCCCCGCTCCGGATGCCACTCGTGCCGGTTGACGCCCTTGAAGAGGATCGCCTTGCCGTTGACCTTGATCAGGCCGTCGGACAGTTCGACGGTCCGGAAGCCGATGCGGAGGGGGACGCGTTCGCCCGCGGTGGCCAGGACGCCGTCGTAGAGCCGCGGGGTCTCGGTGGTCCAGGGGCGGACGGGGAGCGTGACCCGCTCGCCGGTCGGGACGTCGATGCCCAGGTCCGGCACGGTCACCCGGCCCTCCACGTCGGAGTCGACGCGGAGGGTTCCCTCGCCGCTGACGTGGTCGTAGGAGGCGTGCACGAAGAAGTCGAGGGCGGCGCCCGGTGGGCGGTGCAGGAGGGTGACGTCACGGAAGATGCCCGGCAGCCACCACTGGTCCTGGTCCTCCAGATAGGAGCCGGCCGACCACTGGTGGACGCGGACCGCCAGGACGTTCTCCCCGGTCCGCAGCAGCCGGCCGACCGCGAACTCGTGCGGCAGCCGGGAGCCCTTGAACTCGCCGATCTCCGTGCCGTTCAGCCAGACCCGGGCACAGGACTCGACCCCGTCGAAGCGGAGCACCGCCCCGCCGTCCGAGGGCCACTCGGACGGCAGGGTGAAGGTGCGCAGATGGTCGCCGGTGGGGTTCTCGGTCGGCACGCGGGGCGGGTCCACCGGGAAGGGATAGAGATGGTTGGTGTAGACGGGCGATCCGAACGCGCCGTCGCCCTGGAGGACCCAGTGCCCCGGGACAGCGACCTCGGCCCACTCCCCGGCGTCGAAGCCCTCCTGGGCGAACGAGTCGTCCTCGGCGTCGGCCGTGGCCGACACCCGCAGACGCCAACTGCCGTTCAAGGAGAGCGACAAGGCGTCCGAGGAGGCGTACCAGGCGCGGGGTGGCAAAGTCCCGCTGCCCGGTGTGACGTCCTCGACGTGGCCGGGGCTGGGGGAGGGGCGCACAGACATGGGGCTCCAGATCGGGGGAGGCGGGTGTCAGCCCTTGATGCCGGTCCGCGCGATCCCCTGCACCAGCCAGCGCTGGAGGAAGAGGAAGACGAGGACCAGCGGCAGGATCGAGACGGCGGTGGCCATGAAGATCAGGTGGTAGTTGACGGTCTGGTTGGTCATGTACGACGACAGGGCGACCTGCACGGTCCAGGCACTGGGGTCCTGGCCGATGACCAGGGGCCACAGGAAGGCGTTCCAGCCGCTGATGAACGTGATCGTGGCGATCGCCGCGAAGAAGTTCAGCGAGTTGGGGACGACGATCCGCCAGTACGCGCCCCAGTGGCTGAGCCCGTCCACCCGTGCCGCCTCCTCCAACTCCGCGGGGAACCCCAGGAAGTACTGCCGGAAGAGGAAGCAGGTGAAACCACTGAACAGGCCCGGAACGATGAGACCCCGGTAGGTGTCGACCCAGCCCAGCGACGAGACGAGAACGAAGCTCGGTACGAAGGTGACGGCGGTGGGCACCATCAGGGTGGCCAGCACGAGGTAGAAGACCTTGTCGGCGTGGCGGTACGGGATGCGGGCGAGGCCGTAGCCGGCGAGGGAGCAGACCAGCAGGATGCCGAAGGTCATCAGGACGGCGACGACCAGCGAGTTCCACAGGGACCGGCCGAACTCGACGGTCGTGTCGTCGAACAGCTCGGAGACGTTGCCCCATTGGAGGTGCGTGGGGAGGAACTGCCAGTTCTCGCCGGTGATCTCGGCGTCCGTGGACAGGGCGTTGCGGACGATCAGGTAGAAGGGGACGAGGAAGAGCAGCGCCGCGACGACCACGGCCGCGTAGAGTCCGGTGGTGGTGAGGACGCCGCGCCCGGTACGGCGGCGCCTGCGCGACGACGGTGTGCCGGCGGTCACTTGGACCCCTCCGCTCCGCCGAAGCCCATGATCCTGCCCTGGAGCAGGGTGACGGCGCAGATCAGTACGGTCAGGATGACGGCGCCCGCGCTGCCCGAGCCGTAGTCCTGGCTCGATCCGAGAGCCGTCTTGTACAGCACCATGAGCGGGGTCTGGCCCCAGGTCGCCCTGGTGCTGATGATGTTGTAGAACTCGTCGAAGGCCTGGTAGGCGGCGACGAGCAGCAGCAGGACGACCGCGGTCGAGGTGGCCCGCAGCTGCGGCAGGGTGATGTACCGGAACGTCTGCGGGCCGGACTTCGCCCCGTCGATCGAGGCGGCCTCGTACAGCTCCGGGGGGATGTTCTGGAGCGCCGCCAGGAACAGGATCATGTAGAAGCCGGCCTGGAGCCAGAGGCGTACGGTCACGATGACCAGCCAGTACCACGGCGGGCTCGGGTTGGACACCCAGGCGACGTTCTCGGCGCCGAACCAGCCGATGACGGTGTTGGCGAGGCCGAAGCGGACGCCGTTGAAGAGGGACATCTTCCAGATCAGGGCGGCGGCGACATAGCTGCACGCGGTCGGCAGGAAGAACACCGACCGGAAGAACGCGCGCAGGAACCGGAGCCGGTGGACCAGGAGTGCGAGCCCCAGCGAGAGCGCCCACGTGGTGGGCACGATGAACGCGGCGAAGACGGTGAAGGTGCTCAGGGACCCGGTGAAGTCGCTGTTGGTCAGCATCTGCCGGTAGTTGTCGAGTCCGACGAAGTGGCTCGGCGTCACGGTGTAACGGGCGTCGAAGAAGCTGAGCCAGACGCTCCAGCCGATCGGCACGAAGACGAAGATCAGCAGGCCGACGAGGAACGGCCCGGTGAAGAGCCAGAAGTGGAGGGTGCTGTCTGCCCCGGGGCCGCGCCCCGGCCGGGACTTGACGGTCCGGGCCGGAGCGGAGCGGGCGGCCCCGCGCGTGGTGGTGGTCGACATGGTCCGTCCGCCCGGCCTATCCGAAGAGCTTCTTGAGTTCGCGGCCGATCGTCCGGTCGGCCTTGTCGAGGGCGGCCTCCGGATCGCCGCCCTTGCGGACGGAGTCGGCGATGACGCTGTCCCACGCGCTGTACATGGCCTGGGTCCAGCCGATGTTGTCGAAGTGGCCGTAGGTGTTGAAGAGTTGGACGCCCTCCGCCGCCAGACCCGACTTGAGCTTGCCGGCCCGTGCGGCGATCGACCGGCGCGGCGGGATGTGGAACCCGTAGGAGGTGGCGAAGTCCTCCTGGTCCCGTTTCTGGTCGATCCACAGCCACTTCACGTACTCCTTGGCCGCGTCCACGTCGCCGCCCTTGGCGTTGACGAACATCGACCAGCCGCCGTTGTAGACCGAGGGCCTTCCGCTGTCGCCGACCTTCGGGAAGGGGAAGATCCCCAGGTCGTCGCCGAGCGCTTTCTGCATGACCGGCATCGCCCACATGCCGCAGAACTGCATGGCGCACAGTCCTTGGTCGATCGCCGACGGGTCCCAGTAGTCGGCCGGTGCGTCGAGCAACAGGTGCCCGCTGGTGAAGAGTTGACGGAGCCGGCGCAGACCGCCGACGACCGCGTCGGTGTGGTAGCCGACCTCGTTCCTGGCGGTGAGGGGTTCGGCGCCGGCCGACCAGACCAGGGGCAGTTCGATGGCGTGCAGATCGTTGCCGAGGAAGAGACCCTTGACCTTGCTGGTGGTCAACCTGGCCGCCGCGTCCACGAGTTCGTCGAGCGTGGTCGGCACCTCGACCCTGGCCTTCGCCAGCATCGACTTGCGGTAGAAGAAGAACTGCGGGTCGTCGATCATCCGGACGCCGTATATCTTGCCGTCGACCGTGTGCGAGGCGATGTCGGCCGGATTGAAGTCGTCCTTGACCGGGTCGACGAGGTCGGAGAGATCGGCCACCTGACCGCTCCTGACCAGCTGGATCTGCGGGTGGAACTCGAAGACGTCGGGTGCCTGCCCGGTGAGCAGGGCGGCGAAGAGCTTGGTCTCGTAGTCGGAGCCGGTGATCCACTGGGTGGACACGTTCGCCTTCGTGTACCCCTTGGCGTACCGCTTGACGGCCTGCTCCACCCCCGCCTCCCCATACGCGTGGAAGTACTGGACGAGGTTCTTGCCCGAACCGCTCCCGCCCCCGCGCCCGTTGTTGCCGCCGCACGCGGTCAGCGGGCCGAGGGCGGCCACCCCCGCCGCCGCCTTCAGGAGTGATCGGCGGTCCCAGTTGCTGTTGCTCATTGCCGGCATGGTTGACGTCCTTGTCTCTCGTGCGGCTACGGCTCCACGGCTCAGCGCCGAGTGGCTCGGATCGGGGTGCGGTGCGGGACGCTAACCTTCGGTCAAGGCTTCGGCAAGGGGTTGGACGAAGGCCGTGTGAAGCGTTGCGCGGTGTTCGCGGTACCGGACGTGACCGGTGTGCGGGCCACGGATCGGACGGCCCGAATTCCCTTGCCCGCTCCCGGGGTTGCGGCAGTCCGGTGTGCGCCGCACCGTCGAACAGGGCTCGTCCGCACCGCCGTCGCGTCGGTGAACGCTCCCCTCGCCGCCGTCGGCGAAGCCGATCAGCTCCTGGGCGCCGTACTCGGCCGCGTACCGGGGGAACGCCCGGCGCCTTCGGCGTCCGCGGGCGGTGCGGTGCGGCTCCTCGACCGGTCGGTGCGCTTCCCGGTCCGCTGTCCGGCCGACTGAAGTGCCCCTTCCAGGGCGAGAGTTGCCGCGCCCAGGCAGACCGGGTCGGTGGGGATCGGGGAGAGGACGATCTCGGTCGAGGCCAGCGGCCTCTTCAGAGCGTGCCGGGCCACGGCCTCGCGCACCTCGCGCAGCAGCGGTTCGCCGAGCGCGGCGGCGACCCAGCTGCTCAGCACGACCACCTCCGGGTTGAGCAGGTTGACCAGAGCGGAGATGCCGGCGCCGAGGTAACGCCCGGTGTCCCGGACGACCTTGACCGCCACCGGGTCGTTCGCGGCGGCACCGCGCGCCAGGGCGTCGATCGTCGCGGTCTGGTCCTCGGGGTGCAGCAGGGTGCTGCGCGGGCTCGACTCCCGCAGGTTCAGCATGATTCCGGGGGCCCCGACATACGTCTCCACACAGCCGTGGTTGCCGCAGTGGCAGAGCCGGCCGTCGAGGACGAGCGTGGTGTGACCCCACTCGCCGGCGCTGTTGCTGACACCCCGGTGCAGCCCGCCGCCGAGCACCAGCCCGGCGCCGACCCCGGTGCCCAGGTTGACGACCACGGCGTCGCCGCGCCCGCGGGCCGCGCCGAACCACAGCTCGGCGACCGCGCAGGCGCGCAGCGGATTGTCCAAGTAGAGGGGATGCGCGATGCGTTGGGCGAGCAGATCGAGCAACGGCACGTCGTGCCAGTCCCAGTTGGGCGCGTATTCGGCGATGCCGGTGTCGCGGTCCACCTGCCCCGGCACGCTCACCCCGACGCCCAGGACCCGCGCCCCCTCGATCCCCGCCTGCGCGACCACCGACCCGACGGCGGCGGCGACATGCCCGACCACCTGCTCGGGAAGGCTCTCGCCGGGGCGCATGTCCTCGTCGGCACGGGCCAGCACGTTCAGAGCCAGGTCGAACAGCTCGACCCGGACGTACGTCTCCGCGATGTCGACGCCGATCAACGCGCCGCCCGCCGCGTTGACGGCCACCAGCCCCCGGGGGCGGCCCCCCGCCGAGTCCTCGAACCCGACCTCGGTGATCATCCCGAGGTCGAGCAGCTCCCCGACGAGCGTGGCGACCGTGGCGAGGCTCAGCCCGGTGGCCGCCGCCAGCTCCTGGCGGGAGGTGGGCGACGCGGCGATGAGCTGGCGCAGCACCTCGTAGCGGTTCGCGGTGCGGATGTCGCGTGAGGTGCGCTTCACCGGGGTCGCCCCGTTCCTTCGTCCCGTACCGGGCAGGGGGGCACCGGCGCGCCGCAAGGCTATGGGCTGCGAGCGAGGTTCGACAAGGGGTTAGGAAAGGGGCTGGAGGAAGTCGGGGGCCCGGCCGGGCGCCCGGTCAGCCGCCCAGGACGTCCCGCACGAAGACGTTGGTGAACACCCCCTCGGGGTCGAGGCTCCGGGCCAGCGCCGCGAAGTCGCCGAGCCGCGGATAGCGCTCGCGCAGCACCGGCGCCGGCGTGGTGAACACCTTGCCCCAGTGCGGTCGCGCGCCGAGGGGGTCCAGCGCCTCCTCGACCCGCCGCACCACCGGCAGCACCGCCGCGGTGTCCTCGACCCAGGTGAAGTGCAGCGCCACCGTGTCCCGCCCGTAGGCGGGGCTCAGCCACTGCGCGTCGGCGGCGACCGTCCGCACCTCGCAGGTCTGCAGCACGGCGGCGACCGTGTCCCGTACGGCGTCGATCGCGTGCAGCGCCTCGACCGCGGCCGACCGCGGCAGCAGGTACTCCGACTGAAGCTCCGCGCCGCTGCTCGGCGTGAACTCGGCGCGGAAGTGCGGCAGCCGCTCGTGCCACGGCCCCGGCACCCCGAACTGCTCGGTGCAGTTGACCGCGGGCATGCCCGGCACCGGGTGCATGGCCTCGGTCGCGGGCGCCGCCCACGGGACGTCGTGCCGCGGCTGGTCGGTGCGCCGCTTGAGCCACACCTGCCGGAAGCCCGGCCGCCGCCAGTCGGTGAAGAGACTCACGCTGTACGCCGACGCCGCCACCGTCTCGAAGTCCAGCCCGGCGAGCGGGAGTTCGGTGAAGACGTGCTGCTCGACCTGGAAGGCCGGCTCCAGGTCAAGGGTGAGCGAGACGACGACACCGAGCGCGCCGAGGGAGGTCACGGCACCGTCGAAGCGCTCGTCGCCCCGGGCGATCGTGACGGTCGAACCGTCCGCCGTGACGATCTCGACCTCGCGCACGACGGAGGCCAGCGAGCCGTTGGCGACCCCCGAGCCGTGGGTGCCGGTCGCCACCGAGCCGGCCACCGAGATGTGCGGCAGCGAGGCCATGTTGGAGAGGGCGAGCCCGTGCCCGTGCACGCGCCGGGCCAGCTCCGCGTACCGGACGCCGCCGGAGACCCGTACCGTACGGGCCTGCGTGTCCACGTCGCACACCGGCGGCAGGTCGGCGATCGACAGCAGGGTGCCGTCGGGTCCCGGCTCGGCTATCTCGTTGAAGGAGTGGCCGCTGCCCAGCACCCGCACCCGCCCGCTCCCGGCCACGAGGGACCTGAGCGCGTCGAGCGTGCGGGGACGGTGGAGTTCCTTCGCCGCGTAGGTGATGTTGCCGGCCCAGTTGGTGACCGTCCGCGTCATCCCTGCCGTCCCTCCGGGTACATACGTGTTCGCGTGAGTTTTAGCCGCTGCCGCAGCATAGGTGGGCCGCATCGGTGACGCGCACCCGCCACCTCCGTCCCCGCCGGGGGGACCCGGCACCGGTGCCGGAGCGGCGGGGGCATACCGTGAGGAGTCGTACGCCTGAGCAGGGCGCCTGAGCCGGGAGGAGAGACGGGATGGGCAGCCGTACCGCACTCGTCGAGGATCTGCTGGAGCGCTTCCCGCACGTACCGCGGGAAGCCGTCTTCAAGGAGGACCTGCTGCGCGGGGGTGTCGCCTTCGACCCGTCCGCGCTCAGCGACAACGAGGACGGCGAGGTGAAGCCGAAGTCGTACTTCATCTTCTCCTTCGACCACGGCACCCTGCCGGAGCTGGGCGAGGCCGCGCTCAGGCGACCGCCCGAGGAGATCATCCTGACCGGCGGCCCGTACGACCTGCGGCGGACCGTCGTCTCCGTGCGGGTGAACCCGGCCTCGCCGTACCGGGTCGCCGCCGACGAGGACGGCGTGCTCGGGCTCTACCTCGACGGCCGGCGGATCTCTGACGTCGGCGTGCCGCCGATGCCGGAGTACTACCGGCACAAGCTCGCCAACGGCAAGTCCGTCATGGAGGTCGCCCCGACCATCCAGTGGGGCTACCTGATCTACCTGACCGTCTTCCGGGTCTGCCAGTACTTCGGCGCCAAGGAGGAGTGCCAGTACTGCGACATCAACCACAACTGGCGCCAGCACAAGGCCGCCGGCCGGCCGTACACGGGTGTCAAGGACGTCGAGGAGGTCCTCGAAGCCCTGGAGATCATCGACCGCTACGACACCGCGAAGGCGTCCACCGCCTACACCCTCACCGGCGGCGCGATCACCAGGACGGTCGCCGGGCGCGACGAGGCCGACTTCTACGGCCACTACGCCAAGGCCATCGAGGAGCGGTTCCCCGGACGCTGGATCGGCAAGGTCGTCGCCCAGGCGCTGCCCCGCGACGACGTGCAGCGCTTCAAGGACTACGGCGTGCAGATCTACCACCCCAACTTCGAGGTGTGGGACCGCCGGCTGTTCGAGCTGTACTGCCCCGGCAAGGAGCGCTACGTCGGCCGCGACGAGTGGCACAAGCGGATCCTCGACTCGGCGGAGGTGTTCGGCGCGCGCAACGTGATCCCCAACTTCGTGGCGGGCGTGGAGATGGCCGAGCCGTTCGGCTTCACCACGGTCGACGAGGCGATCGCGTCGACGACCGAGGGGCTGCGCTTCTTCATGTCGCACGGCATCACGCCCCGCTTCACCACCTGGTGCCCGGAGCCGACCACCCCGCTCGGCAAGGCCAACCCGCACGGTGCGCCGCTGGAGTACCACATCCGGCTGCTGGAGGCCTACCGTGCCACGATGGACGACTTCGGACTGTCGTCGCCTCCCGGCTACGGTCCGCCCGGTCCCGGCCAGGCGGTCTTCTCCGTCAGCTCCTTCATGGACAGCCTGCCCGCCCGCGACCCCTCGGCGCCGTGACGAGCGGTAAAGTGAACGGCTCGGTAACGGTCGGGCACAACTCCCGTGCCGGGTGAGTCGGGTGCGGTCCCGGCCCGTACAACTTCACAGTGAGCGACTGACGGTGCACCGTATTTGAATACGCGGCTTGTCAGTTGTGAGGGAAGCGTGAAAAGCTCTGCCCCTGTCACGAGGCAGCCCCCCTCCCAATTCGCTCTCAGGTGCTGCGAGTTGGCCGTCATTCGTGGATACGCTGGAGACCGATGCCCGACCTGCCGACCCCCCAGGACGCCGCCGAGGCCGCGCTGTTCGCCGAGTGCTGGGACGCGGTGCTCTCCTACGCCGACCTCTGCACGGCCGGTGCCGCCGCCGCCACCGACCTGGCCACGGAGGCGTTCGCCCTCGGCATCCGCGAGGCCCGTTCCCTCGGCTCCGGCCCGTCCCGCACCGCCGCCGGCCGGCGGGCGCCCCGGCTGCCCGTCATCCCGCTGCTGCTGACCGCCGTACGGACCACGGCGGCGGCCTGGGAGACCGACGGCCGGGGGCACCGGCTCGATCCGGACCTGCGGCTCTGGCTCAACTCGGAGAAAGCGGCCCGTTTCACCGGCCCGCCGCTCCAGCGCCCGATCGCCCTGCGGGGCCTGCGGGACCTCCAGGAACCGGACGCCGCGCTGCTGTGGCTGGCCGAGGTGGAGGCGCTGCCGCTGCCCGTGGTGGCCCGCCGGCTCGGCCTCGACCCGGCCACCGTCTCGGGTGAACTCGCCCAGGTGCGGGGGCTGTTCAGGGACCGCTGCCATCGCAGCCACCTCGACACCCCGATGGACGCGCAGTGCCGTAGCTATGCCCGGCTGCTGGACGCGGTGACCCGCTCGCCCGCCGCCGACACCCCCGAGGACCTCTCCCGGCACCTCGCCACCTGTGTGCAGTGCGCGGAGGCCGCCGCGTGCCTGCGACTACAGGGCGGCGGACTGCCCGCCGCGCTGGCCGGCGGAGTGATCGGCTGGGGCGGCCTCGCCTATCTGGAGCGCCGCCGCCGGGCCGCCGAGGTGCGCCTCGGCGCGGGCCGCCCCGCCAGCGCCGACACCGAGAGCGGGGAGCCGAAGGAGGGGACCGGCAAGGCGCGGGTGGTACGGAACGGGCTGCTCGCCGCCGCCGTGCTCCTCTCGCTGGTCGCGCTGGGGGTGTCGATGATGCCGATCGGCGACTCCCGGAACGACACCTCCGCCACCGACGACGCCGACCGGCAGCCGGTCGCCGAACCCGACCTGTCCGCCTCCACCGGGGCCCCGCCGCCGTCGACGGTGTCCGCGTCCACCGCGCGGCCCTCGGCGACCGGTACCGCCGACTCCGCCGGACCGAAGAACTCCGACCCGGAACCGCAGGGCACCTCCTCGTCGACGGCGAGCACGAACACGGGCACGCGGTCCGGCTCGACCCGCAGCGAGGCGGGGACGTGCGAGGTCCAGTACGACCTCGTCAACCAGTGGACCGACGGCTTCCAGGCGAGCGTCACCGTCACGACCACGCAGGCGCTGGCCGGCTGGCGGGTCGCCTGGTCCTACCACGACGGTCAGGAGGTCACCCAGATGTGGGACGCGAGCGTCTCCCAGGAGGGCTCCCGGGTCACCGCCGAGGCCGCCGACTACAACCGCACCGTCGGCGCGAACGGCACGCTCACCTTCGGCTTCCTCGGCTCCTGGAACGGCAAGAACTCCCCGCCGTACGCCTTCACGCTCAACGGTGACACCTGCGCCAAGTCCTGACGCACGGACCGGCGTTGCCCGGGCGGCGCCCGCTGCCCGCGACAACACCGGTCCGCTCGGCGTTGGTCGGCAGTCCCCTGCCGGGTCACGCGTGGGTCACTACGGGGTCCACTTGATGGAGGGGTTCACCTGGCCGGTCCAGTTGAACGTGGCCATGTTGTCCCAACCGTCGCCGCTGCTCGCGATGTTGGCGGGATCCCAGCCGTTGCCGGTCACCGCGTACCAGGTCGGCTCCCAGTAGAAGACGCCGATCGCGCCCGCCGAGCGGGCGGTGTTCTGCACGGCGGTGAAGTTGTCGGCCTGCCCCTGCCAGCTCAGTGGATAGCCCGTGCAGCCCGTGGTCACGGAGTTGCCGGTGCTGTCCGCGTTGGCCGTGGTGAAGGGGTAGGCCGTCTCGGCGATGATGACGTCTTTGCCGTAGCGGGACTTCACGTCCGACACCACGCTGCCCATGTTGGCCAGCGTGCCGTGCCACATGCAGTAGTAGGACAGCCCGGTGATGTCCCAGCTGACGCCCTGTGCCTTGATGCCGTCGTAGAACCAGCGCGCGTTCGCGTCACTGTCCGCGTCGGCGGTGTGGATGATCACCTTGGTGCCGCTGTTGCACGCCTTGGTCGCGTTGTAGCCCGACTTGAGCAGCAGACCGACGTTGGTGAAGTCGTTGTTGACCACCTTGCCGTCGTTCCACAGCATGCCGACGTTGATCTCGTTGCCGATCTGCACGCTGTCCGGTGTGGTGCCCTGCGCCTTCAGGCTGTTGCACACGTCGTACGTGTAGTTGTAGACGTCGGTCTGCAACTGGCTGATGCCGTGGCTCGCCCACGCCGCGGGCTTGTACTGCTTGCCCGGATCGGCCCAGGTGTCGGAGTAGTGGAAGTCGACGAGGAGTTTGAGCCCCTTCGCCTTCACCGTCTTCGCGTACGCCAGGACTTTGGCCTCGTTGTTGTAGCCGCTGGCCGGGTTGTTCCAGACGCGCAGGCGGACGTAGTTGACGCCGTCGGCCTTGAGTATGTCCAGCGGGTCCTTGGCGGTGCCGCTCGCGTCGTAGTACTTGGCGCCCAGGTCGAGGGCGCGCTGCGCGGTCGAGACGTCGGCGCCGAGCATGCTGAGCGAGTTCGCCGCGGTGGCGGTGGTGGGTGTGGTGAGCAGGGACGCCGGCAGGGCGACGGCCGCCAGGAGCAACGCGGCCTTCACCGTACGGCGCGGGCGGTACACGGTCATCCCGACCTCCTTTGATCGAGACGGGGCGCGGGTCGAAGCCGATGTGACGGCTCTGACATGCGCATGCGGGTCCGTGAACGTTCACAGTAGGAGAGGTGTCGGGAGCTGTAAATACATGTGTCGCCGGTATTTCGCGCAGCTCTGGAGGGTGCGGAGCATGCGCTGAATTTGGGAACGTACACAATGTGGCGCCGAGTGACGCGTCACCGGCGGGTCGGTCGACGCGGCGAGCGCTGTGACCTGGGGGCCTTGCGGGGCGGTGGTCCGGCGAGTCCGTGCTCTCGTGCGGTGGGGGCCGCTGCCCGGGCGGCAGCGACCCCCACTGACACGGTGCCGGGTTGATCAGACGTTGGCGCAGATCGCGTACACGCTGATGCCGACGCTGGAGTAGCCGTCCTGTCGGCCGAGGCCGATCCAGCCGTTGCCGCTGGGGGTGGGGAAGCTGCCGACCAGTACCGCGCCGTTGCCCTGGGCTTCGGCGCCGCCGCCGATGACCCGCTTGCCCGACGGGCAGTAGAGGGTCCGGCGCTGGAAGTTGGGCACGTTGGCGTTGGGGAGTTGGACGATCTGGTAGCCGTCCACGGACGCGGCCCTCACGGGCGCCTCGGCCGCGACGGTCTGACGGGCGGCACTCTCGCCGGTGGTGGTCGCCTGGGCGGCCCAGCCCGCTCCGGACACCAGGGCCAGAGCCAGGGCGCCCACACCGATCGTCTGCTTGCCTCGCATGTATATGTCCTTTCGTCCCGAAGGCTCCGGAGAAGCGGAGTCCCGATGAGGGACATCGTCACCGCTCCGGTCGGCGAAAGGTAAGGAAATCCCCCTAAACGCCACGGAGGTGTGGAGGCGGGGCATAGAGGGCGCTCGTGGGGGTGCTCACGGTCTTTGGGGGGTGCCCACGGCGGTCAGGGGCAGACGGGCGGGCCCGGACTGTCGTCCGGGCCCGCCCGTACGGTCTGACGGCTGGGGCTGCGGGAGGAGCCGTGCGGTTCCCGGCCCCCGCCCGCTATCCGTAGAACGAGTGGCGGTGCTTCGAGGCGTCGCCGACCCAGTGGATCTGCGTGCAGCGCTCACCCCAGAAGGCGCGGCCGTCGGCCGCGCCCGCGAACTGGCCGCAGCTCTTCACGTCGCCCTCGTTGTGGTTGTCGGCGAGAGCCGAGCCCGCGCCGCCCAGGATCGCGGTGACGGCAAGGACGCCGATGGCAAGGGTCGTACGTACACGCATGGTTGCTCCCGAAGAAGAGGTGGGGGACACATGGGCGGAGGTCGGGCCGCGCGATCGCGCGCCGTCGCCGCCCTTGCACTCATCGTCATGGCGTGGCGCGTCACCAGCCAGCGTTGATCCCCCGAACGTGGCCCCCGGCGGAACGCCCGCTCTCGAACGGCCTCCGCGAGACTGTCGCGGCGCGGCGCGGCGCGGCGCCCTCGGCCGCGGGCGGGGTGCGCGGAGTCCCGGCCGCCTTCCGCGCCGTAATTCGATGGCGCCGCGGCTTGGACTTCCCTAAGGTCGGTGCTGTTCGAGCGGCGACCGCGTGTCGCCGCGGGTGACCTGGCTCGTGCTGAGGGAGGTGTGACCGATGGCTGTCTCTGTGATGGGCGCTGCCCGCATCCGGAAGTTCATCAAGTCCACTCCCGTGGCCTCCGGCTGACCTCTCCCTTCCTCCCGCGCCTGTGAGCGCGGTGCCGGGGCCACCCTTGTGAAGGGTCACCCCTTGTCTTTCTCCTCCCTCCCGGGTTCCTCTCCGTCTTCCTCTTCCGCCTCCGCTCTCTCCTCCGCTTTCTCCTCCGCGCATCCGCTGCGGCCGTACGGCTGGGACGCGGAGTGGGAGGCCGAGTTCGCCCCGTTCGCCGAACGGGGTCTGCTGCCCGGCCGTGTCCTGCGGGTCGACCGCGGCCTGTGCGATGTCGTCACCCCGGCCGGAACCGTCCGCGCCGACACCGAGTTCGTCGTTCCCCGTGACCCCATGAAGGTCGTCTGCACGGGGGACTGGGCCGCCGTCGACCCCGAAGGCGGCAACCCGCGCTATGTGCGGACGCTGCTGCCGCGCCGCACCGCGTTCGTCCGCTCCACCTCCTCCAAGCGGTCCGAGGGGCAGATCCTCGCGGCCAACGTCGACCACGCGATCGTCGCGGTCTCCCTCGCGGCCGAGCTCGACCTCGGCCGGATCGAGCGGTTCCTCGCGCTCGCCTGGGAGTCCGGGGCCCAGCCCCTGGTCGTACTGACCAAGGCCGACCTCGTACCGGAGGCGGTGACCGTGTCCCATCTCGTCCAGGACGTCGAGACCGCGGCACCGGGCGTGCCGGTGCTGGGGGTCAGTGCCGCCACTGGGGAGGGGGTCGACGTGCTCGCCGCGATCGCCTCCGGCGGAACGTCCGTCCTGCTCGGCCAGTCCGGCGCGGGCAAGTCCACACTCGCCAACGCCCTGCTCGGCGAGGACGTGATGGACGTACGGGCCACCCGGGACGTCGACGGCAAGGGCCGGCACACCACCACCACCCGCAACCTGCTCGTCCTGCCCGGCGGTGGCGTGCTCATCGACACCCCCGGGCTGCGGGGCGTCGGACTCTGGGACGCGGGGACCGGCGTCGGACAGGTCTTCGCCGAGATCGAGGAACTCGCGGGCGGCTGCCGCTTCCACGACTGCGCCCACACCGCGGAGCCGGGCTGCGCGGTGCTCGCCGCCGTCGACACGGGCACGCTGCCCGAGCGACGGCTCGACAGTTACCGCAAGCTCATGCGCGAGAACCAGTGGATCGTCGCCAAGACCGACGCCCGGCTGCGGGCGGAGCTGCGCCGGGACTGGAAGCGGAAGGGGGCGGAGGGCAGGGCGGCGATGGAGGCCAAGCGGGGACGCCAGGTCTAGGCCGCCCTCGCGGAGGGCGTCGCGTCCGATTTCCGCCAGCCCCGGCCTCGGGGATGGCGGAGACTGGACGGCGTGAAGGACGACGACAGCAGGTACGAGGCCGTGCGCAGCCGGGACGCCCGGTTCGACGGTGAGTTCTTCTTCGCGGTCACCACGACCGGGATCTACTGCCGGCCGAGCTGCCCGGCGGTGACGCCGAAGCGGTGCAACGTGCGGTTCTTCGTGACGGCCGCCGCCGCGCAGGGCGCCGGGTTCCGGGCCTGCCGGCGGTGCCGTCCGGACGCCGTGCCGGGCTCCGCGGAGTGGAACGTCCGGGCCGACGTCGTGGGCCGCGCCGTGCGGCTGATCGGCGACGGCGTGGTCGACCGCGAGGGCGTCGCCGGGCTCGCCGTACGGCTGGGGTACAGCGCGCGGCAGATCCAGCGGCAGCTCACCGCCGAACTGGGCGCCGGCCCCGTCGCGCTCGCCCGGACCCAACGGGCGCACACCGCGCGCGTCCTCGTGCAGACCACCGGACTGCCGATCACGCAGATCGCGTTCACCGCCGGGTTCGCCAGCGTGCGCCAGTTCAACGACACGATCCGGGCCGTCTACGCGTCGACGCCGAGCCGACTGCGTGCGGCCGTCCCGCAGGGCCGGCCCCGGGGCGCGGATCCGGCCACCGGCATCCCGCTGCGGCTCGCCCACCGTGGCCCGTACCCGTCCGCCCCCGTCCTCGACCAACTCGCCCGCGAGGCCGTCCCCGGCGTGGAGGAGGTCACCGGCGCCCCCGGCCGCCGCACCTACCGGCGCACCCTGCGGCTGCCCCACGGCACCGGGATCGTCGCCGTCGATGAACGCCCGGGAACCGCGAAGGCCGGACCGGGCGCGCACCCCGGGGGCTGGCTGGACGCCCGGCTGGAGCTGACGGACCTCCGCGACCTGACCACCGCCGTGCAGCGGCTGCGGCGGCTCTTCGATCTCGACGCCGACCCGTACGCCGTCGACGAGCGGCTCGGCGCCGACCCCCGGCTGGCGCCCCTGGTCGCCGCCCGCCCCGGCCTGCGCTCACCGGGAGCCGCGGACCCGGAGGAGCTGGCGGTGCGCGCCCTGGCGGACCGGACCGAAGTTCGGGAGCGCGCTGTCGGCCTTGCGGCGCCGAGGGTCCGGGAGAGGCTCGTCCAGCGGTACGGCAAGACGCTCGACGCCCCCTCCGGCACGCTCACCCATCTGTTCCCCGAACCGGCCGTCCTCGCGGAGGCCGAACCCGAGGGCCCGCTCGGCGCGCTCACCGCGGCCCTCGCCGACGGCACCCTCCGGCTGGACGCCGGCGCCGACCGCGACGAAGCCGAGCGCACCCTGCTCGCGCTGCCCGGCATGGACGCGGCCACGGTCGCCGTCATCCGCACCCGGGCCCTCGGCGACCCCGACGTCGCGCCGCCCGCCGCGCAGGCCCCGGCCGCGTGGCGCCCGTGGCGTTCTTATGCCCTGCAACACCTGCGCACAGCAGCCGAGTTGGAGTACCCATGACCATCCCGACGCCTCTCTCCACCACCCTCCCCGTGACCCCTGTGACGTACTGGACCGCCTACGACAGCCCCGTCGGCCGGCTGCTCCTCACCGCCGCCCCGGCCGGCGAACTGACCTCGCTCTCCGTGCCCGGGCAGAAGGGCGGCCGGAGCGTCCAGGAGGACTGGCGGCAGGACGCGGGCCCCTTCCGACCCGTGACGGAACAGCTCGACGGCTACTTCGCCGGTGAACTGAAGGAGTTCAGCCTGGAGTCGCGGACCTACGGCACCGACTTCCGCGAGCGGGTGTGGCAGGCTCTCGACTCCGTTCCCTACGGCGCGACCACCACGTACGGCGAGATCGCGGCGCGGATCGGCGCGCCCCGGGCGGCCGTTCGGGCTGTGGGCGGGGCGATCGGCGCCAACCCCCTGCTGATCGTGCGTCCTTGCCACCGGGTGATCGGCGCCAACGGGACAATGACCGGTTACGCGGGCGGACTTGAGCGCAAGGTGCGGTTGCTGCGGCTCGAAGGAGCTGTGTCGGTGGAGGAGTAGCCGCCCGCGCACGGCCCGGGCCGCTGGGCTACGCGCCGGGCCGCCGCGCTCCACCGGCGGACGGGCGAACCGGGGCCGGCCGGGTCAGCCCCAGAACACCGCGCCCACCCAGGCGCCCATGATCAGCAGGCAGGTGAACAGTTCGGCCAGCACGCTGGAACCGCCCGCCCGCAGCACCGTACGCAGCGAGGCCATCGCCTCGCCGTGGCCGCCCAGCCGCAGCCGTTCGTGGAGGTAGATCCCGGCCATGAAACCGGGGACCGCGCCGAACACCGGCACCAGGACGAAGCCGAGCAACGCGCCCGCGCCGGCGTACACCCCCATCCGGGGGGTCGCGCCGCTCGCGCGCAGCCGGCGCGGGGGGAGCACCCAGCGCACCACCTGGGAGAGGAACAGCACGACGGTGGCGCCCACGAGGACACCCCAGGCGACGGGCCGGGGGTCCTTCAGCGCCCACCACAGAACCGCGGCCCACACGAGCCACGACCCCGGCACCCCGGGCACGAGGACTCCGCACAGCCCCAGCGCGATGACCACGCCGACCAGCAGGAGTTCATCCGCTCCCATCCGTCCAGCCTGCCCGAGCCCGGGCGGACCCGCAGGTCAGGCGTGAGCCATCGGGCTCCGCCGGGGTTCGCGGCCCCGGCTCACAGCCGACGGCAAGGATGACGGGCCACACTCGGACCGGTCGCCGTACGGCCCCCGGTCGCCGCCGGGCGGTCCTCCCGTGGGGGGTGGGACCGTCCGGCGGCTCCGGCGGCTCCGGCGCGTACGGGTGGTCCCCGCGTCCTGCCGCACGCCGTTCGAGAAGGGGCGGGCAGCGGTTTATTTCCGAGGCCCCGTTTTCATCCGGTCCTCGCGGTGGACAATGAGCGGCATGAGCCAGCAGGGGGGAAGGGCCACCGGTCACGAGGACGACTGGTGGGGACAGCTGTACGACGACTCCACCGAGGACACCGGGCCCGCGGGCGCGGTCGACTCCCTGGACGACCGGTTCGCGTCGGCGTCGGGAGCGGTCGACGCAGGCACCGGCCCGGAGGACGCGTCGGTGGCGGCTGCCTCCGGCGGCGGTGGCCCAGCGCCGCACGGTGCTGGCCCGTCGCCGCGCGGTGATGGCCGACTGCCGTCCTACGGTGGCGAGTTGGGCTCGCTGCCCGACGACGGCAGAAGCGATCCGTCCGGTCGCGGTGCCGACGCCCACGCGGTCGCGCAGCCCGCCCTCCCTCCCGCCCCTCCTCTTCCCCCGCCGGCCCGGGAGAGCGCCCGCGCGGAGGCACGCCCCGCCCCGCCGACGTACCCCCCGTCCACCCTCCCCGCCGCCGTGCCCGCGGCCCCTGCCACCTCGCGCCCCCTTCCGCCTCCCGTCCCGGCCCGCCCCCTCGACCGGTCGCCGTACCCGCCGCCCCCGTCCCCTTTCGCGCCCGCTCCTGGACCGCCCCGGCCCGCCACTCCCCAGGCCGCACCCCGCGTCGAGGAGCCTCCCCCCGCGCCTGGCTACGTGGGCTCAGGGCCGCCCACCTACGACGCCGAACCCACCGCCCTGCCTCCCGCCGACCCGGACAGGCTGGCGGATCTGGTCGCGGACACGGTGCTGGACGGGGCCCAGTACGGGCCGTGCACGATCAGGGCCGTCTCCGTGCGGGGAGACTCGGCGAGGTTCCGCGGGGAGCCTCGGCGCGACGCGTTGCTGACCGCCCGGTTCGGGGTCGGGGATCAGGCCCTGGTGCTGGTGGCGATGGCAACCGGGGCCCGCGCCACACCGGGGGCCCATCGGGCCGCCGCCGAGGCCTGCCGGTGGATCGGACGGGCCGTGGGGCGCAGCCATGTCCGGCTCGCGGAGGACATCCGGGGCGCCCGGCGGGGCGAGCTGAAGTCGGGGCTGCACCGGCTCACCGACCGAAGTCTCGGGAAGCTCCGTGCCAGCGCCGCCGAGCAGGGCGTCGACCCCGAGGAGTACGCGGCCTCGCTGCGCTGTCTGCTCCTTCCGGCCGACCCGCAGTGCCGTACGCGCGTCTTCTTCGGGGTGGGCGACGGCGGACTGTTCCGGCTGCGCGACGGCGAGTGGCAGGACATCGAACCGTCCGTCGCCGACGCGGCCGGCGCCTCCGTCGTCGGCTTCGGCTCGACGCCGGCCGAGACCTCGCGGGGCGACCGGCTCACCATGGATTTGGGCATCCCGACGCCTCCGAGCCCGTACGACCCGGTCCCCGAGCCGCCCCGCGAGCCGTTCCGTTTCCGGGCCTCCGTCGCCCGCCCGGGCGACACGCTCCTGATGTGCACCGGCGGCCTCGCCGATCCCCTGCGCGGTGAGCCCGGCCTCACCGACCATCTCTCCGCCCGCTGGTCCGGCGCCGTCCCGCCCGGCCTCGCCGCCTTCCTCGCCGACACCCAGGTACGGGTGAAGGGGTACGCCGACGACCGCACGGCGGCGGCCGTTTGGGAGGCGTAACGGCGGGGGCTGTGAATTCATGGACCCGAGGGATCCGAGGAGACCGAAGGGGCAGCAGCGAACCATGGCCAAGCAGAACGTCGCAGAACAGTTCGTCGACATCCTCGTCCGCGCCGGGGTCGAGCGCCTCTACGGGGTCGTCGGCGACAGCCTCAACCCGGTCGTGGACGCGGTCCGGCGCAACTCCGCCATCGACTGGATCCACGTACGGCACGAGGAGACGGCCGCCTTCGCCGCCGGCGCCGAGGCGCAGATCACCGGCAAGCTCGCCGCCTGCGCGGGCTCCAGCGGCCCCGGCAACCTGCACCTCATCAACGGCCTCTACGACGCCCACCGCTCCATGGCCCCCGTCCTGGCGCTCGCCTCGCACATCCCCTCCAGCGAGATCGGGCTCGGGTTCTTCCAGGAGACCCACCCCGACCAGCTGTTCCGCGAGTGCAGCCATTACAGCGAACTCATCTCCAGCCCGAAGCAGATGCCCCGCCTGCTCCAGACCGCGATCCAGCACGCGATCGGGCAGTCCGGCGTCAGCGTGGTCGCCCTCCCGGGTGACCTCGCCTCCGAGCCCGCCCCGGAGAGGACCACCGAGACCGCGCTCGTCACGTCCCGGCCCTCCGTCCGGCCCGGTGACGCGGAGATCGACAAGCTCGTCCGGATGATCGACGACGCCGAGAAGGTCACCCTGTTCTGCGGCAGCGGCACCGCGGGCGCCCACGCCGAGGTCATGGAGTTCGCCGGAAAGATCAAGTCCCCGGTCGGACACGCCCTGCGCGGCAAGGAGTGGATCCAGTACGACAACCCCTACGACGTGGGGATGAGCGGTCTGCTCGGATACGGCGCCGCCTACGAGGCCACCCACGAGTGCGACCTGCTGATCCTGGTCGGCACCGACTTCCCGTACAACGCCTTCCTCCCCGACGACGTGCAGATCGCCCAGATCGACGTACGGCCCGAACACCTCGGCCGGCGCTCGAAGTTGGACCTCGCGGTGTGGGGTGACGCGAAGGAGACACTGCGCTGTCTGATCCCCCGCGTGCGGGCCAAGGAGAACCGGCGCTTCCTCGACCGGATGCTCAAGAAGCACGCGGACGCGCTGGAGGGGGTCGTCAAGGCGTACACCCGGAAGGTCGAGAAGCACGTCCCGATCCATCCCGAGTACGTCGCCTCGGTGCTGGACGAACTGGCCGACGACGACGCGGTGTTCACCGTCGACACCGGGATGTGCAACGTCTGGGCCGCCCGCTACATCACGCCCAACGGCCGTCGCCGGGTGATCGGTTCGTTCTCCCACGGCTCCATGGCGAACGCGCTGCCGATGGCGATCGGCGCCCAGTTCACCGACCGCGGGCGTCAGGTCGTCTCGATGTCCGGGGACGGCGGATTCTCCATGCTGATGGGCGACTTCCTCACGCTCGTCCAGTACGACCTGCCGGTGAAGGTCGTCCTCTTCGACAACTCCTCGCTGGGCATGGTCGAGTTGGAGATGCTGGTCGCCGGGTTGCCCTCGTACGGGACGACGAACAAGAACCCCGACTTCTCGGCCGTGGCACGGGCGTGCGGGGCCTACGGCGTGCGGGTCGAGAAGCCCAAGGACCTGCCGGGCGCCCTCAAGGCCGCGCTCAGGCACAAGGGGCCTGCCCTCGTCGACGTCGTCACCGACCCCAACGCCCTGTCCATCCCGCCGAAGATCAGCGCCGACATGGTCACCGGGTTCGCCCTGTCGGCGTCGAAGATCGTGCTCGACGGCGGGGTCGGCCGGATGCTCCAGATGGCCCGCTCCAACCTGCGGAACGTGCCGAGGCCCTGACCGAGGGGCGTGCGCGCGGCGGCCGAGGGCGTTCGGCGGGAGCCGGGACACGTGGCCGTCACCGCCGCACCCAGCGGTTGATTCCGGCCAGTTTCACGCGCCGTGAGCGGACCGGGGCCGACCGCGCGCACCTCCCCGGGTACGGCCGAACCGGCGCCCCGGAAGCGGCGGTCGGGCCGGTCGGCGGCGGCCGGGGGGTGGCCCGGGGTACGGGCTTCCCGGGTGGCGCACCCTGCTGACTCCGGCGCGCATTCGGCCGGACGGCTCACCCCGAGCGCGGGCCGCGTACGGCGATCACCGGGGCGGTCCGTCCGGAACCCGCCGGGCGGCGACCGGGTTGGCCGGTTGCCCCGACTGTGGCCGAACACCCGGTCGTTGACGACTCGACATGACTGGCCCGTTCGCGACAGGGGCATGGTCCCCCGTGAACATGTTCGAGGACGAGGGGAACCAGAATCGGCGTGCGGGCGGGGGTCATGAAAAGGCAAGCGCGAGGGGGCGGTCCCATGGCGATCGGGACCGGGCCGGCGGACACCGCGCAGGAGGAGGCCGCGCAGATGGAGGCCGCGCAGATGGAGGCCGGCAGGGTCGCGGAAGCGGCGCGGTCGCCTCAGCTGAGGCGCAGGCTGGGGCGCGCGGACCTGCGGGCGGTGCCCGAGGCACGCAGGGCGTTACGTGAACTGTTACGGCACTGGGGGAGGCCCGGTCGATCGGAGATAGCGGAACTGCTCACCAGCGAACTCGTCACCAACGCCCTGATCCACACCGATCACGACGCGGTGCTGACGGCCACCGTCGGACCCCGCGGACTGCGCGTCGAGGTGCGGGACTTCGTGGCCCGCAGGCCGAGACCGCGCGTACCGAACGCCGACGACGGTACGCACGGCCGGGGCCTGTTCCTGGTGCAGTCCCTCGCGGACACCTGGGGCGTATCCGCCCACGGGGTGGGGAAAGCGGTGTGGTTCGAACTCGCCCCAGGGACCGTCTGATGTGATGCGCGAACGGTGCGCGGGGACCCGTGCACGGCGAACGGGACGGGGCGGGATCCCCGCGGATCCCGCCCCGTCCCGTCATGTCCGTCGCCCGGAGGTCAGCCGAACTGCTGCTCCAGGTCCTTGAGCTTGCGCTCCAGCGAGTCCAGTCGCGGGAGAGCCATGGTGTCGTCCTCCGCGGTGAGGTCGACGGTGATGGGATCCGAGGCCCCGCGGACGGGCTCCAGCGAGGGACGCTGACGGCCGGGCAGTTCCGGCGCCGGTATCGCGGGCTCCGTGGGTGCCTGGCCGGAGCCGCGCTCCAGTGCCTGCGGCTCGGCCGGCCGGCCGCCGCGACCCACGAATCCGCGGTGCCCCCGGCTGATGGCCTTCAACTGGGCCCGCTCCACACGGTGCTGCTCGCGCCGGCGCAGTCGGGTCTCCTCCTTCTTGAGCTTGTCCTCGCGCACTTCCTCGACGGCCTCGTCCAGGCTGCGCACGTTCTCCAGCAGCATCAGGGACCACGCCCTGTAGGTCTCGCGGGGAGCTCGCAGCCAGCGGACTATACGGATCTGGGGCAGCGGACGCGGCACCAGACCCTGCTCGCGCAGGGCCGCCCGACGGGTCTGCTTCAGCGCGCGGTCGAAGAGGACCGCGGCCGACAGCGACATGCCGGAGAAGAACTGCGGGGCGCCCGCGTGGGCGACGCCTCGCGGCGCGTGCACCCAGTTGAACCACGCGGCCGCGGCCGCGAACGTCCACACCAGTATCCGCGAGCCGAGCGCCGCGTCACCGTGGCTGGCCTCGCGCACGGCGAGAACGGAGCAGAACATCGCCGCGCCGTCCAGGCCGAACGGGACCAGGTACTGCCAGCCGTCCGTGAGGCCGAGGTTCTGTTCGCCGAAGCCGACCAGGCCGTGGAAGGAGAGGGCGGCGGCCACCGCCGCACAGCAGAACAGCAGCACGTAGGAGGCGGTGCCGTATATGGCCTCCTTGCGCCTGCGGCGCTCTTCGCTGCGCTCCCACGTTTCGTCCGTGTTCGCATGCTCCCCCGAGGAGCGCTTGCCGCGCGCGAGCACCGCAACCGCCACCAGCAGGCCCAGGAGCAGCACGGCGCCCGGAAGCAGCCAGTTAAGCGATATGTCGGTCAATCTCATCTGGGGTCCCTTGCATTGGGATAGGGCGTAACGCCCGCCATAGTGGCCCAATTCCACCGGCCCTCAGGGGGTTTCGGGGCAAGAGGCCGCCCAGGAAGCGCAAGGGGATGCCCAGGGCGACTTTCTGCTCGAACTGCCGCGTGAGGGGCGGGAGTTGAGTTCGAATAAGACTACCCGTACGAATGGTTCCACGGAAAGTTCCCGTGACGAGTGAGGAAGTTGTGAAGTACCTGTAACCCGCCGGGCGTCTCGTTCGTGGCTGATCTTAGCGGGCGCTCGACCCGGTCCGTGCCGTGAGGGTCCCTCAACTCGTCGCGGACGCGACCAGCTTGGCCACCCGGTCCGCCTCGCAGGTGCGCGGGCAGGTGGGGCAGGTGTCCTCGGGGTCGAGGGTGTAGAACATGCAGCAGCTGGCCCGGTCCCGGGTGGGCAGCGGCTCACCGGCCGGCCCGGTCAGCTCACGGAACGCGGCGGACCCGACGTACGGCCTGGTCGCTCCCGGCAGCAACAGCTCCAACTCCCGTACGGCCCGCCCCTGTTCGCCGAGGAGGCCGGCGGTGTAGTGCAGGCTCTCGACGATCTCGTCGGTCGCCATGGCCCACAGGGCCCGGCCGCGGCGCCGCATCCGCGGTCCGAAGCCGGACAGGACGGGCTCCAGGTGCGCGGCGACCGAGGACCGCACCTCCGCCCGCAGCGCCTCCTCGTCCGCGACCACCCGGGCGTCCGGCAGCGCTGACGCGGGGTCGTCGGGCAGGCAGGTGAAGGTGGTGGGGCGTACCGCGAGGTGTCCCACGGGGAAGTCGGCGGAGGTGCGGTCGAAGGAGACGTGCGTCACGTCGTAGCGCGGCACCCGGCGGCTCAGGAACCACGGCACGGTGATCAGCAGGCAGGCGGGCCACGTGTAGCGGTGCAGGCCGAAGCTGGCCACCACGTCCGGCCGTGCCCGGCGCCCGTAGTCGCGCCGGACCTGGGCGTCGTCCCACGCCAGGAACGCCTCCAGCGTCGCCCCGCCCGCCGCCAGCGCGGCGGCGTCGACCCAGCCGCCGCCCGTCGGGGCCGGCTGCCCGGACGACAACTCGGTGATCCCCAGCCCGGGGAAGGCCTCGGCGAGGCGGGTGTACGCGTCCGTGACGGCCGACGACGACATGAGCATCCGGGACCACCGATTCCAGGCGGGTTCAAAAGGTAAGCCTTACCTTACCTAATCCGGCCGGGATGTGAACTGTTCGATTCTGCATCTAAGGTGCTTGACGGACGGGTAACAAGCCGCCGTAATGACCTCAAGTACCGACACGTCCGCAGGAGGACCCGTGAAGCAGGGCGCGCAGGGCTCCGCGGCGACCGAGGCGCCGGATCCCCGGCCGCGCCCGGAGCGGGTGCCGGCCCAGGCCCGGCTGGCGGACCGGGACCGGGACCGCGATCGGGAGGGGGACCGGGGGAGGGGCCGGGGCAGCACCGCAGGCGCGGCCCGCGGCGAGCACACCCACGGCGAACCGCCTCTGCCGCGCCCCCGGACCGTCCTCCGGCGCTCCTCCGTACGCGGCCAGATCCTCGACGCCCTGCGCCACGCGCTGGTCGCCGGCGAACTGATCCCGGGAGAGGTCTACTCCGCCCCCGCGCTCGGCGACCGCTTCGGGGTCTCCGCGACGCCCGTCCGGGAAGCCATGCAGCAGCTCGCGAACGAGGGCGCGGTCGAGGTCGTGCCCAATCGCGGCTTCCGGGTGATCGAGCGCGGCGCCCGGGAACTCGCCGAACTCGCCGAGATCCGCGCCTTGATCGAGGTGCCGGTACTGCTCCGGCTGGCCCGCACCGTACCGGCCGGGCGCTGGGCGGAACTGCGCCCCCTCGCCGAGGAGACGGTCCGCGCCGCCTCCTCCGGCTGCCCCGCGACCTACGCGGAGTCGGACCGCGTCTTCCACCGCGCCGTCCTCGCGCTGGCCGGCAACGAGCAGCTCCTCCACTTCGCCGCGGACCTCCACCGCCGCGCCCAGTGGCCGCTCGTGGGTGCGGCGCCCGCCCGCGGGCAGGCCGAGCTGCTCGCGGACGCGGCGCAGCACCTGGCGCTCCTGGACGCCCTGGGCGCTGGGGAGTTGACCGCCGTGCAGGCCCTGGTGGGCGAGCACTTCAGCGGCGCTTCCTGAGCGCTCTCAGCCCTTGCCGCCGGTCGCGGTCTTCGAGTAGCCGCCCGTCCAGGCCGCCTTCGCGCCCGAGTCGCCGATGCGGTACACGTCGACGACCGCGCCCACGGCGACCACGGCGGAGAGCACTCCGGCCGCGATCCGCACCGCCGTGCCCACGGCCATGGGTCCGGCGGTGGCCGGAGCCGCGGCCTCCGGCGCGGGCCGCCGGCCCAGCACCCACCACACGGCCACGGCGAGCAGGAACACACCGCCGGCCCACGGCAGCAGTCCGTCGCCGAGTTCGGCGTGCCGGCGCACCAGGGCGGTGTCGTCCACGTGCCGCTCCAGCCACTCCCCGGCCTGGGTGGTCAGCGGCACGCTCACCAGGGCGACGAAGGCGAGCACCGGCAGGATCAGCCCGAGCCGTCGTGCCGCGGGCGGCCAGACGGCGCAGACGACGAGCGCCAGCGCGCTCAACGGCACCAGTACGACGACGAGATGGACGAGCAGAACATGTGCGGGCAAGCCGTTGATGAGGCTCATCGAGCGCTTCCTCCTGTGGGATCGGGCGCGTCACCCTCGCACAGGAAGTTCTCAGATTCCTCTGAGCCGGAAGCGGCCGCTCAGGCGGTCGCCGCCCCCGCCGCCGGCGGTGCCAACTGGTGTGCCAGCCAGGTCGGTACGCCACCGAGGAGACGGAAGAGGCGGCGGGCCTCCTCGCGGAGCCGGGAGGCCTCCGGTTCGATCTCCGCGTCGGCCAGCGAGGCCAGCGCGGGGGCCGTGCCGACGAGGTAGCCCAACTCCTCGCGGATCCGCAGGGATTCGGTGAAGCCGTGCCGGGCCTCGGCCAACTCCCCGTCCCGCAGGGCGAGTCCGGCCAGGTGCCGCCAGGTGAAGGAGAGCAGCAGCGGATCGGCGTGCGCGGTGGCACCCGCGTGGGCGCGCCGGTAGGCGGCCCGCGCGGCCTGCGGTGAACGTGCCAGGTTCTCCGCGATCAGCCCCCGCCTGAAGTCGAGCACCGCCCGCCCCGACGCCCCCGGAGGGATCAGCGCCGCCGCCCGCCCGAGCGCGGCCCGCGCCTCGTCGGCCCGGTCGCGTACCCGGTGCACGGTGGCGGCGTAGGCGAGCTGACCGCGTTCACAGGCCGCCGCGCCCCGCTCGTCGTCCTCCTGGGCCAGTGCCTCGGCCGTCCGCAGCGCGTCCTCGGCCTCCTCCCACCCCTGTTCGGTGTAGAGGCACCGCTCGACGAGCAGCTCGGCCCGCTGGAGCGAGGCGGCCGGGGTCTCCGGTCGGATCAGCGCCGCCGCGTCGGCCCAGCAGGCGCGTGAGCGCAGCCGCCACACCGCGGTCTGGAGGGGATCGTCGCCATCGGTCGTTCCGTGTCCAGACATGGCGGACTGCGCCACGTTGCCCTCCCCAAGGTCCAGCACGCCGTCGAGCTGTTGGTGGCGGAATCTCAGCACGGATCGGGGGCCCGGCCAAGAGGGCGGGTGAAAGAATTCACAAAGTCGTGGGATCGCCGGGTCAGCTCATCCGCAGGGCCAGGAAGAAATCGAGCTTGTCCTCCAGGCGCGAGAGGTCGCGGCTCGTCAACTGCTCGATTCTGCCGACCCGGTAGCGCAACGTGTTGACGTGCAGGTGCAGCCGGGCCGCGCAGCGCGTCCACGAGCCGTCGCTCTCCAGGAACGCCTCCAGCGTCGGGATCAGTTCGGCCCGGTGGCGGCGGTCGTAGTCGCGCAGCGGATCCAGCAGCCGCGCCGTGAACGCCCGCCGTACGTCGTCCGGCACGAACGGCAGCAGCAGTACGTGGGAGGCCAGCTCCTGGTGCCCCGCCGCGCACACCCGTCCGGGGCGCGCCGCCGCCACCCGCCGGGCGTGCCGTGCCTCCTCCAGCGCCCCGTGCAACCCCTCCGCCGAGTGCACCGGCGCGCTGACCCCGAGCGTGACCCGTCCGTCGCCGTCGAGCCCGGCCGACAGCGGATCCCGTACGACCGCCAGCAGCGCGTCCGCGAGGATGCCCGACTCGGAGCCGTCGTGCTCGGCGGAGAGCGCCGGCAGCGGAACGAGCGCGATCGCCTCGTCGCCGGAGTGGGCCACGGCGATCCGGTCGGACGGCTCCGGCCCGGTGGCCAGCGGGTCGACCAGGATCTCCTCCAGCAGCGACTGCGCGACCGGACCGCCCTCGATGTCACCGCCCTCCCAGTCGGCCCGGGCCACGACCACCTGCCAGTGCGGGGCCGCCCCCAGCCCGGGCAGCAGCACCGGCGCGGCCACCCGCAGCCGGGCCGCGATCTCGGCGGGCGCGGCACCCGTCTGGACCAGCTCCAGCACCTCCTGTGCGAGCCGTCGGCGTACCGTGCGCGCCGCGTCCCGCCGGTCCCGCTCGACGGATATCAGCTGGGTGACGCCCTGGAGCAGGTCCAGCCGTTCGTCGGGCCAGTCACCGGCGTCCGCCTCGACGGCGAGCAGCCAGTCCGACAGCACCGTCGCGCGGACGTCCCGCGAGCCCTGCGGCAGGCGCCCACTGCTGCGGACGGGAAAGAGCGAGTACGTCGTGGCGCCCCGGGTCAGCCGGTGCGGTCCGCGCCGGCCCGTGCGGGTGGCGGCCAGATGCGCGGCGGCCAGCTCGGCGCAGACCTCGGCGGGCAGCGCCGGACCGGCGGACTTCGAACCCGCGACGAGCCGCCCGGTCGGCGACAGCACCCAGGCCCGCAGGTCGAGGTCGGTCCGGAGCAGGTCCAGGACCACGTCCGGGCCGCCGCCCGCCGGTCCGGAGGTCATCATCCTGCGGTGCCGGTCCACCACGGCCGCCAGATCGCCGGCCCGCTCGCCCGAGACCTGCCGTACGACATGTTCGGTGATGGTCGCGAACGCCACCGACTCGTTGACCGCGAACAGTGGCAGCCGGTGCCGGGCGCAGGCCACGACCAGGTCGTCGGGGATGTTTCCCAGCTCGGCCTCGCCGGCCGCCAGCGCGGCCACCCCGGCCGCCACCAGGATCCGTATGAACGGCTCGCTGTCGGCGGCGTCCCGGCGCCAGGCGAGACCGGTCAGGACCAGCTCCCCGCCGGACAGATAGCGGCTGGGATCGCGCAGGTCGGTGGTCATCACCCCGCGTACCGTCCGGTCGAGCTCGTCCTCACCGCCGAGCAGCCGCAGCCCCAGCGCATCGGTGTCCAGAAGTGCGCGCAGCCGCATTCGTGTCGCCGCCGTTCTCTGTCTCGAACCTACGATGGATCGTGCGGTGGTCGGGTGACCGGGACCCGGTGCGCGGGTCCCCCTGCTTCCGCCCGTCTGTTCTCCGCGTTTCTTGAGGAAAACGAGGAGGTTACCGAGGACTCCTGTTCATACGAATCTACAAGATGCCTGGTCTGGCCAGCCAACTCCTTCATGGTTTCGGTGACTGACCCGGTCGGAGTACGGGGCTGTGTACTGACCCCACTCCGCGTGAACAGCCCATGAACGAGCCCGGGCCGCCGCACACGATCTGGCTCGATCCGTACGACACGAGACGAAGAAGAGAGCCGGTCATGGACTTCCTTCGCCCCGCCAGCTGGGGGGAGGCGCTCGCCGCGAAGGCCGAGCACCCCACCGCTGTACCGATCGCGGGCGGCACCGATGTGATGGTCGAGATCAACTTCGACCACCGCCGGCCCGAGTACCTCCTCGACCTGAACCGCGTCGGCGACCTCTACGAGTGGGAGGTCGGCGCGGACACCGTACGGCTCGGCGCCTCCGTGCCGTACAGCCGGATCATGGAGCACCTCCGCGCCGAGCTGCCGGGCCTCGCCCTCGCCTCGCACACGGTCGCCTCCCCGCAGATCCGCAACCGCGGCGGTGTCGGCGGCAACCTCGGCACCGCGTCCCCGGCCGGCGACGCCCACCCCGCGCTCCTCGCGGCCGGCGCCGAGGTCGAGGCCGAGTCGGTGCGCGGCACCCGCCGCATCCCGATCGACGCGTTCTACACCGGCGTGAAGCGCAACGCCCTCGCACCCGACGAACTGATCCGCGCCGTGCACATCAAGAAGGCGGACGGCCCGCAGCAGTACTCGAAGGTCGGCACCCGCAACGCGATGGTCATCGCCGTCTGCGCCTTCGGCCTCGCGCTGCACCCCGCCACGCGCACGGTCCGCACCGGCATCGCCTCCGCCGCGCCCACCCCGATCCGGGCGAAGGTCGCTGAGGAGTTCCTCGACGCGGCGCTCGACGAGGGCGGCTTCTGGGAGAACGGCAGGATTATCACGCCGTCGGTCGCCAAGCAGTTCGCCGAACTGTGCTCCGCCGCCTGTCACCCGATCGACGACGTCCGGGGCACGGCGAGCTACCGCCGCCACGCGGTCGCCGTCCTCGCCCGCCGCACCCTGGGCTGGACCTGGGAGTCGTACCGCGGCGGTGCCGCCCGCTCGGAGGGAGTCGCCTGATGCGCGTCAGTTTCACGGTCAACGGCCGCCCGCAGGAAGCCGACGACGTGTGGGAGGGCGAGTCCCTGCTCTACGTCCTGCGGGAACGCATGGGCCTGCCCGGCTCGAAGAACGCCTGCGAGCAGGGCGAGTGCGGCTCGTGCACCGTCCGCCTGGACGGCGTGCCGGTGTGCGCCTGTCTGGTCGCGGCCGGCCAGGCCGAGGGCCGCGAGGTCATCACGGTCGAGGGCCTCGCGGAGTACGCGCGAGGGAGGGGGCGCGGGGCGGAAAAGCGTGACACTTCGCTGGAAAGTGACACGCTTTCTCAGCCACACCCCCACCCCCCGCAGCCCGGCCCGGCCGGTCACCGGACCGGTGACGGCACCGAACTCTCCCTGATCCAGCAGGCGTTCATCGATGCCGGCGCCGTCCAGTGCGGCTTCTGCACCCCCGGCCTCCTCGTCGCCGCGGACGAGATGCTGGAACGCAACCCCGATCCCGCCGACGCGGACATCCGCGAGGCGCTCTCCGGCAACCTGTGCCGCTGCACCGGCTACGAGAAAATCATGGACGCGGTCCGGCTGGCGGCCGCCCGGCAGGCGGAGGCGGTCTGACCATGGGAACCACCGGCACACCCACCACTCTCACCCAGGGCAGCAGGACCAAGGGCGGCATCGGCGAGTCCACGCTCCGCCCGGACGGCACCCTCAAGGTCACCGGCGAGTTCGCGTACTCGTCGGACATGTGGCACGAGGACATGCTCTGGGGCCAGATCCTGCGCTCGACCGTCGCGCACGCCGAGATCGTCTCCATCGACACGGCCGAGGCGCTCAAGACCCCCGGCGTCCACGCCGTGCTGACCTACGACGACCTGCCGACCGCCGTACGCACCTACGGTCTGGAGATCCAGGACACCCCGGTCCTCGCCCACGGCAAGGTGCGCCATCACGGGGAGCCGGTCGCGATCGTCGCCGCCGACCACCCCGAGACCGCGCGCCGCGCCGCCGCGAAGATCAGGGTCGAGTACCGCGAACTCCCGGTCGTCACGGACGAGGCGTCCGCGACCGCGCCGGACGCGATCCTCGTCCACGACAACCGCACCGACCACCACATCGGCCACGTCCCGCACCCGAACATCGTCCACCGGCAGCCGATCGTGCGGGGCGACGTCGAACAGGCCGCCGCCCGGGCCGACTTCGTGGTCCGGGGCGAGTACACCTTCGGCATGCAGGACCAGGCGTTCCTGGGCCCCGAGTCCGGTCTCGCGGTGCCCGCCGAGGACGGCGGCGTCGACCTCTACATCGCCACCCAGTGGCTCCACTCCGACCTGCGCCAGATCGCGCCGGTGCTCGGCCTGCCCGAGGACAAGGTGCGGATGACCCTCTCCGGCGTCGGCGGCGCGTTCGGCGGTCGCGAGGACCTGTCGATGCAGATCCACGCCTGCCTGCTCGCCCTGCGCACCGGCAGGCCGGTGAAGATCGTCTACAACCGCTTCGAATCCTTCTTCGGCCACGTCCACCGCCACCCGGCGAAGCTCCACTACGAACACGGCGCCACCAAGGACGGCCGACTCACCCACCTCAAAGCCCGCATCGTCCTGGACGGCGGCGCCTACGCGTCCGCCTCCCCGGCCGTGGTGGGCAACGCCTCCTCGCTCGGGGCCGGTCCGTACGTCGTCGACAACGTCGACATCGAGGCCATCGCCCTCTACACCAACAACCCGCCCTGCGGCGCGATGCGCGGCTTCGGCGCGGTGCAGGCGTGCTTCGCCTACGAGGCCCAGATGGACCGGCTCGCCGACGCGGTGGGCATGGACCGGGTCGCGTTCCGGCAGCTCAACGCGATGGAACGGGGCACCGTCATGCCGACCGGCCAGGTCGTCGACTCACCGGCGCCGGTCGCCGAACTCCTGCGCCGCGTCAAGGCGATGCCGATGCCACCGGAACAGCAGTGGCTGGCGGCCGGAGAGGCGGCCGACGTACGGCAGTTGCCGGGCGGCCTGTCCAACACCACGCACGGCGAAGGCGTCGTACGCGGGGTCGGCTACGCGGTCGGCATCAAGAACGTCGGCTTCTCCGAGGGCTTCGACGACTACTCGACGGCCAAGGTGCGTATGGAGGTCGTCGGCGGCGAGCCGGTCGCCACCGTGCACACCGCGATGGCGGAGGTCGGCCAGGGCGGGGTCACCGTCCACGCGCAGATCGCCCGCACCGAACTGGGCGTCGCCCAGGTGACCATCCGTCCCGCCGACACCCGGGTGGGCAGCGCCGGTTCGACCTCGGCCTCCCGCCAGACGTACGTCACCGGCGGCGCCGTCAAGAACTCCTGCGAGCTGGTGCGCGAGAAGGTCCTGGAGCTCGGCCGCCGCAAGTTCGGCACCCACCACCCGGCCTGGGCCACCGCCGAACTCCTGCTGGAGGGCGGCAAGGTGGTCACCGACGGCGGCGAGGTCCTCGCCGGCCTGGCCGACGTCCTCGAAGGCGAGACCGTCGAGGTCGAGGCCGAGTGGCGCCACCGCCCCACCGAGCCCTTCGATCTGCGTACCGGACAGGGCTCCGGCCACGTCCAGTACACCTTCGCCGCGCACCGCGCGGTGGTCGAGGTGGACACCGAACTCGGCCTGGTCAAGGTGGTGGAGCTGGCCTGTGCGCAGGACGTCGGCAAGGCGCTCAACCCGCTCTCCGTCATCGGCCAGATCCAGGGCGGTACGACCCAGGGCCTGGGCATGGCGGTCATGGAGGAGATCATCGTCGACCCCAGAACCGCGAAGGTGCGCAACCCCTCCTTCACGGACTACCTGATCCCCACCATCCTCGACACGCCGACCATCCCGGTCGACGTGCTCGAACTCGCCGACGAGCACGCCCCGTACGGGCTGCGCGGCGTCGGCGAGGCCCCCACCCTGTCGTCCACCCCGGCGGTCCTCGCGGCCATCCGGAACGCGACCGGGCTGGAACTGAACAGGACGCCGGTCCGGCCGGAACACCTGACCGGCACGTGACCTCCGGGGTCGCGCACCACCGGCCCACGACCCCACCCTGTGAACCTCAGGAGGAGACAGAGATGCTGGACATCGCCGAGGAACTGCACCGGTGGGTCGAGCAGGGTCGCGACTTCGCCGTGGCCACCGTGGTGGCGGTGGGCGGCAGCGCACCCCGCCGGCCCGGCGCCGCCCTCGCGGTGGACACCGACGGCACGGCGATCGGGTCGGTCTCCGGCGGCTGCGTGGAGAGCGCCGTCTACGAGCTCTGCCGCCAGGCCCTGACGGACGGCGACACCGTCCTGGAACGGTTCGCGCACAGCGACGAGGACGCCTTCGCCGCCGGCCTGACCTGCGGCGGGGTCATCGACATCCTCGTCACACCGGTACGGGCCGCCGACCCGGCCCGCCCGGTGCTCAGGACCGCGCTGGCCGCCGTCGCGCACGGCCGGGCGGCGGGGCTCGCCCGCATCGTCGCCGGCCCGGCGCACCTCCTCGGCCGGGCACTCGTCGTACGCCCCGACGGCGGCTACGGCGGTGGACCGGGTGGTGGCTACGACGGCGGCTTCGGCGCCCACCCCGAACTGGACCGCACGGTCGCCGCCGAGGCGGCCGCCTTCCTGGACGCGGGCCGCACCGGCACCCTGGAGATCGGCGAACAGGGCTCCCGCTGCGGCGCCCCGCTCACGGTCCTGGTCGAATCCTCCGTGCCGCCGCCCCGGATGATCGTGTTCGGGGCGATCGACTTCGCGTCGGCCCTGGTCCGCGTCGGCAAGTTCCTCGGCTACCACGTGACGCTGTGCGACGCCCGCCCGGTGTTCGCCACCAGTACCCGCTTCCCGGAGGCCGACGAGATCGTCGTCGAGTGGCCGCACACCTACCTGGAGCGCACGGACGTCGACGCCCGCACGGTCCTCTGCGTCCTCACCCACGACGCCAGGTTCGACGTACCGCTGCTCCGTCTCGCCCTGCGCCTCCCGGTCGCCTACGTCGGCGCGATGGGCTCGCGCCGCACCCACCTCGACCGCCACCGGCGCCTGCGCGAAGTCGGCGTCACAGAAGGGGAGTTGGCCCGGCTGAGGTCGCCCATCGGTCTCGACCTGGGCGCCCGTACCCCCGAGGAGACGGCCCTGTCGATCGCCTCGGAGATCGTCGCCGACCGGCGCGGCGGCAGCGGCCTCCCCCTCACCGGCGCCCACACCCCGATCCACCGTGAGACGCCCGCCAGGCCGACGGCACCCACGCGAACCACGGGATCCACGCGAACCACGGGATCCACGCGACCGATCGGGTCGGTGGCCTGACTCCTCACGCCGCGCGGAGCAACGAGTTGACCGCCCGTCCGAACATCGACCGGGCGGCCCAGGCGAGGGGCCGGTCGAAGGCGGACGGCACCATGGCCACCCTCAACTCCTCGTGCCAGACCACCCGACTGCGACCCCCCGGCCCCGGCCGTACCTCGATCTCCGCCCAGCCGGTGACCCACCGTCCCCGCTTCTCCAGCCGGCACAGCCCGGCCACCCCGTCCGCCGGCGGCCGCCACACCGTGACCTCCATCGGGTCGTCGAAGCGGAACGGCCCGATCCCCGTCCGGGCCACGAAGACCGTGCCCACACCGGTCGGACCGGGCGTCTTCACGGTGACGCGGGTCAGGGGCACCGCGTCGGCGTGGCGAGGCCACTCCGTGAGCCGGCGCCAGGCCTCGTCGAGAGGGAGCGGAGCCGTGCGTTCGAGACGGAAGTCGACCATGTGAGGATCGTAGGCAACGCGCCCTGTCCGGCGATACGTTCGCCACCGGCTCACACGGTTGGCCTAGCGGGTGACGGGCGAGGACGCGTACGTCGCCCCCTCCGGTCCCCGGCCCGTTGGCGGGGCCGAACCGGTCCCGCCGTCCGGAGATCTCGTGGGAACTGTTGCGCGCCACGCCCGTCGAGCCGATTGCGAACGGGCGTCGGGCGGCGGCATGATGACGAACCCCTCGGCGCGAACGGCGCGCCGGCCGCGACGGTCCGGCGGGGAAGGGAAAGGGAACGGGAAGGGAAGACGGCGGCGCACAGTGACGCGTATGTGTGCACCCTCCTCAAGGAGTTCGCAGGTCAGGCTGCTCCTGGTGATGCCGAGTCACCAGCTTGCGCGAAGGGGTGCGGAGTTGGGATTCCGTATCTGGTCGATATGGGACCCGCTCCAGCTGGAGGCCGATTTCGCGCCACGCATCGAGGAGGTCTCCGAAGAGCTGCTGCTCACCGGCTTCGCCGACCGGGCCCGGCTGCGCGAGACCATCACCCGCACCGCGCTTCGGGCCGGCGTCGACGCCGTGCTGCACTGCGGACACGGCAGCTCCGTCCTGCCGGTGGTCGAGGAGGCGTGGCGGCTGGGGCTCTCCCCCAACCCCCCGGAGGTGTACGAGCGGCTCCAGGTCCGCGAACGGGCTCCCGCCTACGCTCCCCGGCTGAGCGTCGAGACGCTCACCGTGGACGGGTACCACCACGTCGTGGGCGTCACCGCGCAACGCACGGCGGGGCCACCGCACTTCCTCGTGACGGGCTACCTCCATCCGGCGCCGTTGACCGACGATGAACGCAAGGTGATCGAGACGGTCGTGGTGGCGTGGCTGGAAGGGAGCGGATACCGCTTCGGCCCGGCCCACACACAGGTGGCGTTGATGCCCGACGGGCCGCGGATCGTCTCCTGCCGGCCGCAGTTGGGCGCCGACCGGATCCCCCTGCTCGTCGAGATCGCCTGCGGGTTCGACTTCGAGGCGGCGGTCTTCACGGGACTCCTGGGCGACGCCCCGGTCGTTCCGAGCCCCTCCCGGTACGCGGAGATCGGCTTCTTCCTTTTGCCCGAGGGGCAGTTGGAGACGTACACCGGCACGGAGGACATCGCGGTGACCCCGTGGGTCCGTGGCGCGCGCTTCCCGTACACCCCCGGCGACTGGATCCCGCCCCTCAACGACCCCCGCGCGCGGCGCGGTTACGTCGTGGTGGAGGGTGACACCCCGGAGCTCACGCGTGAACGGCTCTCCAAGGCGCGGCAGGACCTCATGGTCGACATCCGGCCAACCAGGTAGTGCGCACTGCGTAGTTGACCCCTCCTCCTGAGCTACGCGGAAGCACGGTGAAGCACTGCTGAAGTGTACATAACAGGTGCGTGTTGCCGGGGAGATGATTTACTCTCGCGCTGAGGTGCGTCCCATCTCATCACTGACGGGGGAGGTCAGGGTGCGAGCCGCGACATCGAGTGACACTGGAGGCACTGCCGGTCCCAGGCCGGAATTCAACGTCCTGGGGTCCCTGGAAGTCCGCAGCGGCAGTGATCCCGTCTTCGTCAACGGCGCCCTGCAGCGGCGAGTTCTCGCTGTGCTGCTCATGGAGGCAGGGCGCGTGGTGCCCATCTCCCGTCTGGTGATGGCCGGTTGGAACGAGGCGCCGCCGGACAGCGCCGAGCACCAGGTGCGCAAGACGGTGGCCAAACTGCGCCGCCTCATCCCGCACGGGTCCGAGGTCATCGTCACCGACGGGCCCGGCTACCGCGCGGTCGTCGACGCCGGGCAGCTCGACCTGCTGCGCTACCAGGCGCTGCTGCGACAGGCCAGGGAATCGTTGGACGCCGGTGAGACGGACCGGGCCGCGGTACGGCTGCGTGAGGCGCTGGCGCTGTGGCGGGGACCGGTGCTGGCCGGGTCCGGCGGTCGCGTCGTCGACGCCGCCTCGACGGTTCTGGAGGAACAGCGGCTCACCGCCGCGGAACGGCTCTACGAACTGCGCATCGAGGCGGGCGAGGCGGCCGAGATCACCGGTGAGCTGCGCGCCCTCGTGGAGGAGCATCCGCTGCGCGAGACGTTGCGCAGCCGGCTGATGCTCGCCCTCTACCATTCCGGCCAACAGGGCGCCGCCCTGGGCGAGTTCGCCCGCGCCAGAGACCACCTGGCCGACGAACTCGGGATAGACCCCGGCACCGAACTGACCGAACTGCACGAACGCATCCTGCGCCAGGACCCCGCCCTCGCCCGGCCGGAACGCGCCGCCCCCCGGGCCCACCAGCCGGTCACCGCCGCCCCGCACGCGCTGCCGTTCGACGTGCCGGACTTCTCCGGCCGGACCTTCGAACTGAAGTGGATCGGTGAGGCGGCCGGACGGACCCAGCAGGAGTCACCGACGGTCCTGGCCATCGACGGCATGGGCGGCGGCGGCAAGACGGCACTCGCCATCCACGTGGCACATCAACTGGCCGAGCAGTACCCCGACGGCCGGCTCTTCATCGACCTGCACGGCTTCACCCCGGGCCAGACGCCGCTCAGCGCCTTCCAGGCACAGGGCGACCTGCTCGCCGCCGCCGGCCTCCCCAGCAGCGAGATATCCATGGTGCCGGCGGGACGCGCCGCCCTGTGGCAGTCCTTCATGCGCGGCCGGCGCATGCTCCTGGTCCTGGACAACGCGGCCGCCTCCGAACAGGTCCGGGCGCTGATCCCCGCCTCCTCCAACAGCCTGGTCCTGATCACCAGTCGCCCTCGGCTGACCGGTCTGGACGGTGCCGAGTGGCTCTCCGTGGGCGCCCTTCCGGAGCTGGACAGCTACCAACTGCTGCGCAACGCCCTCGGTGCCGAGCGGGTGGAGAGGGAACCGGAGGCCGCCCGTGAGCTGTTGCGGCTGTGCGGAGGACTTCCGCTGGCGGTCCGGATCGCTGCCGCCCGGCTGGCGAACCGTCCCCGCTGGACCGTCCAGCGACTCGTCGACCGGCTGCGGGACCACGAGCGCCGTCTGGACGAACTCGACAGCGAGGGGCGGGGAGTCGCGAGCGCGCTGCTGCTGTCCTACCAGGCCATGCCCCAGGAACAGCGCACGGCCTTCCGGCTCCTGGGACACCATCCCGGACGCTACCTGGACGCCGACGAGGCCGCCGCCCTGCTGGACACCGACGCGCTGACCGCCGAGCACGTGCTGGAAGAGCTGGTGGACGTACGGCTGCTGGAAGCCCGGGAGCCGGGCGTGTACGCCTTCCACGACCTGGTGCGCAGCTTCGTGCACCGGGTGGCGCAGGGACAGAAGGTGCCGGAGGACGGGCAGGCGGTGCAGCGGCTGCTCGACCACTACCTGCACACCGCGGAACGCGCCTGCGACGTCCTGTTCCCCGGGCGGCGCCACTTCGGCGACCACGGGGAGGAGCACCGTACGCACGAGGAGTTCGACGACAAGGAGGCGGCGCTCCAGTGGCTCGACCAGCACCGCGAGAGTCTGCTGCTGGCCGTCGACGCCGCCTCCACCAGAGGACTGCTCTGGCACGCCGCACGGCTCCCCCGCGAACTGGGCTTCCACTCCAGCATCCGCGGCTACGACAGCCGCGCCAACGCCGTGCTGGAGAAGGGGGTCAGCGCGTCGCGGCAGCTCGGGGACCGGCCGCTGACCCGGCTGAACCTCATGAACCTGGCCATGGGCAAGTGGCGGCTGGGTCAGTTGCGCGACGCCGTCGCCCAGCTGGAAGAGGCCGTGGATCTCTCCCAGTTGATGGAGGACGCGCACAGCGAGGCGGAGTGCCGGGCCCGGCTGGGGCAGGCGTACAACAGCCTGGGGGAGCTGGACCGCGCCCTGCGGCTGAGCGCGGAGGCCAACCGCTCCGCACAGGAGCTCGGCTTCACCCGGCTCGACGGCTCGTCGCTGAGCACACTGAGCCTGATCCAGGGGCGGCTCGGTCTGTTCGAGGAGGCCGCGGAGTCGGCGGAGCGGGCGCTGGCCATCTTCGACTCGATCCAGGAAGTCCAGCTCTCCGTCGACGCGTTGAGCAACCTCTCCCAGGCGAACGAGGGCCTGGGCCGCTTCGACGAGGCCCTCGCCCGGGCTGACGCGGCGCTGGAGCGGTGCCGGCACATGAACATGCCCTCCGTACTGCCGCTCGTACTCGCCCGCAGGACGGACGTACTGGTGCGCATGGGCAAGACGGAGGAGGCGGCGACCAGCGCCGCCCACGCGCTCGCCGAGATCACCCGCAGCACCGACGACATCCACCGCACCACCGTGCACCTCTCGGCCGGCCGCGCGCTGTACGCGCGGGGCGTCCTGAGCACGGCGCGGGACCAGCAGCTGCTCGCCCACGAGATCGCCTGCCGCATGGAGTTGCGCTACGACGAGGCATGCGCGCTGTGGGGTCTGGCCCGTACCGCCGACGCCCAGGGGGACCGCCGAGCGGCCGAGCAGCACCGTGCCGAGGCGGAACGTCTCTTCACCCTCATGAGAGTGCCGGTGACCGCCCGGTGAGCCCTGCGCTCCGGGCGCCCGGGCGGGCCCGGCGCCGTCCGGAAGGGCGCGCCGCGGCCGGTGCGGACGGCGTGGGTATCGCGCGGGTGTCGAGAGGGGAACGGGCAGGGAAGACGACTGGGGAGTATCGGCGGAGTCAAAGGGGCCAGTCATCCCGAAGGAGCTCATACATGCGCGTCACCCGCATCGCCGCCTCCGTCCTCGCTCTTGGGTCGTTCCTGGGGGGACTCACCGCCGCCGCCCACGGTTCGGAGACCGTCAAGCACCGCACGGCCGCCGTCGCCCCGCTGACGGACGTGGCCGCCTTCGGGACCGGTGACAACAACGGCAACGGCTGAACCGACGGGCCGCGACCGCGGGTCGCGGCCCTGTCACCTCCGCCCGGACAGCCACCGCCGCCCACCCGCACGGCGCCGCGTGATCAGTCGCTCCCCGGGGCGGACCACGCGAGATCACGCGCCGCCTCCCCAGCGCGATGCCTTTCCTGACCCACGAGGCTTCCTCCCAATCCTTGTCGAGGCGGAACACCATGACCATTCGGGTAATCATCTGTGACGAACTGCCGGTCATCGCGGACGGGTTGCGGACCCTGCTCGACGCGGTACCGGACATCGACGTGATCGGCACGACCGACAACGGCATGGAGGCCATCGTCCTCACGCGCACCGCGCGCCCCGATGTCGTGGTCACCGATCTGAACCTGCGGACCATCTCCGGGCTGGAGATGATCCGCAGGCTCGGCAAGGAGGACACACCGCCCAACATCGTGGTCTTCACCGCGTCCGACGCCGACAAGACGGTGAGCGACGTGCTGCACGCCGGCGTGAGCTGCCTGCTCGGCAAGGACGCGAGCCCGCAGGAGCTGACCACCGCGATCCAGGCGGCGGCCGCCGGACAGACCATGCTCGCACCGAACATCGCGCAACGCCTGGTCACCTGGTTCCGAGAGCGGCCGGAGCCGCAGGAGTCCGTACCGTGCCCGGAGGTGACCGAACTGACCAAGCGGGAACGGGAAGTGACCCGGATGGTCGCGCAGGGCATGTCCACCGAGGAGGTGGCCAGCGAACTGGTCATCGGCGAGGCCACGGTCCGTACCCACCTCTACCGGGTACGGACCAAGCTCGGAGTCCGCGACCGCGCCGAACTCGTGTCCCTGGCCTACCGCTCCGGGCTCATCCACTCCGCGGAACACCCCTTCGGCGACGAGGACTCCGAGGCGCGCCTGGTACTGCGCGCCGGCTGACCCCTCACCGCGCCCCGCCCGCCGCCACAGCGACCCCGTGTCCTGTGCCGGCGGCGGCGGTGCGCCTGGCCTCGTCGAGGCGGGCCGCCCCGACCAGCCGCCACAGCGCGGCGGGATCGCCGTACCGGGTGGACTCCGCCGCGGCCAGCCGGAAGTACCGGTGCAGACCGAGCTCCGCCGTCATCGCCCGCACCCCGCAGCTCTGCATGCACACCCGCACGACGTCGCGCGCGGTCTCGGCGGCCGTCGCCAGCGCCATGACCGGCGCGCCGCCGACCTGGTCCCGCTCGGCGTCCGAGTCCACCAGCCAGGCCCCCCGGTACACCGCCGCGCTGGTCGCGCGCAGGGCCACCCCGGCGCGCGCCAACGGGAAGGAGACGGCGGGCAGATCACGCAGCCTGGTGTCGAACTGCCGCCGGAAACCGGCATAGCGCACCGCGATCCGGTACGCGCCGCCCGCGACACCCAGCAGGTAGGCGGCCTGCCGGAGCCGCGCCCGCGCGAGCGGCCCGGCGGGCGAGTCGTCCAGCCTTCCGACCAGGTCCGCTCCGGCGACCGGCGTCGCCTCGAACCGGACCACCGGCGGCCAGCACCCGGCCTCCACGCGGACGCCGGTCGCACCGCGGGGCACCGCGACGAGCACCGGCTCGCCGCCTGCCCTGACAGCCACCAGGAGCGGCCCCGGCCCCGCGTCGTCCACCGTGACCGTGCCGGTCAGCTCCCAGCCGCCCGCCCGCGCGGTCGCGGTGACCCCGGTGCCGGCCGGCAGCGCTTCCAGTCCGGCCAGCGCCGCGCCCGCCGGACCACCCAGGTCGGCTGCCAGCGCGTCGGCCCGGTAGGGGTTGCCGCACGCGGCGCGGCCGAGTTCCTCGCTGACCAGCACCCCGGCCGTCAGACCGAGGCCGAGACCGCCGGCGGAGGCCGGCCGTTCGAAGTCGGCCGCGCCCAGGCCGTCGAGGACCGCCCGCGCGGGGCCACCGGCTCCGTCGGCCACCGGCGCGCCGTGCAGCTCCATCCGGACCGGGACGCCGGCCAGGCCCGTACGCAGGGCCTTGCGCAACTGGACGACGAGCGGATCGGGGGTGAGGTCCATGTCAGTGCTCTTCCTGTCCGATGGAGTCGAACTCGGCGGCCATGATCTGGAGCATCACCTCGGAGGTCCCCGCCGACAGCGTGAGCCCCGGCGCCTCCCGGTAGGCGGAGTCCAGGGTCAGTGCCGCCCCGGTGCGGTCCGCCCGTTGGGCGGGGCCGGGGAGTCCGGCGGCCCACCCTGCGATGCCCTGGGCGAGTTCGCTGCTGTGGTACTTGGCGACGGCGGCCGAGACCTGGTCGACCTGGCCCGCCGCGAGCCCGGTGAGCACCTCCCAGGCGAGGACGTGGTCGGCCGCGAGCGCGCCGTGCCAGCGGCCGATCTGTTCGAGGTGCGCGTCGTGCGGGGAGTCCGCCTCGCGGTCGAGCAGCACGTCCAGCGCGGCCTCCAGCCAGTGCTCGGCCTTGAGGTGGTAGTCGAGGCCGGTGCGTTCGATGGCCAGTGCCTCGTTGAGCAGGGGCCATCCCTCGTCCCGCGGTCCGAGGAGGTCGGCGCCCGGCACCGCGACCGAGTCGAGGTCGACCCGGTGGAAGTGCTCGTCGCCGACGCCGGATATCACCGACACCGCCACACCGGGGGCGCCCAGGTCGACCAGGAAGAGACTGATCCCCTGGTACTTCCCGGCACCGGGCGTCGTACGGGCCGCGCAGAGCCCGAGGTCGACGAAGCGTGTCTTGAGGCTGAACACCTTGGTGCCGGTGATCCGGTAGCCGTCGCCGTCCGGTTCGGCCACGGCCCGCAGCGCGCCGAGATCCGATCCCGCGTCCGGTTCGGTGTAGAGCACCGAGGCGAAACTCTCGCCGCGGGCCAGCGCGGGCAGGTACCGCCGCTTCTGCTCGTCGCTGCCCGCCATCAGCACGAACTGGCCGACGATCTGGATCGTGTTGACATGGAACGTGTCCGGCACCCCCGCCCGCACCAGTTCCTCGGCGACGATCGCGGCATCGGTGAGCGGACGGCCCTCCCCGCCGAACTCGACGGGCCAGTGCACGGCGAGCAGTCCCACCTCTCCGAGCAGGCGGTAGAGCGGACGCGCGTCCGGCTCGACACCGTCCGCGCCGGTGGCCGCCGCCGCCGCGGCACGTACCTCGGGGGAGCGCAGCGTCTTCCGCACGTCCGCCCGGAACCGTTGTTGATCCTCGGTGAACCCGAACCGCATGTACGTCTCCTCAAGAGGCGAGCGTCTCTTCGATCGCCGCGACGACCCGGCCCAACGCCGGCTGGCTGAACAGGGTGTAGTGGTCGCCGGGCACGCTCTCGACCCGGAACCGGCCCGTCGACACCGTCCGCCACTGCTCCTCCGCGGCCGAGCCGGGCGAGGCGGTGAGAACCGTGACCGGTCCGCCGTACGGGCCCGGTGGGCGGTACGCCTGCATCGACAGGGCGCACGACCGGAAGGTCTCGAAGCGGGAGGCCAACTCCCGCTCGGTGAGGTCCAGTTCGATGCCGAGCTCCGTCAGTGTCCGCCGGATGCCGGCCACCCCGACGGCCGGGTCGTCCAGCACCGCGCGCACCGCCGGGCCGTCGCGTCCCGCCAGCCTGGCGACGTCGTGCACGAACCGCTGCCGCACCGTCGACTCGTCGAGCGCGACGGTGTCCTCGTCGTAGGCGGCGTCCAGCAGGACCACCGGCGGACGTACCCCGGTCTCCCGCTCGATCTGCCGGCCGACCTCGAAGGCGAGCACACCCCCGTAGGACCAGCCGGCCAGGCAGCACGACCGGGGCAGGCCGCGCGCGGTCAGCGCCCGCGCGATCCTGGCGGCGGTCGCCGCCATCCCGTCCTCCGGAGCCACGTCGGCGTCTCGTGGATCGGCGGCGAAACCGATCACGCCGATGTCCTCGCGCAACGCCTTGACCAGCGGGACGTAGCAGAACAGCGCACCGCCCGACGGGTGCAGCAGGACCAGCTCCGCCGGGCCCGACCGACGCATCACCACCGGGGCCCGGTCGTCACTCGTCGCCGTGGTCCGGGCGGCCTTCTCGCCGGAGAGGCGCTCCAGCGCGGTGAGCGGATCGTCGTCGTCGCGCCGTGCGGCGCGAACGGTGTCGATGGTGGCGGCGAGGTGCGCGACGGTGGGCGAGACGAAGAAGTCGCCGAGCGCGATCTCCACCCCGAACCGGCGGTTGATCGCCGACATCAGCTGTACGGCCTGGAGACTGTTGCCGCCGGCCAGGAAGAAGTCGTCGTGCACGCCGAGCCGGTCGTCGCGCAGCAGGGGGGCCAGCACCTCGCGCAGCAGCCCGCGTTCCGTCGTGGTGAGCGCCTCGTCGTCGCCCCCGCCGCCCGCACGGCTCGGGTCCGGCGCGGGCAGCCTGCGCCAGTCGACCTTGCCGCTGCTGGTGAGCGGGAGTTCGTCGAGGACCACGAAGTACGACGGGACCATGTACGACGGCAGGAGCGTGCCGAGATGCTCGCGCACCGCCGGCACCAACTGCTCGGTGACGCCCGTCAGATAGCCGACCAGGTGCTTGTCACCGGAGTCGTCGGTCCACGGCCGTACGCTGACCGGCCCCATCCCCTCGAAGCCGGTCAACGCCGACTCCACCTCGCCGAGTTCGATCCGCAGTCCGCGGATCTTGACCTGCTGGTCGAGCCGGCCGAGGAAGACCAGCCGTCCGTCCGCCAGGCGTTTCACCAGGTCTCCGGTGCGGTACAGGCGTCCACCGGGCGCGGTGCCGAACGGGTCGGTGACGAACTTCTCCGCGGTCAGCTCGTCCCGGTCGAGGTAGCCGCGGGCCAGGCCGCCCCCGCCGATCACCAGCTCGCCCGGCACACCGACCGGCACCTGACGAAGGTCGCGGTCCAGCACGTGCGCCACGTGGTTGGCCATGGGCAGGCCGATCGGCGGTGAGGCGTCCCAGGTGCCGGGGCACTCCTCCACGATCATCGTCACCGTGCACTCGGTCGGCCCGTAGCCGTTGAACAGCCGCCTGCCCGGGTTCCACCGGTTCACCAGCTCGCCGCTGAACGCCTCGCCGCCGACGAACGCGATCCGCAGATCGGTGAACCTCTCGGGCGCCAGCAGCGGCATGACGGTCGGAGGCAGGTCGATGACGGTGACGCCGGCCCGCTCCATCAGCGACTGGAGCCGGTCGATGGAGAGCCGTTCGTCGTCGGTCGCCAGGCACAGGCGCGCTCCGGTCAGCAGCGCCGAGAACGTCTCGAACACGGAGACGTCGAAGGTCACCGACGCGAACCCGAGCACCCGGTCGGCCGGTGTCAGGTCGAACAGGTCGCGCGTGGAGTCGATGAAGTTGACCACGCCCCGGTGCTCCAGCAGCACCCCCTTCGGCCGGCCGGTGCTGCCGGAGGTGTAGATGACGTACGCGACGTCACCGGGCTCCGCCGCGAGCGGCGGATCGTGGTCGGGCATCCCCGCCAGTTCCTCGCGGACCTCGTCCAGCGTCACGACGGGCGCGCCGACCTCACCCACCGTCCGGCCGGCCTCGGCGTGTGCCAGCACCACCCGCACCCCCGCGTCGGCGGCGATCTCCGCGACCCGCGCGGGGGGATGCGCCGGATCGAGCGGCACGTAGGCCGCGCCGGTCTTGAGCACCGCGAGGATCGCGGTCGTCAGGTCCACGTTCCTGCGCAGACAGAGGCCGACCCGCGTGCCCGGCCCGGCGCCGCGCCCGCGCAGCAGGGCGGCGAGCCGGTTGGCACGGGAGTTGAGTTCGGCGTAGCCGGTCTCGACGCCGTCGACGACGACCGCCACGCTGTCCGGCGACTCCCGGACGCGGGCCTGGAACTGTTCCACGACGGTGGTCTCGCGGATCGGCCGCATCCGGCCGCTGCCGACCTCGGCGAGGAACTCCTTGTCCCGCGGGCTCAGTACCTCGGCGGCGGAGAGCGGAGCGTCCGGGGCGGCGGTCAGGGTGCGCAGCAGTCCGTCGTAGTGCCGGGCGAACCTGGCGATACTCTCGGCGTCGAACAGGTCGGAGTTGAACTCGATGTCCAGCAACGCGTCGGCGCCGGGGGCCTGTTGCTCGGCCAGGTGCCAGCTCATGTCGAACCGGGAGGTGCCGGTCCGGACGGTCTCCCGCGAGGTGACCAGGCCGGGCAGGGCGGTCGTGGGGTCCGCCTGCTCCACGCCGAACACGATCTGGAAGACCGGTGAGCGGGACGGATCGAGGACCGGGTCCAGCGCCTCGACCAGCTTGTCGAACGGCAGGCCGCCCCGCTCCCGCGCCTCGGCGGACACGCGCTTGACCCGCTGGACCACCTCGCGGAAGGTCGGGTCACCGGAGAGGTCCGCGCGCAGCACCCGCAGGTCGGTGAAGAGTCCGATCACCGACGACACGGCGTCGTACCGCCTGTTGGAGTCCGGCGAGCCGATCACCAGGTCGTCGAGGCCGGAGTAGCGGTGCAGCAGCGTGAAGAACGCGGCGACGAGGACGTCGAAGGGGCTCGCGCCCTCCTTTTGGGCCAGCTCCCTCGCCCGCTCCAGGCCCTCGTGCCCCACGGGGAAGCTGCCGCCGGCGCCCGCGAAGGTCCGTGTGTCACCGCGTGGCCGGTCGGTCGGGAACTCCAGTACCTCGACGCCCGCCAGCCGTTCCCGCCAGTACCCGGCCAAGATGTCCAGGGCGCCGCTGTCGAGCCGGTCGCGCTGCCACACCGCGTGGTCCGGGTACTGCACCGGAAGGCCGGGCAGCCGCGGTGCGTCGCCGTCGCGCAACGACCGGTAGAACTCGGCGAGTTCACGCATCAGGACCCCCTGCGACCAGGCGTCGCACAGGAGTTGGGGCACGTCGAGCAGGAACAGGTGGTCGTCCGGCGCCACCCTGACCAGCATCGCGCGCCACATCGGCGTCCTGCCGAGGTCGAACGGTGTCCTGACCCGGCTCTCGACCAGGGCCCGCGCGGCGGCGAGCCGCTGCTCCTGGTCGTCGCCTTCCGCCTCGACCAGCGGCAGTTCGACCGGGACCCCGGGCGCGACCACCTGGAGGGGGCCGCCCTCGCGCGTCACGATCGCGGTCCGCAGCGCCTCGTGCCTGGCCACGACCCCAGCCAGCGCCGAGCGCAACAGGTCCGCGTCCAGGTCGCCCCGCAGGCGCACGCAGAGCGGCCTGCCGGAGACAGGACCGTCCGGCGCCGGACGGTCGAGGAACCGGAGGGTCTCCTGCGCGTACGACAGCGGGGCCGGACCTGTGTCACCGCGTGACGTCGGGCCCCGCCTCGCCGCGGCTTCCGCCTGCTCCCTCAGCCGCGCCAGGAACTGTGCGCGGCGCTCCGCGGGCAGCGCGGCGAGGCGCTGGGTCATGTCGGTCACCTGGGGGTCCTTTCGGGCAGCGGCGCGCCGGTCGCCGGGTCGTCCGAGCGCACCGGCAGGTGCGCCAACTCCGCGAGGGCGATGGCCAGTACGTCGATGCCACGCATGTAGTCCGACAGCACGATGTGCTCGTCGTCGGCGTGGTCGAGGCTGCTGTCACCGGGGCCGTACGTCGCCATCGGGATGTCCCACACCTCGGCGAGGGTGTTCATGTCCGAGGTGGCCGTCTTCACCACCAGCCGGGGCTGGGCGTGCAGTCGCCGGACGCCGGACACCAGCGCGCGGACCACCGGGTCGGCCCGGCCCACGCGGCAGGCGGCCACCGAGTTCAGCACGTCGAGCTTGCCGGCGGAGAGACGGGCACGCACCCCGCTCACCAGCGCGTCCACGTCGAATCCGGGCGGGATGCGGATGCTGAGGTCCGCCGTCGCCGTGGTCAGGTCGGCGTTGAGCTGACAGAGGGTCGCCCCCGGCCGGCCGAACACGTCGTGACTCGCGTCCGGCCCGAGCAGTTCGACCAGCGCGTTCCAGCAGGCGACGGCCAGTTCGGACGCCTTCGGCGCGGGATTGCTCGGGTGTGTGGCGGGACAGGAGACGGTGTACCGCAGATCGAGCTTGCCCTTGTAGCCGAGCACCACGCTCGACCAGCCGCTCGGTTCGCCGATGATCAGCGCGTCCGGCCGGTCGTGGGTGGCCCGGATCGCCATCGCTCCCCGCGAGCGCGGGGTCTCCTCCTCGACGACGCCGATCACCACGATCCGGCCGGGGAAGCCCGCCGCGCCGGCCGCGGCGCAGATCATCGCCGCGAGCGGTCCCTTCGCGTCGACCGCGCCACGGCCGTAGAGCTTGCCGTCCTCGGAGCGGACCGGGGGCCGGCCCGAGACGGTGTCCAGGTGCCCCAGCAACATCACGGTCGGGCCGGGCCCGTGCTCGATCACCCCGATCACGTTGCCCACCCCGTCGATGTGCGCCTGGAACCCCAGGTGCGTCATCGCTTCGGCCAGGTAGTCGGCGAGCGCGCGCTCCTGGTAGGACGAGGAGGGGATCTCCAGCATCGTGCGCAGAAGTCCCGCGGCGTAGGTTTCGGTGACGGTGCCCGACGAGGTGAACGCCCAGTTCATCGCTGCGCTCGTTCCAGTAGATGGCCGACGATGTGGTCCGCGACGTCGACCCGGTCGGCGAGAGCGGACTGGAAACCGGTGAACTCGACCCGGTGGTTGACCTCCAGGACCAGCAGCCGGCCGTCGCGGTCCTCGATCAGGTCGACGCCGGCGATGTCGGCGCCGACGGCGGCGGCGGCGTCGAGGGAGAGCTTGGTGATCTCCGGTGTCGCCTCGCACGGCCGGGTCAGGCCACCGAGCGCCACGTTGGTACGCAGGGACTCACCGGTCCGGTAGACGGCGCCCAGCACCTCACCGCCGACCACGATCACCCTGATGTCCCGGCCGGGCTTGTCGATCAGCTCCTGCACGTATCCGAGGTGCGACTGCGGACCGGACAGCGCGGCGGCGTACTCCAGCACACCTTCCGCACTGGCGCGGTCGGGCAGCCGCACCACCAGCCGGCCCCACGAGCCGACCAGCGGTTTGATCAGCGCCGGGTAGCCGATGGAGTCCAGGGCGGCCAGCGCGGCCTGCGGGGTGAGGCCGAGCGCGGTGCGCGGGGTCGGTACCCGGGCCGCTTCCAGGGCCAGGGTGGAGCGCCACTTGTCGCCGCACACCTCGGTCGCCTCCGCGCTGTTGACCACGTCGACCCCCGCCGAGGCGAGGCAACGGGCCGCGTAGGCCGCGCGGACCTGGCCGATCTCCCGGTTCAGCGCGAGCTCCCAGGGCAGGTCGCGCTCACCGGCCAGGAACCACTGTCCGCGCGTGTCGACGTGGTCGAAGGGGACACCGCGCCGGTCGAATGCGTCGAACAGTCTTTTCTCGTCCGCACCGACCCTGCTGGCGAGTACGGCGATCCTGCACGCACCTGGGCGCTTGGGTGTCGCTGACACGTGACCTCCGCATTAGGACCACTGGTCGACCGGACGGCGTGACCGGTCTGCCCCGTGAAAAGGAACCTACGAGCCCCCCGGCCCCGCCTGCATCCGCGACAAGTGCATTCACGAGGACGCGGTGCGTTGGTTTTTCGCCCCGGCGCCTGCGAATTCTGCTTACTCGGCCGTGGCGGCGGCTGTGCCACTCTGGAACGGATTCGAATATCTGCCGCGACAGTGCACTGCGCACTTTCCGTTCGGCCGTACTCCGGCCGAACCGGAGAAGAGGGGAAAATCGTGGGACAGACACCGGAAACGATCCCGGTACTCGCTCTGTGGAGCGCGCCGCGCTGCCGCTCCACCGCGTTCGCGCGGATGATGACGGAGCGGAACGACCGCGTCGTCGTGCACGAGCCCTTCTCCCGAGTGGTCGACTTCGGTGAGGTGAAGGTCGGCGAGCGGCTCGTGCACAGCGAGCGGGACGTGCTGGCCGAGCTGCGTTCCATCGCGGCGGAGAAGCCGGTGTTCTTCAAGGACACGACGGACTTCGCCTACCCGGCGCTCCTCGCCGACGAGGCCTTCCTGGCGGCCGCCACCCACACCTTCATCATCCGCGACCCGGCCGAGGCCATCGCCTCGCACCACGCGCTCAACCCGGACCTCGGCCGGGACGAGATCGGCTTCGCCCGGCTGTACGAGATCTTCACCGCCGTGCAGGCCGCCACCGGCACCACACCGGTCGTGATCGACTCCGACGACCTGCTCAACCGGCCGGCCGAGACCGTGCGGGCGTACTGCGCTGCGGTGGGCATCCCCTTCCTGCCGGAGGCGCTGAGCTGGCAGCCGGGCATGCGGTCGGAGTGGCGGGCGACCAGCAAGTGGCACCAGTCGACCAGCGAGACCGCCGGCTTCACGCGCGGCAGTGGCCGCGGCGCCGAGACCGTCGCGGCGGACCCGGTCCTGCGGGCCTACCGCGACTACCACCTGCCCTATTACGAGAAGCTGCGCGCCGTCGCGCTGCGGCCGTGACCGTCCGGCCCAAATGGCCGACGTGATGGCCGACGTGATGGCCCGGAGAGTACGCCGGAACGTATTCCGGTGGCCGCGGTGATCACGGTGCGGAGGAGAAGGACGAAAGAGCGGGCTGATTTCGGAATGCGAAAAGGCGTTCCAGTGAGGTGGGTCACTTGACGGGCATTTCGGTGTCCTCCGCCATAACCAGGCTGTGCGACACGGTCGACATATCCGGCCATCGCGACAACACGGCCGTCTCCGCCGCGACGGAGACCAAGGCGGGGGAATTCAATGTGTGGGGGAACTCGTTCGCGGCCGAGTATCTGCCCGCGGGCAGGAGCCTCGTCCACGTGGACGGCGTTCCCTTCGAGTTCCCTCCGGTCTGCGACGGGCCGGACAACGTCCGTTGCGCCGGACAGTTCATCGACGTCCCCGAGGGCCGCTACGACTGGATCCACGTCCTGGCGGCCTCCGAACGGCGCTGCGAGGACTCCGTCGAGCTGAGCTTCGCCGACGGCACGGTCGACGCGGAACCGCTGCGCGTCTCCGACTTCTGGGCGGCGCCCGCCTGGTTCGGCGAGGTCAAGGCGTTCGAGAGCCTGGTCATGCACTACCCGCACCATGTGCAGCGCGGCATACCCGCGGTCATGTGGGCGCAGCGGGTGCCGGTCACCCGGCGCGCCGGCCTGACCGGCGTCCTGCTGCCCCGCAACGTCGCGGTGCACGTCTTCGCGGTCACCCTCCAGCGGACGGAGATCTGACATGGGCGTCGACGTGAGGGCACGGACGTACATGATCACCGGACCGGAACCGGAGTTGTGGTACCGCGACCTGGTCAGCTGCCTCCAGGCCACGTTCGGTTCGGTGCTGGCACGGGAGGGCGCCGATCCGCTCGCCGTGCTCGGAGCGGGCTGGCGCTTTCTCCACCTGCCGGGCGATGTCAGGTCCGAGGAGTTCTACTACCCGTGCCCGGCCGACCAGTCGGGCCCCGACCTCGGTGCCGCCCTGGCTCCGCACCACGAACTGCGCGCCCGCTGGTGGCAGCCCGCCGACGAGACCGACGTCTGGCGGGAGGTGCGCGAGACGCTGGCCGAGGACCGGCTGGTGATCGCCGCCGTGGACAACTACCACCTGCCGTTCCGGCCCGCCTACGGGGACGTGCACGCCGCGCACCTCGTGGTGATCTACGGCCTCGACGAGACCCGCGGGGTCGTGTACGTCTCGGACGCGATGCCGCCCGCGTTCCGCGGAGCCGTCCCGATCGAGGAGTTCCTGCGCAGCTGGGGCTCGGCGAACCCGACCGACGTACAGGACGCGTTCTTCAGCGACTCACGGATCGGCAGACGCTGTCTCGACGTCCGTCTCGACGCCTCGCCCCCGCCCCTGACCCCGGAACTGCTCGGCGGCTTCCTCCGCGCCGACGCCGACCTCTTCACCACGGCCGGACCGGACCGGACCGGGCTCGCCGGATACGACGCGTTCGCCGCGGAACTCCTCGACCGGTGCCGGGCCGGGGACGCCGGCGCGCTGCGCGAGCTGTATCCGTTCGGCTGGGGCATGCAGGCGCAGGCCTCGCTCCACGGCGAACTGCTGCGCCGCTGCGGACACCGGTGGGGCGATCCGGCGCTCGCCGGGGCGGGGCGGGCGGTCGAGGCCGTCGCGCACGCCTGGACCGGACTGCGGTTCACCGGCGCGCACGGGCTCGACGACCCGCGTGCCGCCTCGGCCGACCTCGCACACCACTCCACGGTGCTGCGCGGAACGTACGCGCGGGCGGTCGACGCCGTCGGCGCCGCGGCGGCGCGACTGTGACGGCGCGCGCACTGACCACCGGGAACCTGTGGAGGGGAGACAGATGAGCAAGCTGGCAGCGTTCGGCGGCACGGCGGCCGTTCCGAGGGAGCGGCGCCACGTGGAGTGGCCGCTGATCGAGGACGAGGACCGCAAGGCCGTCCTCGACGCACTCGACGGCGCGCGACTGGTGTCCGACACCGACGGCATGAACCCGGTGTCCGGGCTGGAGGAGAACTGGGCCCGCCGCTTCGGCTTCGAGCACTGTGTCGCGGTGTCCAACGGCACCGCGGCACTCGCCCTCGCGCTGGCCGCGCTCGGAGTGGGGCCGGGGGACGAGGTGATCGTGCCCGCGCTCAGCTTCATCGCCACCGGGCTCGCACCGGTGCACCAGATGGCCGTGCCCGTCTTCGCCGACATCGACCCGGTCACCTTCAACCTCGACCCGGACGACGTGGAGCGCCGGATCACGGACCGGACCAGGGCGATCATCCCCGTGCACCTGCACGGCGCGCCCGCCGACATGGACCGGATCACCGAGATCGCGGGCAGGCACGGCATCCCGGTGATCGAGGACGCGGCACAGGCTCCCGGGGCCACCCACCGCGGGCGCCCGGTCGGCGGGATCGGCGACGCGGGCGCCTTCAGCCTCCAGGTCAGCAAGAACATCCCCACCTGCGGGGAGGGCGGCCTGTTGGTGACCCGCAGCGCCGGGCTCGCCGAGGCGATGCGCAGGGGAAGACAGTTCGGCGAGGTGATCGAGAGCGGACGCGAGCGCGACTACGTCTCCCACGGCCTGGGCTGGAACTACAAGATGAACGCCCTCCAGGCCGCGTTCACCGACGCACAGCTCGCCCGGTTCGACGGGTACGAGCGCTCGCGGCAGCACAACGTCACCGGGTTCCTGGACCGGCTCGCGGAGCTGCCCGGACTGCGGGTGCCGACCGCGCTGCCGGACACCACCCACGCCTGGCACATCCTGCGGTTCCGGTTCACCCCGGCCGAGTTCGGTCTGGACGGCGTACGGCCCCGGGCGCTGCGCTCGACTCTGCGACGGCTGCTGCGCGCCGAGGGCGTCCCGATGTCGCAGTACCAGCTCATGCCCCTGCCCGACCAGCGGGTGTTCGTGGACCGCGTCGGCTTCGGCTCGGGCTACCCGTGGTCCGTGACCGGTGCGCCCGGAACCACCGCGGGCGAGGGCTACCCGGTGACCCGCGCGGTCATCGCCGACTCCCTGACCCTCCAGAAGCGCCACCTCCATCCGGGAGCGGGCGAACTGCTCGGCCTGTACGCGGACGCCTTCGAGAAGGTGTGGGCGAACAGGGACATGGTGGCCACCCTCGCCGCGGCGGCGTCATGACCACCGCCCCGGCCCTGGAACGGGACACCCTGGACTCGGTCGCCGCACGCGTCCGCGCACACGTCGTCGACATGTGCGCGGGGCCCGAGGGCGGCCATCTCGGCGGCGCGTTCTCCAGCGCCGACGTGCTCGCCGCGCTCTACTTCTCCGTTTTGAACGTGGACCCGCACCGGCCGGACGACCCGGATCGCGACCGCTTTCTGCTCAGCAAGGGCCATGCCGCCGTCGGCCTCTACGCGACCCTGGCCGAACGGGGCTTCTTCCCGGTCGCCGAACTCGCCGGATACGGACGGCCCGGCAGCCGGCTGATGGGCCACCCGGTGCGCGCGGTGCCCGGGGTGGAGATGCCGACCGGGTCGCTCGGTCACGGACTCGCGCTGGGCTGCGGGTTCGCGCTGGCCGCCCGGTACGCCGGCCGTGCCTCTCGCACCTTCGTCCTGCTCGGCGACGGCGAGCTCCAGGAGGGCTCGGTGTGGGAGGCGGCCATCCTGGCCGCGTCCTCACGGCTGGACGGGCTGGTCGCCGTGGTGGACCGCAACGGACTACAGCTGACCGGCTCCACCGACGGCATCGCGCCGATGGAACCGCTGGCCGACCGCTGGCGCGGTTTCGGCTGGGCGGTGCGCGACGTGGACGGGCACGACCCGGCCGTACTGGCGGACCATCTCGGCGCCGCGCCGTGGGAACCGGGCAAGCCGAGCGTGCTCATCGCCCGCACGGTCAAGGGCCACGGGCTCCCGTTCCTCGCCGGCCGCAGTGCCAGCCACTACGTGACCCTGTCGCCGCGCACCCACGCACGGGCGGTCCGCGCCCTACGGGCCACGGAGGGCACCGAATGAGCCGCGCGACCCGAGAGGCGTACCGGGACACCCTGCTTCCCCTGCTGACGCGGCATCCCGAGCTGATGTGCCTGGACTCGGACACCGGCCTGTTCGGCGCCGAGCACGTGGCGGCCGCCGGCGACCAGTACCTCAACGTCGGTATCGCCGAGCACAACCTGATGGGTGTGGCCGCCGGGATGGCCGCGTGCGGGCGGGTGCCGTTCGTCAACACGATGGCAGCCTTCGCCGCGTCCCGGGCCCTGGAAGCGATCAAGATCGACATCGCCTACAACCGGTTGCCGGTCCGCATCATGGCCACCCACGGCGGTCTCGCCGCGGGCCACCTCGGTCCGACGCACATGGCCCTGGAAGACCTCGCCGTGCTGCGGGTACTGCCCGGAATGACCGTGGTGGTGCCGGCCGACGCCACCGCGACGGAAGCGTTCGTCGAGCAGAGCCTGCACCTGGCAGGACCCCTCTACGTGCGGCTCGGCCGCAAACCGTCACCGGCGCTGCCCGCGGCCCCGCTGCCGGTCATCGGCCAGGCGCAGACACTGCGGCGGGGCGGCGACGTGGTGCTCGCGAGCTGCGGTCCGTACCCGGTGCTCGCCTGCCTGGAGGCGGCGGACGTCCTCGCCGGACACGGCATCGAGGCCACCGTGCTGAACATGCACACACTGCGCCCGTTCGACACGCAGACGCTGGTGGCCGCGGCCCGGCCGGCGTCGCTGGTGGTGACGCTGGAGGAGCACTGGTGCAGCGGCGGCCTCGGCGGCGCGGTCGCCGAGGCTCTGGCGGAGGCGGCGCCCACGCGGGTGCTTCGGCTGGGCATGCCGGACCAGTTCGTCGACGTGGTCGGCAACCAGGAACATCTCGTCGCGCACTACGGCCTCACCGCGGAGCGGGTGGTGAGGACGGTCCGTACCGCCCTCGGCACAACTGCCCGTTCCGGGGGGCCCGTTCGAGAGGACGTCAGCACGTGACCACAGCGCAGGAGGCGAGGCCCATGGCGTCCAGGACGGAGTTGCCACCGTCGTCACACGTCGTCGTGGTCAACCGCTGGCGCGAGCGGTACGCGGAGTACGCCGACTACGTCGACCACCGACGGCACCGGGTGACCTATGTGAGTACCGAGGTGGGGCTCGCCGCCGTGCCCCAGGCTGCGACCGGCGTCGCCGTGGTGAAGGCGACCGACGATCTGGACGAGGTCACCGCGGCCGTCGAGGACCTGGTCCGCCGGTACGGGGAACCCGAGCGGATCGTCGCGCTCAAGGAGGACGACCTGCTGGTCGGGGCCGCGCTGCGGGAACTGTGGAACGTGCCCGGCCCTCGCACCGACCAGTTGCTGCCGTTCCGGGACAAGCTGGTGATGGTCGACAGGGTCGCCCGGGCCGGACTGTCGGTCCCGGCCTTCGCTCCGGCCCCGGACGCCGGCAGTGTGCTGGCCTTCGCGGAGACCCACGGATGGCCCGTGGTCGTCAAGCCGACGATCGGCAGCTCCAGCCTGGGTGTCGTCCGTGTCGAAGCGCCGGAAGAGGTGGCCCGACTCCCCTTCGACGACGGCCCGTACCTGGTGCAGACGTTCGATCCGCACCCGATCTACCACGTCGACGGTTCCTTCGACGGCGACACGGTGTCCGTCGTCCGGACGTCCCGCTACCTCAACAACTGCATGGACTTCCGCGGCGGCACCGTCCTGGGTTCCGTGGAGGTTAGCGACCCGGCGGTCCACCTGCTCGTCGCCGACTTCGCCGAACGGGTGGTGCGCGCGCTCACCGACCGGCCTACCGTCTTCCACCTGGAGGTGTTCGTCGACCGTACGACGGGAACGTGCACCTTCCTGGAGATCGGAGCCCGCGTCGGGGGTGCGGAGATCCCGCTGCTGTGGCGGGAGGTGCACCGTCTCGACCTGATGGAGGTCGCCTTCCGCAACCAACTCGCCCTGCCCCCGCGGGCGCTCCCCGTGTTGGGCACCGACGAGGTCGGCGGCTGGCTGCTCGTCCCGGCCCCGGAGCGCAGGCCGTGCCGGATCACCGAGGTGACGTCCATGGTCGGGCGGCTCCCCGGCCCGTACGCGGAGGCGGTGCTGGAACCCGGCGACGTGCTGCCCGAGGCCGACTCCTACTACGAGCACGTGGGCGGCAGGTTCCGCTTCCGCGGCGCGTCCACGGTCGCCGTGGAGGAGGCCATCCAGCGCACCGCGGAGGCGTTCCGCGTAGAGGCGAAGCCACTGTTCTAGACAGTCGCCACAGCCGGACGACGCCCCGGTCCCCGATCCGGTCCGAGTCACCGGGGCCGGGGCTGCCAGGGCGTCGTATCCGCGTTCAGTCCGTCCGCGGCGGTGCTGTGATGCGGTAGTCGAGCGTGCTCAGAACGGCCGCCGCCCGGGCCCGCAGCCGGCTCACGGAATCGGCGGTGATCACGAAACGGAGGAAGTAGTTCTCCTGCTCCAAGTCACTGACCTGGTAACCGTTCACGACCTCCGCCTTGATCACGCCCGGGAGTGCGCACAGGTCCTCCTCGGTGGTGACGACCTCGACCCGGCCCAGCGCGTCGGCCTCCACGTCGACCCCGCCGATCACCGCCTCGTCGCGCAGCGGGCCCAGGTGCTCCAGCGTGAACTCGCCCAGCGACATGGAGACGACCGCCTCCATCGGGTCGATCCCGCTGACATGGCGGATCGCCGTGGGGTACATGCCGCCGCCGAACCGGGGATTGATCTCCACCAGCTCCGTCCGGCCGTCCGCACCGGCCCGGCCCTCGACGTGCAGCCAGAGCTGGTCGAGGGCGAGGTCGGCGCAGAACGCGTCGACCGCCTCGCTCAACACCCGCACACCGGCACGGACTTGGTCCTGCTGCGGCGGATGGAGCCGGAGCCCCGCGTCGTGGTGCCTGACGTCGTCGTGCTCGGGCTTCTCGACCGCCAGCACCGGATGGAAGCGGCCGTCCACGACGGGGCCGTCCACGGAGAACTCGACACCGGGCAGGTACTCCTCGACGATCAACTCCGTGTCACCGAGGCCGCGTTCGGCGAGGCGGCGCAGGTAGGCAGCGAGCTCGGCCGCGCTGTCCACCCGGCAAACCAGCCGCGAGGCCGCGGATTCGCGCGCGGGCTTCACGATGGCGGGAAAGAAGTCCGCCTCGGCCGGGTCGCCGCAGAAGCGGATGGAGGACAGCCCCAGGGCGCGCATCCGGTCCCGGACCAGCGTCTTGCTGGCCAGCACCCGGCGGCCGGCACCCCCGCCGGGAAGGCCGTACCGCCCGGCTGTGGCGTCCTGCCAGGGGAGCAGCGCCTCGACCAGGTTGACGACGGCGAGGGGGACGATGCCGCGCCGGTCGAGCCGGTCGAAGAGCGTGGGCGGGTCCTCACTGTCCCAGTCCACCACCACGTGGTCGTCGCACCGGTCGCGGCTGCGGTGGTCGGGACGTTCGGAGACCAGTACCGATCGCAGGCCGCGGGCGCGCAGCTGTTCGGCGGCGAGGGCCACGCCGCCGGCATTCCATTTGGAGAGGATGAGTACGGATTTCACGCCGCGGCCTCCAGGGCTGGGTTTCGGGGTCGGCATCGAAGAGCGAGCGGACCAGCATCAAGAGTGGCCCGCGCGGGGGTCCCGCCGGGGTAAGCGTGACGGTTAGCCGCAGGGGGGAAAGGTCAACGCGAGGTGTCCCCGCCAATGCACTTGTCGCGGACGCACCCGACGTCGGCGCGGTCGTAGCGTCCTTTCCGACGCGGCAGACCGGTGGTGCCGTCCCATCAGCCAACGGTCTCGGCACGGGGGTCACGTGTCAGCAGTTGATCGACCGGTACCGGGCCCGGCGCACCACCGGAGCGGGTGGTGAGGACAGGTCCGTACCGCCCTCGATGCGGCGGTCCGCTCCGGAACAACCGATTGAAGGGAAACCGTCACATGACCACCATGCAGGCCTGTCCCGAGTGCGAGGACCAGGTACAGATCAGCCAGTCGGCGCGGCTCAACGAGATCATCGACTGCGCGGGCTGCCGGAGTGAACTGGAGATCGTGGCGCTGAGCCCGGCGGTGCTCGCCCTCGCGCCCGAGGTCGAGGAGGACTGGGGAGAGTAGGCCGCGCCCGCCGGGCCCCGGAGCGGCGGCGGGCGTGCCGCGCCGCACCCGCCCGCGGCGCGGGGCCCGGTCGGGTCGACGGCCCGGTACGACGGGCGCGCCGGCTCCGGTGGCGCCGGCGCCACCCCGGCCGAGGCAGACCTACCCGCCCAACCTTGTTGCGCACAGCGGGAGTCGGCGCCGACCGGCGCGGCACCTTCCGGCATCCGGACCCATCTGACCCCAGGCCGACTGGAGAGACCGTGACCACCAGACCGCTGACTGTCGTCAAGTGCGGCGGCAACCCGTCCGTCGACGCCGCGGGCATCTGCGCCGACGTCGCCAAGCTCGTCGGTGAAGGACAGTCGGTCCTCCTGGTGCACGGTGGCTCCGGGGAGATCGCGCGCCTGGCCGGAAGACTCGGTGTCCCCCAACGCACCCTTGTCGCACCGGACATGGTGTCCACCAGGTACACCGATCCGGCGACGCTGGAAGTGGTCGTCCTCGCGCTGGCCGGCGGGGTCAAACCGAGGATCGTCGCGGAGCTGTCCAGGCTCGGGGTGCCCTCGGTCGGTCTCACCGGCCTCGACGGCGGCATGCTGCGCGCCCGCCGCAAGTCCGTCGTGCGGTCCGTCGTGGACGGCCGGACGACGCTGGTCCGGGACAACCGTAGCGGCCGGCTCGACGAGGTGCGCACCGAGCTGCTCGACAACCTGTTGTGGTCCGGCTTCGTGCCGGTGGTCTCGCCGCCCGCGATCGACGAGCACGGCCATCCGGTGAACGTCGACGCCGACCGCGTCGCCGCCGCCCTCGCGGCGGCCCTCGGCGCGGACGAGCTGGTACTGCTGACCGGCGCGCCCGGCGTGCTCCGCGACCCCGACGACGACACCAGCGTGCTCAGCACCTACGAGGTGCCCGCGACCGGCGCGCCCGGCCGGTTCGCCGGCGGCGGCATGGCGCTCAAACTCATCGCGGCACGCGAGGCACTGGCCGGGGGAGTGGCGTCGGTCCGCATAGCCGACGGGCGGATACCCGACCCGGCCAGCCGGGCACTGGCCGGCTCCGGCACCACGGTGACGCGGAGCCGGGACGCGGTCACCGGCCCGACCGGTACCCCGGGAAATGCCCCGACTCACAAGGGAAGTTGACGATGCCGACCAGTCCCCGCGCACGAACGAAGCGAGTGGCGTTCGTCGACGCCTTCTCGATGGGACGCCACCTCCTGCCCGCGCTGCACCGGCTCGGCATGGAGTGCGTGCACGTCCAGTCACCGCACCCCGACGTCCACATGGCCCGGCTGCCGTTCCCCGAGGGCTTCGTGGAGAACGTCCGGCACGACGGTGACGTCGCGGCCACGGCGTCCGCGCTGCGCGAGCTCGGGGTCGGCTGGGTGATCTCCGCCGGGGAGTCGGGCGTCGAGCTGGCCGACCGGCTCTCCGCCGAACTCGGCACCCCCGGCAACGGGACGAGCCGGTCGAGGTCCCGCCGCGACAAGTACGACATGGTCCTGGCGCTGCGCGACGCCGGGGTGGAGCACGCGGCCACCATCGCCTCGTCCGACGCCGACGAGATCATCGAGTGGGCCGGGACGACCGCGGGCTACCCGGTCGTCCTGAAACCGGTCGCCAGCTCCGGCACCGACAACGTCGTGGCCTGTTCGTCCGCGGAGCAGGTGCGCGCCGTCCACGAGAAGATCATGACCAGCGTCGACCGGCACGACCAGCCCAACACCACAGTGCTGGCACAGGAGTTCCTGGACGGGGACGAGTACTTCGTCAACACGGTCAGCCGCGACGGCAGGCACCACACCGTCGAGATCTGGCGCTACTACAAGCTCCGCCTCCCCGGCGGCAACATCATCTACGACTACAACGAGCCCCTCGCCCCGGACGACCCGGACGCCAGGAAGGTGGAGGCCTACACCCACCGCGTGCTGGACGCCCTGGAGGTCCGGAACTGGGCCGGCCACACCGAGGTCATGATGACCGCCCGGGGACCGGTGCTCGTCGAGTGCGCCGCACGCTTCGGCGGGGGCCAGGTACCGGACATCAGCGATCGCTGCTTCGGCACCAACCAGATCGACCTCCTCGCCCTGTCCGTGGCGAACCCCGCCGAGTTCGACCAACTGCCCACCACCGCATACCAGTTGCTGCAACGCATGCGGTACGTGCATCTCATCAACTCAAGTGACCGGGGGGTGGCCCCGTCCCACGAGACGATGGCCGCCGTCCGCGCGCTCCCGTCCTACGCCCACACCCGCCTGTCACATCCGGAAGGGGACCCGCTTCCCCGCACGATCGATGTCGCCACCCAGCCGGGATACGTGATCCTCATCTCCGACGATCCGGCCGAACTGCGTGCCGACTACCAGAGGCTGCGGGAGCTCGAACGCGACCAGCTCTACGCCGACAGCGCCCGCTGAGGAACCGCAAGTCCGCGCGTGTGAAGGGCAGTCGGCAGGAAACGTGAGAAAAGGAGCCCCGTTGTCCCACAACGCCGTACCCACCAGGTCGAGCGTGGACGAGCCGCGGTTCCGGGACGTGCTGCGCGGTCTGCCCCGCCGGGTCTGGATCATCAGTCTCGGCAGCCTGATCCTCCAGGTCGGCAGCTTCCTGCCCGTCTTCATCGTGCTCTACCTGACCCAGAGCGGCTACTCCGCCGGGGCCGCGGGGATCGTGCTGGGGGCGTCCGGCCTGGGCAGGGTGCTCGGCAACGTCATCGGCGGCCACCTCACCGACACCATCGGCCGGCGGCCGGCCATCCTGGTGTCCGTCGTGACCACCGCCGGGTTGACAGCGCTGGTGCCGTACCTCGGATCGCTCCCGGCCATCATCGTCGTGGTCGGTCTCATCGGGGTGATGTCGCAGATCTACCGGCCGGCGATGGCCGCGGTACTGGTCGACTCCGTGACGCCCGCCCGGCAACGGCTCGCCGCTTTCGGGGTGCTCCGGTTCGCGCAGAACGTCGGCTCCGCCCTGGGCGGTGTGATCGGCGGCGTGGTGGCCGGCATCTCCTACACCGGGCTCTTCCTCGGAGAGGCCGCCGCACTCCTGCTGTTCGGGCTGATCGTGGCGCTGCTGCTGCGCGACGCACCCGAGCCGCGCTTCGACTCCGACGACCCTGACAGCACCGGGGACACCGGCGGTGCGGGCACGGAGGCGGGCCAGGCGGTCGGGTACCGGCGGGCGCTCGCCGACCGGACGCTCGTGCGCTTCCTGCTGATGACCGTGTTCTCCATGTTCGTCTACATCCAGACCACCGTCGGCCTGCCCCTGCACGTCACCGAAGTCGGCCTGAGCCAGCGCGATTTCGGCCTCCTCATGGGGCTCAACGGTCTGCTGGTGGTGCTGCTGGAGCTGCCCCTCATCAGCGTGGTCTCCCGGTACCGGCCCGAATACGTGCTCGCCGTCGGCAACCTCTTGACGTGTGCCGGTCTCGCGCTGACCGGGTTCACGACCGGAATGGGGCTGCTGGCGTTGACGGTGCTCGTCTGGACCTTCGGCGAGATGGTGTCCTCCTCCATCGTCCAGGCCCACCTGGTGAGTCTTACCCCGCCGGGGATGGTCGGGCGCTACCAGGGGCTGTACGGCGCCGCCTACACGGTCGGTACCGGCGCCGGACCGGTCATCGGCGGTGCGCTGTACGCGGTCGATCCGCGGGCGCTGTGGATCCTGGTCGGCGTGCTGGGGCTGCTGAGCGTCCAGCTCAGTCTGCGGCTGCGCCCTCCGGCCGCCGCAGCCGGCGAACCCGCTTCCTGACCGACCGGCCGGCCGGCCGTGCTCGCCTGGTACCACTTCCCGGGCCACCGACCCGCCCTCTTCCCACCAACCTGCGACGCCCCAGTGCGTCGTAGTCATGCCCGCATGGTCAACAACGAACAGGAGAGAACCAGTGAGTGACTTCGAAGGACTGGTCGCGATCGTCACCGGCGGTGCCTCGGCCATCGGCCTGGCCACGGCGAAGCTGCTGACCAGCAGGGGAGCCCAGGTCGCCGTACTCGATGTCAAGCCGGACGGACTCCCGGACGACATCGTGGGCATCGAGGCCGACGTCACCGACGACGCCCAGGTCAAGGCCGCGGTGGACGCCGTGGTCGAGCGGTTCGGCAGGCTCGACGTCGTGGTGAACAACGTCGGGATCCCCGCGGTCGGGAACGTCGCCGAGAACAGCGACGACGAGTGGCTGCACGTCCTGGACGTCAACGTGGTCGGCATGGTCAGGGTCGCCCGGCACGCGCTGCCGCACCTGCGGCGCTCGCCCGCCGCGGCGATCGTCAACACCTGCTCGATCGTCGCCTGGGCAGGGCTGGAGCGGCGGACGCTGTACTCCGCCAGCAAGGGCGCGGTGTACGCGCTGACGCTGGCCATGGCGGCGGACCACGTCCGCGAGGGCATCCGGGTCAACTGTGTCGCTCCCGGCGCCGCGGACTCCCCCTGGGTGCACAGGCAGCTCAGCCGGACACCGGACCCGGAGGCCGCACGCCAGGCGATCGTCGACACCCTGCCGATGGGCCGCCTGGTGTCGACCGAGGAGATCGCGGGCGCTATCGCCTACCTCGCCAGCCCGTTGTCGGGCGCCTCGGTGGGCACGGTGCTGGCCGTGGACGGCGGCATTCACGGCCTGCGCGTACGGCCGCCGGCCCAGCAGCACCTCATCGGCCGATGAGCGTCCGGGACAGAGCGTCGGTGCCCAAGAACTGGGGGAGTTGGAATGCCGCTTGACCCAACGGTCGCGGGAGTCAGGGACTTTCGCGTGGCGACCGGGTTCACGCCGCTCTACACCATGTCGGTGGAGGAGGCCCGCGCGGCGGACCGGGAGACCGAGGCCACCACCTGGGACTGGATCAAACAGCCCGACGAGGTGTTCGAGCTGGACATCCCGGGGCCGGCCGGTCCCCTGCCGATCAGGGTGTACCGCCCGCACAGCGACACCCCGCTGCCCGTGCTGATGTACTTCTTCGGCGGCGGTTGGGTCGTCGGCTCCCTGGACACGTCGGACGCGATCTGCCGTGCGCTGGCCGGCATGACGCCCTGCGTGATCGTGTCCGTGGGGTACCGACTGGCGCCCGAGCACCCGTTTCCGGCGGCCATCGACGACTGCTACGCCGCCGTGAAGTGGGTGGCGGCCAACGGTTCCCGACTCGGGGCGGACAGCGGACGCATGGGCGTCGCGGGGGACAGCTCCGGCGGGAACCTGGCCGCGGCGATGACCCTGATGGCCCGCGACGAGGACGGACCGCCGCTGGCCGCCCAGGTGCTCGTCTACCCGCCGGTGCACAGCGCCGCGGAGACGGAGTCCATGCGCGAGAACCGGGATCCGATGTTCTTCAACGCTCGCTCGTCCGCGTGGTTCTGGAGCCGCTACCTCGCCGAACCGGCCGACGGCGACTCCCCGTTGGCCTCGCCGCTCAACGCGGCCGACCACGGCGGACTTCCCGCGGCGATGGTGATCACAGCCGAGTTCTGCCCGCTGCGCGACGAGGGCGAAGCCTACTCGGACGCGCTCTCACGGGCGGGTGTGCCGGTGGAGTACCACCGCTACCAGGATCTCCCGCACGGGTTCCTGGCCATGGCGTCGGTACTCGACACCGCCAGGGACGCACTGGACTCGATCGCCGGTTTCCTGCGCCGGCGGCTGGGGTGAGAGGGGATGGGTGAGACCACCGGCGTCGTGCTGCGAGCGCCCAGGTATGTGCTCGGCGAGACCTCGGTCGACCACACCGGGATCGAGGGATTCGCCGCGTTCGTCGAGGAGCGGCGGATGGTGCCCGACGCCGCCCTGTGGGGCTGGGGCGCGGTGCACCGTACGGAACTCGACACGGCCGCACTCGCGGTCCGGACCGGCCGCCTGACGCTGCGCGCGGCAGCCGTCGAGCCGGCCGAGGTCGACGCGCTCGTCCTGTGCTCCACCGCGTTCCCCGCCGAGGTCGACGCGCACGGGGAGCTGATCGCGTCGGTCCTGCGCGGCCTGGGGATCGACTCGGTCCCGGTCACCGGGATCACGCTGAACCGGTGCGCGAACCTGCTCGCCGGACTGCGGGTCGCCGCCGCGATGGTCGCCGGGGGCCGGCACCGGAACGTACTGGTGATCACCGCGGACCGGGTGGCCGTCGAATCCGCGCGGATCACCGACTTCGCACTGTTCAGCGACGGCGCGGCCAGTTGCCTGATCACGCGACGGTCGGACGGCGCCCCCGAATCCTACGAGTGGGTCGGCGACGCCCACGCCCAGGATTCCGCCACGCTCGGCCCAGGCCACGAGATCAGCGCCGACCTGGCCCGACTCGCCAACAAGCGGCTCCTCGCCGAGACCGGCATCGGCGTCGAGGCGGTCGACGGCCTGCTGCACAACAACATCTACCTGCCGATCGTCACGATGAAGGAAGTGCAGGCCGGCTTCGGTCAGGCCCAGTTGGACACGGCGAACATCGCCCGGGTCGGGCACTGTTTCGCCGCGGACCCGCTGATCAACCTCGTCGACCGGTGGTCCGCGGGCAACGTCCGCCCGGGTGGCCTCTATCTGCTGGCATCGAGCGTCTCGGGGCTGCGGCTGTGCGTCCTGCTGCGGGCCGACCCGGCGCGGGGCGAGTGAGCTCCGCGCCAGGTTCCCAGGGCGGGCCCCGCTCGAACTCGGCCCGGCCGAACGGCAGTTACCGACACATCAGGTCGCTGCGAACGCATACATACGAAGGAGACAGCGATGCAGACATTGGTCAGTGCGGTCCGTGACGACCAGGCCCGGTCGCGGTGAGGGCCGCGTCGGGACAGGACCGGATCGCCGGCGCCGGCCCCGCCACGCTGCCGTGGCTGCGGGCCCTGGTCCAGGAGATCCTTCAGCTGCCCGAGTCCGAGGTGGCCGGTACGCGGACCCTGCGCGAACTCGGCGCCGGCTCGCTTCAGACCGTCGCCCTGCAGTTCCGCATCCTCCAGGAGACCTCGGTCAGCGTGGAGATAAGCGAGCTGGTCGGCGATGCGCACCTCGCGGACCTCGCCACGCTCATCGACGTGCGCAGGCCGCCCGCGTAGCGAGCCCGACCGGCGTCACGGGCGGCCCGGGCGGGGTAAGCGGCGTACTCAGCCACGGGAAAGAGAATTCAGCGCAATGCGTCACCGAGGATGAACTTTCCACTGACGCACAGGTATCGGCCTGTCCGTAGCATCCTTTTCGTCGTGGCAGACCGCATTCCTGTCCGGTCCACCAGCACCGCCGGAAACCCGCGGGAAAGCAGTCCCGCCACTGACCCCGAGCCGCTCGACTGTTCGACCACCGCGACCCCGTCCAGAGGAGACCGAAAGAATGGATGAGCCGAACTTCACGCTTGGCAATGTGTGTGACGACCTGCTCCGGGACAGCGACGACTGGGAGAAGTTCAGCCGGTTCTGGGAAAGCCTGCCGCTGGACCCGTACATGGGAGACGGAGGCACCTATCGGCGCCGTAAGTACTCCGCGATCTCACACGACCTCGACGACGACACCGTCCGGCTGGACGGCGAGGACAGCTTTCTCCAGAGCAAGGAGATAAACCCGCTGAACGGCGGCATCGTCCGCCGTTTCGAACCGATCGACTCGGCCCTGCTGGACACCTCCGTGTTCCGGCGGATGCTGTCCCACTTCAGCGCGCGCATCGCGGAGACCGCGCCCGCCGGGGAGACCGGGGACCCGGTGCGACGGATCAACATCCATCAGCACCGCATCGTCGCCACCGAGAAGGAACTCGGGAATCCGACCCCCGAGGGAATTCACCGGGACGGCGTCCGGCACATCGTCATGATGCTGGTCGCCCGGAAGAACATCGCCGGCGGGGCCAGCACGCTCTACGACAATGCCGAGTCGTCGATACTCACCCACACGCTGGCCGATCCAGGGGACTACATCTTCCTGGACGACCGCACCTGTCTGCATTCCGTCTCCCCGGTCCAGCTGGTCCCGCGGACGCACGAAGGATACCGCGACATGTTCTTCCTGGAATTCTGCTGACGGAGCCGCACTCCAGGGCCCGGCGGAATGTGTCCGGCGCATTCGCCACCAGGCCGTCGGCTCCCGTCTCCTTCGTGGTCGCCGTCGCTGCCGGGCGGCCGGCCCGCACCCGGCAGCCCGGCGTCCGCGCCATGAAGGTGACCGAGTGGTGGCGACCGCCGCCCCACGCACCCGGTCGAACCGGTCCATCAGCCTGAGTCCGCTCCCGAGCCGGTCGCCGAGCTGACCGTCTGAGTGAGGATCACCATGAGTCTCTCCGCAGTGTTCGACCCCGACGTCCTCGCCCTGCCCCTGTTCGACGCCGCTCACCGCACCCTCGCCGACGAGATCGAGCAGTGGTGCGCGGACCGGGCCAAGGCGTGGGCGGACCTGGACACCACCGATCCCGCCGCCGCCGGCCGGGCCGTGCTCGCCGAACTCGGCCGGTCCGGCTGGTTGCGCCACCTCGACCCCGACCGGCCCGACTCCGACATCAGGTCCCTGTGTCTCAGACGCCAGGCCCTGGCCTACCACGAGGACCTGGCCGACTTCGCCTACTCGATCCAGGAGCTCACGGCCGCCGCGATCACCCGGCACGGCACCGACCGGCAGCGCCGCCGCTACCTGCCCGGCCTGGCCGCCGGCACCAGTGCGGGGGCGCTGGCCGTCTCCGAGTCCGGCGCGGGCTCCGACCTCGCCGCCGTCGTACTCGAAGCGACCCCCGACGGGGACGGGTTCGTCCTCAACGGAACCAAGACGTGGATCGCGCAGGGCGACATCGCCGACGTGTGTGTCGTGCTGGCTCGCACCGGGGACGGACCCGGTCCGCTGGGCCTGACCACCTTCGTCGTCGACTGCGGCGCCCCCGGCTTCCGGGCCGAGCCCATCGACGCGATCGCGCCCCGCTCGTGGGCGGAGCTGACGTTCACCGACTTCCGTGTCGGCCCGGAGGCCGTGCTCGGCGAGCGCGGGCAGGGTCTCGTGGTCGCTCTCGACGTACTCGAACGGGCTCGGGCGACCGTGGCAGCCGCCGCGATCGGCTTCGCCAGGCGCGCCTTCCGGCTCGCACTGGACCATGCCCGTACCCGGAAGGCGTACGGCGGCCGGCTCGCGGACCTCCAACTCGTCCGGTCCTCCCTCGCGGGGATGGACGTGAAACTCTCCGCCGCCTCGCTGCTGACCGCCCGCGCCGCCTGGGCGATGGACGCCGGCCTCGACCACGCCAAACACTCCTCGACCGCCAAGCTCTACGGCACCGAGGCGGCCGGCGAGATCGTCGACAGCGCCGTCCAGATCTTCGGCGCCGCCGGGCTCGTCGCCGGCAGCGCGACGGAGCGGCTCTACCGCCAGATCCGCTCCCTGCGCATCTACGAGGGATCGTCCGAAGTGATCGAGATGACGATCGCCGACGCCCTGTGAACGACCACGGCCCGTACGGAAACCACGTGACCGCACCTCTCGCCCAACAGCCGCTGTGTGCACGGGAGTTGACCGGCGGTGGCGACCGCTGGGAACGCGGCCGGCGAGCCCCGCACACCGCTCCGAGCGAGACGAGTCTCCGTGATGTCTGACCTTCCCGTACCACCCACCGGGACCGTCCACTGGGTCGGCACCGGTCTGTCGACCGGCCGTACCGGACTCGACCTGCTCGGCCGAGTGGCCGAGGTCGTCCTGTGGGGCCGCACGCGTGAACGCGCCGAGGCCCGCCTGACGGCTCTCGCCCCGCACACCCCGGTGCGGGCCCGCGGTCTCGACCGCGACGACCTCGCGACCGCGCTGCGTCCCGGTGACGTCCTCGTCTCCATGCTCCCGGCCGCGCACCACTCCGCCCTGTCGCGCACCGCCCTCGACGCCGGCGCCCACTTCGCCTGCACCAGCTACACCTCGCCCGAGATCGAGGAACTGGCGCGCGAGGCGGCGGCGAAGGGCCTGGTGGTCCTCACCGAGGCCGGACTCGACCCCGGCATCGACCACCTCATGACTCACCTGCTCGTCGCCCGGGCGCGCGAGGCGGTCGGTGACCACGCCGACCGCGTCTCGCTGGCCTCCTACTGCGGCGGCATCCCCGCCGAACCGAACGAGTTCCGCTACCGGTTCAGCTGGGCGCCGTCCGGTGTACTGACCGCCCTCACCGCCCCCGCCCGGTACGTGCGCGACGGCCAGGTGCGCGAAGTCGAGCGGCCCTGGGAGGACACCGAGGAACTCGTCCTCGACGGCGAGGTCTTCGAGGGCTACCCCAACCGCGACAGCGTCGGCTTCATCGGCCAGTACGGCTTCCCCGAAGGCTGGCGCACCGACTCCTTCGTCCGCGGCACCCTCCGTCCGCAGGGGTGGAGGGCGGCGTGGAAGGGCGTGTTCGACACGGTCGCCTCCGGCGATCGCGTGCGCCTCGACGCCCTCGCCGGTGAACTGGCCGAGCGGTATCCGACCACCGACACCGACCGCGACCGTGTCGTCCTGACCGTCGGCCTGGAGGTCGAACACGAGGGCCGGCACTGGTCCGGCCGCTATCGGCTCGACGTGACCGGCGACGACACCGACACCGCGATGGCCCGGTGCGTCTCGACCACCGTCGCCGTCGGCGTCGAACGCGTCCTCGCCGGCGCTCTGCCGCCCGGCCCGCACCGGGCCACCGCCGACACCGAGGAGGCGAGCCGCTGGCTCGACCGGCTCGCCCGAGCCGGCCTGCCCAGCACGCTCCGCTCGACCGACCAGGAACGACAGCACTGATCCCGGCCCACGACGCGACACCCGCGGCCCGCCAGAGCGCGCCGAGGCGTCATGACACGGGCTCGACAGCCTGCACCTCCACAGGAAGGACTTGACGTGGGACCTGTACCGAAGCCAACGACGGCGTCCGGTTGCGCCGAGCAGACCAGTCACTTCCGGCTCGTCGGCATCGGCGCGGGCCCAGCCAACCTGGGTCTGGCCGCACTGCTGCACGGCGATCCGGAGCAGCCGAACCTGTTCCTCGACCGCAAGCCGAGCTTCACCTGGCACGACGACCAGCTGATCACCGGCGCGACCCTCCAGGTGTCGATCTTCAAGGACCTGGTGAGCCTCTCCGACCCGACCAACCGGTTCTCGTTCCTGTCCTATCTGCACGAGCACGGCCGGATGTATCACTTCCTCAACGCCCAGTTCGCCGAGGTGCCGCGCAACGAGTTCCGCAACTACCTCGCCTGGGCGGCCGAGACCAACGAGAACGTGGCCTTCTCGGAAAGCGTCGAACGGGTCGACTTCGACGGCGTCTTCCGCGTCACCACCGATCGCCGCCAGGTCACCGCCGACAACATCGCCGTGGGCGTCGGCACCGTTCCGTGGGTGCCCGACTTCGCGGTCCCGCATCTGGGCGCGGGCCACTTCCACGTCAGCCAGTACCTGAGCCACGCGCGGGAACTGGCGGGCAAGCGGGTCGCCGTGGTCGGCGGCGGCCAGTCGGGGGCCGAGGCGTTCCTGGACCTGATCTCGCGCCGCGACTCCGAGCGCCCGGCCTGGGTCTCCTGGGTCTCCAGGCGTCGCAACTACTTCCCGATCGACGACTCGACCTTCACCAACGACTTCTACATGCCGGAGTACTCCGACTACTTCTACCGGCTCTCCGAGTCCAAGCGCGCCGAGCTGAACCTGGCCCACATGCTGAGCTCGGACGGGATCTCCGAGTCGACCCTCCGGGCGATCTACCAGGCGCTGTACCGGCTCCAGTTCATCGAGCGGGACGAGCACCGATTCGGGCTGCTGCCCAACCGGACCATGGTGGCCGCCGACCGCACGGCCGCCGGAAGCTTCGAAGTGACACTGCGGCACAACGACGAGTCGGGCCAGAGCCAGTGCCTCCCGGTCGACGCGGTGGTCTGGGCGACGGGCTTCCGCCCCGCTCCCAAGACCTTCCTCGCGCCGTTGATGGACCGCATCGAGACCGAGAACGGTGAGGTCCGGGTCGACGAGGACTTCTCGATCAGCTGGGACGGCCCGCCGGACCGGAACATCTTCATGCAGAACGCGGTACGCGGCCAGCGCGGACTGCCCGACGTGAACCTGAGTCTCAACGCCTGGCGCGCGCAGCGCATCGCCAACCGCCTGCGCGGCAAGAGCGCCCCCGAACTGGCGATGTCCTTCATCGACTGGTCGGCCAAGAACGGGCGGGGGACTCAGTGGACGCTGTAGACATCGCCGTCGTCGGCGGCGGAGTGGTCGGTGCCCTCGTCGCCCACGAAGCGGCCGCCGCCTTCCCCTACGCGACCATCGCCGTCCTGGAACGCGGGCTGATCGGCCAGGGCGCGTCGAGCCGCTCGGCCGGCGTCCACTTCCCGCGCGGCGCGACCGCGCGCGTCAGGTCCATGACCGAGCACTCCCACCGCGTCTGGGCCCGCCTGGCCGCCGAACTCGATCTGCCGATACGGGCGTTGGACGCGACGGTCGTCGCCACCGGTGACGCCGACGCGGTCGCCGCCACCTATCTGCGACTCGGTGAGGAGACCGCCCCGGCCGATCCGGCCCGCGGCTGGGCGGCCCCACCGGGCGCCCGTGCGTGGCGCCTGGACGGGTGCCACTACGCCGACGTCCAAGGAGTCGCCGGCCGCGTCCTGGCCGGGCTGCGCGACCGCGCGAGCGTGCTGGAGGGAACCGAGGTCACGGAGGTCTCCTCCGACGGCGAACACCGCCTCGGCCTGGGCGGGGGGCGCGAGTTGGTGGCCCGCCGGGTCGTCCTGGTCCCCGGTCCGTGGATCGCGCACCCCGCCTGGGCCGCCCTGGTCGCCCCGCTCGGCCTGCGCGTCAAGAAGGTCGTCGCCACCCACGTCGAGGCGTCTCCCGCGCCCGACGATCCGCTCACGATCTTCCATGACGAGGACGCCTTCCTCCTGCCGCTCCACGAGCGCGGCCACTTCCTGTTCAGCTACACCTGCGACCGCTGGGACGTCGCCCCCGACGACGTCGGACTCGCCCTGGAGCGGTCCGACCTCGACGACGCCCGAGCCGTCCTGGGCCGCTTCGCCCCTGACCTGGTGGCGCTGTGCGACTCGGGCCGGGTCTTCTGCGACGCCTACAGCCCCCGCCGCGAACCCGTGGTCGCCGAGCTGAGGCCCGGCCTGGTCTTCGCCGGAGCCGCCGGCGGCTCCGGCTACCGGCTCGCCCCCGCCATCGCCGCCGAGGCCGTCGCCGCCCTGGAGCCCACCCCGACCCGCATCCTCTCCCAGCCACGACAGAGGCAGGCATGATCTTCAACCGCTACACCGAATCCGAACTGTCCGAAGCCTTCGGCATCGACATGTCCTCGGTCGAGGGCCTCGGTGTCGGTGCCGGCTGGGGCAGGGTCGCCCCCGGCGTCGCCTCTCTGGGCGACCGGCACGACGAGACCGAGTTCCTCGTCATCGTCGCCGGTGAGGGCGAGCTGACCGTCGACGGTCGCACCCACCCGGCGCGGCCCGGCACCGTGGTCCTGTTCGAGCCCTTCGAAGCGCACGTCATCACCAACACCGGTGAGACGGACCTGGTCTTCTTCACCCAGTACTGGCGCGACTCGGCCCGCGCCCGCGCCTCGGCGCTGTCGCGCACCCGGGTCCACCCCACCGACCGACCCCAGTTCGTGTTCTCCACCCCGCCGACCCCCAACGGCGACCTGCATCTCGGTCACCTCTCCGGCCCCTACCTCGGCGCGGACGTCTACGTCCGCTACCAGCGCCTCAACGGCAACCGGGCCTGGCACCTGACCGGCAGCGACGACTTCCAGAGCTACGTCGCGGCCGTCGCCGCCCGCGAGGACTCCACCCCCGCCGAGGTCGCCGCCCACTACTCGGCCGAGATCGCCGCGACCCTCAAGGCGATGGACATCGAGGTCGACCAGTACTACGTCACCAGCGTGAACGAGGGCTACCCCGAGGGCCTCCGGCGCTACTTCAGCCGGCTCGTCGACTCCGGACACGTCAGCCCCAAGGCGACGCCCGCCCTCCTCGACTCCGAGACGGGCGCGTACCTCTACGAGGTCAACGTCGGCGGCACCTGCCCCGCCTGTTCGCACCGGACCGGTGGCAACATCTGCGAGGAGTGCGGCGAGCCCAACCTCGTCGCCGACCTCGTCGATCCGGCTTCCGGCCTCAGCAGCACCACACCCAAGCACGCCGACGTCGAGCGCTACACGCTGCCGCTGCACGAGTTCGCCGACACCGTCGCCGACCACCACCGGCTCGGCCGGGTCCCGGCCCGCCTGCGCGAACTGGCCCAGCGGGTCTTCGCCCGCGAGACGCTCGACCTGCCGGTCTCTCATCCGTCCGACTGGGGAGTGCGGCCGGCCGAGGCCGGCCTGGACGGCCAGGTCATCTGGGTGTGGCCGGAGATGAGCCACGGCTTCCTGCACGGCATCGAACGGCTCGGCGCCGGCCTGGGGGAGGCCTGGTCGAGTGAAGTGCCCTCATCCGACTGGAAGTTGGTGCACTTCTTCGGCTACGACAACAGCTTCTACCACTCGATCCTCTACCCGGTCCTGTACCGACTGGCGTTCCCGGAGTGGAACCCCGACATCGACTACCACGTCAACGAGTTCTACACACTCGAAGGCCAGAAGTTCTCCACCAGCCGACGGCACGCGATCTGGGGCAAGGAGATCCTCACGCCCGACACCGTCGACGCCGTCCGCTACTACCTCTCCCGCACCCGCCCCGAGGACGAGCGCACCGACTTCCGTCGCGCCGAGTTCGACCACGCCCGTGCCGACACACTCGTCGGGCAGTGGGAGGAGTGGCTCACCGGCCTGGGCGACCGTGTCGACAGCCGGTTCGACGGCGTCGCCCCGGACGCGGGCACCTGGACCAGCGAGCACACCGCCTTCCTGGCCCGTCTGTCGCTACGGCTCGACGAGATCACCACCGCCCTCAACCCCGAGGGGTTCTCGCTGCGGTCCGCCGCCACCGCGCTCGACGGCATCGTCACCGACGTCCGTGCCTTCTCCCGTCAGCAGTCCGCCCTGGCCCGGACCGACCGGTGGGGCTCCGAGGCCCGTACCGCCGTCGCCCTCGAACTGGCCGCGGCCCGCCTCCTCGCCACCGCCTCGGCTCCGCTGATGCCGCGCTTCTCGGCCGCGCTCGCCACCGCCCTCGGCATCCCGGCGATCGAGACCTGGCCCGACACGGCCGACCTGGTCGAGCCCGGCAGCCGCTGCACCCTCGCGGACACCCGCTTCTTCAGCGCCGGGGACCGGCAGCAGCAATGACCCAGTCGATCATCAACCACATCATCGGCACCAGGCCACGCCACGACGGTGCCCTCACCGTCACCGGCCTCGGCCACCGCACCACCATGCCGCTGGCCGAGTTCCACGACCGGGCCAAGGCCGTCGCCGGCGCCCTGCGCCGCCGGGGCATCGGCGCGGGCGACCGCATCGGCATCCTCTCGGCCAACCGTCTCGAATGGATACTGCTCGACCTCGCCGCCCTGATGATCAAGGCACAGACCGCCGGTTTCGAGCCCGGCAAGTTCACTCCCGACACCGAACTGATCGACCGCTACCACCTCGACCTGCTCTACACCGACGTTCCGCTGCCCGACGACGCCCCGTCCCGCGCCCTGCCGATCTCGACCGTCGCCGGCCACGCCGAGGAAGCCGCCGAGCCCTTCGAGCCGGACCGATGGGCCGCCACGGAGTGCACCACCGTCAAGTTCACCTCCGGCTCCACCGGAGCGCCCAAGGGACTTGAGGCCACCGTCGGCAGCATCGACTCCTCACTGCACGCCGTACAGAGCCTGTTCGACCATCGGCCGGGCGACGACATCCTCACCTTTCTGCCCCTCTCGCTGCTCCAACAGCGCTACTGGCTCTACTCGGCGCTGTATTGGGGGCACGACCTCACGGTCACGACCTTCCAGTCCGTCTTCGCCGTACTGCCGGCCGTCCGCCCCACCGTCGTCATGGGCGTCCCCGCCTTCTTCGACACCGCCAAGCGGCACCTCGAAAGCAGCCTCGCCGACGGCATCGAACCGGCCAAGGCAGCCGCCGAACTCTTCGGTGACCGCATCCGCTACCTGTGGACGGGCTCGGCCCCCGCCGACCCCGCGACACTCAGGTTCTACGGCGAAGCCGGGCTCACCCTCTACGAGGGCTACGGCCTCAACGAAACCTGCATCACCACCAAGAACCACCCCGGCGCCCACCGGGAGGGCAGCGTGGGCCGGCCGCTCCCCGGCAAGGAGGTCGTCATCGACGACGAAGGCGTGGTCTGTGTCCGCAGCGACCACCCGGTCAACACCGCCTACACCTACGCCGCTCCCGGTGACAGCGACCGCATGTTCCGGCCCGGCGGTGTGGTCCGTACCGGCGACCTCGGCCGCCTGGACGACGACGGATTCCTGTACATCCTCGGGCGCGCCGACGACGTCATCGTCCTCGACAACGGCAAGAAGATCATCGTCAGGCCCGTCGAGACCCGGTTCCGTGACACCGGCGCGGTGGCCGAATGCGTCCTCTACTGGCCCAGCCCGGCCGGCCTGGTCGCCGTCGTCTCCCCGCACCCCGGCCCGGTCGACACCTCCGCGATCGTCGAGGCGCTCGACGTGGTCAACGCCGCGTCCGAAGCCGACGAGCGCATCTCCCGGGTGGTGGTCGCCGACGAGCCGTTCACCGTCGACAACGGGCTGCTCACCTCCCAGTTCAAACCGATCCGCAAGCGCATAGCGGACCGCTACCGCGACCGTATCGACCATCCGAAGGCAGGTATCCATGCCCACTGACCTCGACACCCTGGCCCGCGAACAACTCTCCAAGGTCCTCCGCGACCACCCCGACCCCGGGTCCCTCGACCCCCACGAGGACCTCGTCCAGACCTACGGGATCACCTCCCTCAACAAGGTGCTGTTCCTGACCTCCCTGTGCAAAGCGGCCGAGGTCGGTCTCGACACGTTCACCGAGGACGACCTCGCCCACATGCGTACCCTCGGCAATGTCGTCGACGCCCTCCGGCCGCACGCCGCCCTCGCCTCCCCGAAGGGTTGAGACTCTTGAGCCGCACCGCCTGGAACCGGAGCGCTTCCACGCTTCTCCAGAACGAGCACGTCGAACTCCATCCCGTTTCGGAGAGCGACCGTGAACCCCTGCGCCGAATCGCCTTCGACGAGCGCATCTGGACGTATTTCGTCTCCCGTGTCGAGACCGACGCCGATTTCGACGCGTTCTTCGACGCCATGCTCGCCGACCAGGACAGCGGAAAACGCGCGGTCTACGTCATCGTCGACAAGGGCTCCGGAGAGGTCGCCGGAAGCTCCAGCTACGGCAATCTCGCCGAAGCCGACGGGCGCCTTGAGATCGGATGGTCATGGCTCGGTGTCAACTTCCAGGGGAAGGGCATCAACAGGTGGGCCAAATACCTGCTTCTGCGGCACGCGTTCGACGTCATGGGCGCTGAACGGGTCGAATTCAAGACCGACATCCTCAACGCTCAGGCGCGCGCCGGACTGCGCAAGACGGGCGCGTACGAAGAAGGCGTTCTCCGCAGCTTCAACCCCATGCCCGAAGGCAGGAGGCGGGACGCCGTCTACTATTCGGTCCTCCGCGCCGAATGGCCCTCGGTCCAGGACCAGCTCGGCCGGCTCGGCCGGGCCGTCAACCCGAGCGCGTGAACAGCGTGCCGCTCGTCGAGCTGTCCGGCCTCCCGTACGACCGCGGGTTCACCCACGGACGCGCGCTGGCCGGGCGCCTCCACGGCTTCCTCGACGACTCGCTCGCCCGCCTCGGCCACCTCAGCGACCGGCCGGTGGACCTCGACTCGCTGCGACCGGGCATCGCCGCCCACCGGGAGGTCACGGCCGGCGCGTTGCCCGACCTCGCCGACGAGATCGACGGCCTCGCCGCCGGCGCCGGCATCGAGCGCGACGCGGCCTGGCTGTTGCAGCTGCGCCGCGAAGTACTCGGGTACAGCCGGGTCACCGGCGGGGACTGCACCACCTACGCCTCGGTCCGGAGCGGGCCGGTGCTGGCACAGACCGTCGACCTGAACGGCGACCTCGACGACCAGATCGCCCTCCTGGCGGTCACCGGACCGCGCCACCGTTCCCTGGTGCTCAGCTTCGGCGGTCTCCTGGGCTACCTCGGTGTCAACGACGCCGGAATCGCCATCGGGATCAACCTCGTTCTCGGCGGTGAGTGGGAGCCGGGCGTGCCCCCGTACCTGGCGATCCGGCACGCGCTGGACCACGCCGGCAGTGTCGACGAGGCAGTGGAGACACTGTGTGAACTCCCGCTCGCCACCTCACGATCGTTCATGGTCTGCGGCGAGGAGCGGGCCGTGTGTGTGGAAACCCTGGGCTCGGAACGAAGCGTTCTCGAAGGTGCCGACCTGGTGCACACCAACCACTTCCTGGACGAGAAGTTCGCCGAGCTGGACGAGATCAACATCTTCGCCAAGAACTCGTCCAGGCGACGCATGGCGGTGGTCCGGGAGGCGGGCATCCCGGACGCGGACGACACCGCGGGTCATCACCGGCTCCTCTCGACGCCACCCGTCTTCGTGCCGGACAACGGCGATATCCGACGTGAGCGGACGGTCGCGGCAGTGGTAATGCGCCCGGATCTGCGCGAGTTGCGGATCTGGCCGGGTAATCCGTCCACCGCGACGGAGCACGTGCACACCTTGCGGTAATGGCATTCCGCCTCCCGCAGGAAATGAGCGGGGTCCGCTCGCGTCGAGTAACCGGAATGCGCAGCCGCGGCGGCCGGAAAGTCAGTCCGGCGCGTCCCACGGAATGCGTTGGTCGCGGACGCGGGTCGGGCGGACGGGTTCGTAGTTTCTTTTCACACGGGTGGTCGGTTCGGACCGAAAGGAGTCGTAGTGGTGGGTCGGAGTGTTTCGGTGCGGGGGGTGTGCCCGTGATCCGGGTGGCGGTGGCCGGTGCGGCCGGATATATCGGCGGGGAGTTGCTGAGGCTTTTGCTGGGCCATCCCGAGGTCGAGGTGGTGGGCGCGGTCTCGTCCCGCTTCCCGGGCAAACGGGTCGACGGTGTGCATCCGAATCTGCGGTCCGCCACCGATCTGTCGTTCTGCTCGGCCGACGAGGTCGAGGAGTGCGACGCGGTGTTCCTGGCGTTGCCGCACCGGGTGGCGATGACCCAGATCGATCACTGGACCGAGCGGTCCAAACTGGTCATCGATCTGACCGGGGACTTCCGGCTCGACGACACCGAGGTCTTCCAGCGTTACTACGGAGAGGAGCACCGAGCGCCGCAGCTGCTGGACGAGTTCGTGCCCGGCCTTCCCGAACTGCACCGCGAGAGCCTGAGCTCCGCGGACCTGATCAGTGTCCCCGGCTGCATGGCCGCGGCCGGTGTGCTCGCCCTGTACCCGCTGGTGGCCCGCGATCTGATCGATCTCGAACGAGGGGCCCAGTTCGACGCCCGTACCGGTTCCAGCGGTTCGGGTGTCACCGCCGGGCCGGCCAACCTGCACGCCGAACGCAGCGGCGCCATGCGGGTGTTCGCGCCCACCGGCCACCGGCACGAAGCGGAGATCTCCCGGCATCTGGGGCTGCCCGCCGCGATGACCGCCACCGGCGTCGAAGCGGTCCGCGGGGTCCAGACCATCTGCCACGCCACCCTGCGCCCCGGCGTCGACAAGCAGACCGTGCGCCGGGCCTTCCGCGAGCAGTACGCCGACGAACCCTTCGTCCGCGTCGTCGCCCACCAGCGCGGCATCTTCCGCTACCCGGACCCGAAGATCCTCCTGGGGTCCAACTACTGCGACGTCGGCTACGCCCTCGACGAGGCGACCGGCCGCCTGACCACGATCGCCGCCCTGGACAACCTCGTCAAAGGCGGCGCCGGCAACGCCGTGCAGTGCCTCAACATCCGCACGGGCCGACCCGAGACCCTCGGCCTGACCTTCCCCGGCCTCCACCCCCTGTGAACGCGCCCCGACTCGGCGCCGTACGCGCGGTGTTCACCGGCGGGGCCGCCACCGATACGCAGGTCGGACGGCCGCACCCCCGAACCCGTCAGTCGAGCACGCACGGGAGCGGGCACCCCACGGTGCGCGTCTCCCGCGCGGGGGCGCCGACCCACAGCCCACGCGAAAGGGAGATCCGTACATGAGTGAACCGAATGGCACTCCAGCCCCGTGGCAGGGCGGCACGGTCTGGCTGACCGGGCTGCCGAGCGCGGGCAAGACCACCATCGCGGTCGGCCTCGCCGAGCGCCTGCGCTCCGGCGGACACCCCCGAGTACAGGTGCTCGACGGTGACGAGGTCAGGGCCGCCCTCTCCGCGGAACTGGGCTTCTCCAAGGAGGACAGGGACATCAACGTGCGGCGGATCGGTTACGTGGCCGGCCTCCTCGCGGAGCACGGCGTCACGGTGCTCGTACCGGTCATCGCCCCCTACGCGCTGTCCCGCGCCGCGGTCCGTGATCTGCACGCGGCGCGCGGCGTCCCCTACGTCGAGGTGCACGTGGCGACTCCGGTGGAGGTCTGCGCCGACCGGGACGTCAAGAGCCTCTACGCCAGGCAGGCGGCCGGTGAACTCAGCGGTCTCACCGGCGCCGACGACCCCTACGAGGCGCCGGTCGACCCCGATCTGCGTGTCGACACGCAGCACCGGACGGTCGACGAGTCGGTCCGGCAGGTCCGCGCGCTGCTCACGGCCCGGGGTCTGGCGTGATCGCCCGTGCGCGGGCCGTGCCCGCCGCCCGTCCCGGACACCTCGGCCTGCCGGTGGACCCGGTGCTGCCGCTGACGCACCTCGACACGCTGGAGGCCGAGGCGGCCCACATCTTCCGCGAGGTGGCGGGGGAGTTCGACCGGCCGGCGCTGCTGTTCTCCGGCGGCAAGGACTCGATCGTCATGCTGCACGTGGCGCTGAAGGCGTTCGCCCCGGCACCACTGCCGTTCTCCCTGCTGCACGTCGACACCGGTCACAACTTCCCCGAGGTGATCGCCTACCGCGACCGGATCGTGGAGAAGTACGGCCTCCGGCTCGACGTGGCGTCCGTGCAGGCGTACATCGACGACGGAACGCTCCGCGAGCGGCCGGACGGCACCCGCAATCCGCTCCAGACCCTGCCGCTGCTGGACGCCGTCCGCGACGGCCGCTTCGGCGCGGTGTTCGGCGGCGGCCGGCGCGACGAGGAGAAGGCGCGCGCCAAGGAACGGGTGTTCAGCCTGCGGGACGAGTTCGGCGCCTGGGAGCCGCGCAGACAGCGGCCCGAGCTGTGGCAGCTCTACAACGGTCACCACCAGCCCGGTGAGCACTTCCGCGTCTTCCCGCTGTCCAACTGGACCGAACTGGACGTCTGGCAGTACATCGAGCACGAGGGCATCGAACTGCCGGAGATCTATTTCGCGCACTGGCGCGAGGTGTTCCGGCGCGACGGCATGTGGCTGGCGCCCGGCGACTGGGGCGGCCCCCGGGACGAGGAGTCCGTGACGGAGCGCCGGGTCCGGTACCGCACCGTCGGTGACATGTCCTGCACCGGCGCGGTCGACTCGTCCGCCTCGACGGTGGACGAGGTGATCGTGGAGATCTCCGCGAGCCGGGTGACCGAGCGTGGCGCGAGCAGGGCCGACGACCGGATGTCCGAGGCAGCCATGGAGGACCGCAAGCGAGAAGGGTATTTCTAAAGATGTCAACAGGCGTAGCGGAAGCGGCAGATCAGACGCGCACCACCGGCCTGCTCCCGGGTGGCCTGCTGCGGCTGGCCACCTGCGGGTCGGTCGACGACGGCAAATCCACCCTGGTCGGACGGCTGCTGTACGACACCAAGTCCGTCCTCGCCGACCAGGCGGCGGCCATCGAGGAGGTGTCCCGCAGGCGCGGGCAGGACGGCCCCGACCTGGCTCTGCTCACCGACGGCCTGCGGGCGGAGCGGGAGCAGGGCATCACCATCGACGTGGCCTACCGCTACTTCGCGACGCCCAGGCGCCGGTTCATCCTCGGGGACACACCGGGTCACGTCCAGTACACGCGCAACATGGTGACCGGCGCCTCCACCGCCGACCTGGCGGTGATCCTGGTCGACGCGGGCAAGGGCGTGGTCGCGCAGACCATGAGGCACAGCGCGATCGCGGCCCTGCTCCGGGTGCCGCACGTCGTGCTGGCCGTCAACAAGATGGACACCGTCGGCTACCAGCGGTCCGCCTTCGACGAGATCGCGGCCGAGTTCGCCGAGCGGGCGGGCGAGTTGGGCATCACCGGCGCCACCGCCATCCCGATGTCCGCGTTGGCCGGCGACAACGTGGTCGAACCGTCGGCCACCATGGACTGGTACGGCGGCGCCACTCTTCTCTCGCACCTGGAGACCGTGCCCCTCGGAGCCGACCCCATCGGGAAGCCGCTGCGGCTGCCGGTGCAGTACGTGATCCGGCGCCCCTCGGGCGACCGGCAGCCGGTGGAACGCTGGCTCGCCGGACAACTCGCGTCCGGTCTGCTCAAGGTCGGCGACCGCGTCGTCGTGCAACCGGCCGGGGCGAGCAGCACGGTCGTCGGCCTCAGCGTGCTCGGCAGGGAGACCGACACGGTCTGGGCACCGCAGTCGGTCGCCGTCCGGCTCGCCGACGACCTCGACATCTCCCGGGGCGACACCCTGACCGCGAACAGCGCCCCGCAGGTGCTGCGGCGCCTGTCCGCCACCGTGTGCCACCTCGACGACCGCCCGCTGCACGAGCGGCAGCGCGTGCTCCTCAAGCACACCACCAGGACGGTCCCGGCGGTGGTGGAACGCATCGACTACCGCATCGACGTCACCAGCGGCAGCCGCCTCCCGTGCCAGGACGGCCTCTCCGCCAACGACATCGGCGGCGTGCGGATCCGCACCGCCGAGCCGCTCGCGGTCGACGACTACGTCGAGAACCGACGGACCGGCTCGTTCCTCCTCATCGACCCACAGGACGGGGCGACACTCACCGCCGGAATGGTCGACGTAGAAACGGACGCCGCCCACCCGACGCCACGGAGGTAACCGCACCGTCGGCCAACTACCTTTCAGGAAAAAGTAGTTGGCGCGACGCACACGGCCGGCCCGTTGGTGGACACGCTGCGACGGGGCTGACGCCGGCCGAGTCGGGGGCGGGCCCCGTGCAGTGGGTGGCGCGCGGTCACGTCAGCGCCAGCGCCGCCCACAGCGTCTTCCCGGGCGCGTTCACACGCGGCGTGGTCCCCCACTCGTCGGCCAGTGCGTCGACCAGCAGCAGGCCCCGGCCGGACTCGGCGGCGCGGGGCCGTTCGTCGGGGGAGAGCGACGGCACGCGTTCCGCGCGGGTGTCCGACACCTCTACGCGCAGTGCGCGGCCGGTGCCGGCGAGCCGCACCTCGAAGTCCCGTCCGGGCACCTGGCCGTGGCGTACCGCGTCGGCGGTCAGTGCGGCCGTGATGAGGGTCAACGTCTCGTTCACGGCGGACGTGGAGGGATGCCCCCACGCGTCGAGCCGGGCCGCGACCAGGCGCCGGGCCAGGCGGGCGCCGCGAGGGGTCGAGCTGAACCGCATGGTGAACTCGACCGACGTGTTGCCCACTTCCGCCGCCTCACGCGACGCGTTCGGCGCCGTGGCAGTGGGTGGATGCTCGCTGTTCATGCGGCCAACGCTGCCCGGACGATCCCGATCCGCCCAGATCCGACGCACACACGAGGAGACGCCGTAGGCGACGGCGTCCCGCGAGTAGCAGCGGCGAGGGTGGGCAGTGTGTTGAGGTAGCCACCTCCCCTCTGGCTGTCCATGTCCGCGACTCCAAGAACACTGCCCGTCCCGGGCTGGCTGTCGGCCGGGACGCCTGGGCCATGTTCGTCGGGCATGCCGTGGACGCGGGGGGTACTGCCTGGTCCACAGCCCGTCCCGTCGTTTGACGATCAGGTACGGACTCGCGCTCGCCACACCCGTCGGACGTCGTTGTGACCGAACCGCCAACCACCCTCACCTGGCCGCCGGTTCGGCGGGCAGGTTGAAGACGTGGTCCGGCGAGATGATCTTCGTGATGGCGTCGCCGAAGAGCGTGCTGGGCTCCGTCGTCTTCTTGTAGTTGATGTCGGTGTTCAGCATGACGACCAGGGTGGTCCGCGCCGACGGGAGGTAGATGGTCAGCGACTCGTAGCCCGGCAGCGAGCCGTTGTGGCCGATCCAGCCCTGCACGTTGAAGATGCCGAGACCGTACCCGGCGCCCGGGATGGTGGTCGGGGGTGTGGTCAGGCGCTGCTTCTGGGTGGCGGCGCTGATCAGCCGCTTGCCGTCCGGCAGTCGGCCGGTGGCCACGGTGCGCGCCCACACCCGCAGGTCCTGCAGCCGGGAGATCATCGCGCCGGCCGCCCAGCCCCAGGAGGGGTTCCAGTCGGCGGTGGTCGCGACCTTGCCGTTCGCGGTCTGGTCCGTGTAGCCCTGCGCGTGCGGGGACGGGAACTCGGCGCCCTGGGGGAACACGGTGTGGTCCAGGCCGGCCGGCTGGAGGACCGTGTCGTGGATGTAGTCCCGCAGTTGCCGCCCGGAGATCTTCTCCACGACCAGGCCGAGCAGGATCAGGTTGGTGTTGCAGTAGTAGAACTTCTTGCCGGGCTGGAAGAGCACGGGGTGCTTGAAGGAGTAGTGGAGCAGTTCCTGCGGGGTGAAGGGCCGCCTCGGATCGGAGGTGAACGCCTTGAAGAAGCCCTCGTCCTGCGAGTAGTTGAACAGCCCGCTGCGCATGCCGGCCAGCTGGCGCAGGGTGATCTTGTCGCCGTTCGGGACGCCGTGGATGTACGTGCCGATCGTGTCGTCGAGGCCGATCTTGCCCTGGTCGACGAGTTCCAGCAGCGCCGTGACGGTGAAGGTCTTGGTCTCGCTGCCGATCCGCAGGTACAGGTCGCTCGACATCTTCTTGCCGCTGCTCCTGTCGGCGACCCCGAAGGACTTGACGTACTGCCCCTTGTCCGGGGTCCAGATGCCGACGTTCACGCCGGGCACGTCCGCCTGTTTCATGACGTGCTGCACGGCGGCGTCGATCTGCCGTTGCAGGCTGGGAGTCAGGTCACGGACGGCGCCCCCGGAAGACGACGGGGAGGGCGGGTCGGTGGCGGCGGGGAGGACCGGGGCGGCGGACGGCAGCGCCGCGGCGCTCGCGCCCGCGGCCGGAACCACCAGCGCCCCCACCGCGGTCGCGACGACGGCCCCCCTGCGCAGTCGGTTGCACGGGTGTGTCATGGGCTTGCTCCCATGTGAGCGGGGGTGCGCCGCACGCCACGACCGCGTCACGGGGCGCGGTCCGGCCGGGGCTTGTTGCCCGCCGGCGGCCGGGTGCGGTCACCACCACCAGCATAGGAGCGGCCCCGCGAGGCTGCCTCTCGGCGCCGTCGGGCCGCCCGCCCGCACCGGGCCACGCCCACCACGCGGCCCGGCAAGGGCCGTCAGGACTTCCCTTATGCGGCGGCTGCCGTGGGATCGTCCTGTTCCGCCCGCCGCCGGGTACGGGTCCGCCTCCACCGGATCGAGGGGCAGGTCCGGCGGGCGGGCACTCCAACTGGCCTGCGGGGAGGCCGTGTTCGTCGAGCACCGTACGGACCGGAGCAGGGTGAAGGGGTTCGCCCCAGTGGCTCGCGGTCGCCAGCGTCAGCCGCTCCCCCGTGAGGTCGCGGCCACGGTCGTGGGCGGCGGCGATGTCTCTACGAAGGAAGGGGATGGGGCGATGCTCGTGGAGCGGAGCGTGGGGGTTCAGCCCGCGAGGCGGGAGCGGTCCGCCGTGGTGTGGGGCATGCCGAGATGTTCCAGCAGGAGTCCTTCCCGGGTGGACCAGGGGCAGATCTCGACGCGCTTGGTCCCGCAGGCTTCCATGAGGGTTTGAGCGATCAAGGCTCCGGCCAGGGACTGTTCTGCTCGGTGGCGGGAGATGCCTGGCAGTTTGCCGCGGCGGGACGGCTTCGCCCCGGCCAACAGGCCGACCGAAGCACGCAGTTGGGGCAGGGCCAGCTGTCGTCCGGCTCGCGGTGCCTTGCTCCGGGCCGCGGCGAGCCGGGCGAGCTGTTCGAAGGTTTTGGAGCAGGCCAGTACCCGCCCGCCCGGCTCGGCCCGCGGCAGGTCGGGAACGGCTTCCAGGAACTGGCGCAGGTACTTTTGGATCTCGGCCAGGCGGCGTGGGGACGGTGCGGTGTTGCCGGGCAGCCAGTCCCGGGTGATCCTGCGCGCGCCCAGCGGCAGCGAGTACACCGTGTGGGGCTGGTCCCCAGTGCCGGAGGCGATCTCCAGGGTGCCGCCGCCGATGTCCAGGACAAGCAGTGGGCCGGCCTCCGGACCCGCCCACCGGCGGGCTGCCACGTAGGCCAGCCGCGCCTCTTCCTCACCGCTCAGCACGCGCAGACGGGTACCCGTGGTGCGCGCCACACTCGCGATGATCGCGTCGCGGTTGGGCGCGTCCCGGATGACGGAGGTGGCGAACGCGAACACCTCCGGGCCACGCGGACGCGGATTCGCGGCGACGGTCTCGGCCACTGCCCGCTCGACGCTCTCCACACCGGCCCGGTCCAGCCGGCCCTTGTGGTCGAGGGTCTCGTGCAGCCTCAGCCTCACCTTGCGGGAGAACACCGGCTCCAGCAACACGCCCGGGCGCTGCCGCACGACCGTCAGCAGAGCACTGTGGCACCCGACATCGAGCACACCTGCCTGCCGCACTCCATCGCCTCCTCTGGCCCCGCGCTCGACAGGACCGGCTTGATCTCCCGTCCTCCGGCACTCCGGACGACGGCGTGACGGGAATGGCCGTCCACCGCGTGAGCATAGCGTCACGGGTCATGCACCCTTTGAACCGTTCCCGGAGCAGTAGCCATGATCGCGGGCAGTTGGTGACGCCGGCCGCGTCGGCCCGGAAACCGCCGACGCCGAGGAGGGCCCGGATTTCCAGCGTGGCCACGGAGTTGGGCGCCAAGCTGGACAGGACGGCTCGCGGTGTGCCGGTCCGCTGAACGGAACAGGGCGAGACGCGCGACTCCCGGGGTGTCAGCCTGACTGCTCACAGGCCGGTGCCATGGGGGAGTTGGGCGGTGGGCGTTTGCGGCCCGCTGTCGCCCCGCGGGTTCGGGGGGAAGAGTTCGGCTCGCTGCGCCGAGGGTCTCCGCCCTTCCCACGCCGGTCCTGCGACGGAGCCGCTTTCTATCGTAAGGACGGGAAACCGAGTGTCCACATTCGCGAGAACCTTGTTCAGAGCGTTCGCGGCAGCCCTGTTGGCCGTGGCCGGCACGATCGCCTGGGGTGGGGTGGCGAACGCGGGGTCCGTCACGCCGCTCGCCCCCGGCGAGTTCCACGAGATCCGCAACAACTTCCACACGCCCCCGATGTGCCTCCAGCCACGAGAGCAGGCATTCGGCTCACCCATCATCCAGATGCCGTGCGACGGCAGCAGCGCCCAGGGCTGGCTCAGGCTGGACATGGGCGGCAACCACTACCGGTTCGCCAACACGCTGGGCCTGTGCATCTTCACCGACGACAAACCCGTGAACGGGACGCCGCTCTGGCTCGACGAGTGTGCGGTCAGTGGCGGCACCACGGTCAGCAACGCGGAGTGGACGTCCACGCACTCGCTGCCCAATGTCGACGTCCGGCTGAGCACGCATGTGCACTTCGCAGAACACAACTTCTGCATTGACGAGCCAGATGGCTCGGGTGCCTCGAACCTGGCGGTTCAGCTCTGGTCCTGCAATACCACGATCGCCCAGAGGTGGAGCGTCGGCTTCAACTGACCGCCTCGACGTCCCGACACCGGATCGGCCGCCTGGGAGTCCCTGGGCGGCCGATCGACACGGTCCGCCGCTCGAATGGGTTCGACGGCGCGGTGCTGTTCGGGGAGGAGATGGACGGCCAGGCATCGTATGTGCGGAGCTGTCTACAGGTACTGCGGCACAGCGGCATCCTCGATCGGATGTCCGGCCGAAGCGGACTGGGCCTTTCACGCCCGTGCTCGGTTGCGCAGTCGATTCTCCCCACCCGCTCCCCAGAGCCGCTCATTCTCCCCAGATTCTCCCCAGAGAATCGCCCCGAACGTGGTCGGTGGGGCGGGCCGGAGACCTGCCCCGCGGGGTCCGGTGATCACAGACGGTTGCTGCCGAGGGGTGGGCGGAAGCCGTCGGCGGTCGCCGCCACCTGCTCAGTGACGACGAGTGTCTCACCTGCACGAACCCTCGCTGTGACTTTCGACGGATGGTGGTTCAGTTCTCCAAGCGGGAGGGTCTCCATGACATAAAGGTCTACAAATAATGTGCACAATGGGAGGCTGAAGTGAGGGTGGGATCGGCGGTCCAGCCCGGGGTGTGGAGAATCGTCGGCAGGACGTCCGGCCCGTGTGCGGGCCGCGATGTGCGGTCTGCGCTCACCCGGGCGAAGAGCGGGCGGTGACCCGGCGGAATCGCGTCGATGTACTCCTGCATAGGGTCCATGTCCCATGGTGGTCCTCCCGCGGCAGCCCCCACTGCGGCTCGGCAGGTCGTGCCCGAGCGTCGCGTGGCTGATCGGGGCAGATGGAGAACTGGAACGCGAGTATCTAGGGTCAGCACGTGGCTTTCATCATGGTGTGCGAAGACGACGCGGCGGTCCGCGGCATCCTCAAGCGCGCCCTGGAGCACGACGGCCACACCGTCTCCGTCGCCGCCACGGCCGACAGCCTGCTACGGCAGCTTGCACCGGCGCCCCAGCTGGTCGTCCTGGATCTCGGGTTGCCGGACGCCGACGGTCGCGATGTCTGCCTGGCCCTGCGTGCTCGCGGCGTTGACGTGCCGGTGTTGATGCTCACCGCCTTGGACGGCCTGCATCACAAGGTGGGCGGCTTCGAGGCCGGCGCCGACGACTACATGACCAAACCCTTCGACATCCCGGAACTGCTGGTCCGTGTCCGGGCGCTGCTGCGCCGGGCCACCGTGGCGTCCGCACCGCACGAGGTCGTCCTCGATCCGGCGAAGCACGTGGTGACCTACGATGCGGTGAGCATGAGCCTGACCCCGACCGAGTTCCGGCTACTGGGCCGCCTGATCGCCTCGCGGGGCGACGCGGTACGCCGCCACGCCCTCGTCGCCGCCGGCTGGCCGCACGGGGCCCAGGTCAGCGACAACACCCTCGACTCTTATGTGCGCCGGCTGCGGACCAAGCTCGGTCCGCTGGGTGTGGCCGAGCGGCTGGCGACCGTCCGCGGCGTGGGCTACCGATGGCAGTGACGGGATTCCGCCGAAGCGTCGTCGCGCTCACCGTGCTGATCGCCACCGCAGTGGTCGCGATCCTGGTGGTGGTTTCGCACGTGCTGCTGAGCAGGGTGACGGATGCCGACGCGCACGATCTGGCCCGTACGCGCGCCGAGGCGGTCGCGGCGAACGTCAGCGCCAAGGGCGGCCGTGTCGTGCTCACGGAGAACAGCAGCGAGGCGCTGGACGAGGTCGCCTGGGTGTATGCCGATGGCCGTCTTGTCGACGGGGACGTTCCGCCGAGCGTGGTCGGGCGCGTCGAGGAGTTGGCGGACTCGGGGCGCTCGCGGACCGCGACCGTCGGCGACTACCTCCTGTTCGCGCGGCCGGTTCGGGCCGAGGGCCACCACGTCATGGTGATCGTCCGAGTGGACCTCACGCCCTACGAGACGTCCGAGCAGCGCAGCCTGACCTTGTCGCTGATTCTGGGCGGCCTTACGATCCTCCTCGCCGGCGGTGTCGCGCACCTCGTGGTGCACCGCGCGCTTCGCGTCGTGCACGAGATGGCCGCCCTCGCCGACGACTGGGGCCATCACGAGCCCGGGCGCCGTTTCAACCTCGGAGCCCCCCGTGACGAGTTCGGGGAACTGGGACAGACCCTGGATCGCCTCCTGGAGCGGGTTGACAACGCGCTGGCGGACGAGCGCCGGCTCACCGACGAGATCGCCCACGAGCTGCGGACACCGCTCACGGTCCTGCGGGGCGAGGCGCAGCTGGCGCAGCTGTCCGGCGAGCCGGTGGTGCCGGAGGTGGTGCTGAGCGAGGTCGACCGCCTCAATGCGGCGATCACGACGATCTTGCGCGCAGCGCGCGCACGGACGGAGGAGGGGACCCGGTGTGATCTGCGCTCCGCCGCGCGGCAGGCGATCGGCAGCCGCGCGGTCGAGGTCGCCTTCCCGGCGAAGGTCGAGGTGGCTTTGGCGCCCGACGTCGCTGTGTCGCTGCTGTCACCTCTGCTGGAGAACAGCCTGCGGCATGCGAAGTCCCGTGTGTGGATCACCGCGCGCAGCCAGGGCGAGGCCATCGTGGTGGATGTCCTGGACGACGGCCCAGGGTTCGATCCCGCTGAGGTCGACCGGGTCTTCGAAGCGGGCGTGACCGGCGGCGGCGGGTACGGGCTGGGGCTGCCGGTGGTCCGGCGTATCGCTGCCTCGGCCGGTGTGGAGGTCCGGGCGATCGCGGACGGCCGCGGTCACGTCCAGGTGACCCTCCCGGCCGCGAAGGCGGCCACGTAGTCAGGTTGCTTGCAGGTTCCCTCCGTAAACCTCCCTGCATGACGACGACAACGGAAGCACGCCCACGCAGCGGGCGCCTCATGCTCAACAAGGTCCCCGAGGTCACCATCTGGTTCTGGGTGATCAAGATCCTGTGCACCACCGTCGGTGAGAGCTTCGCCGACTGGATCAACATGAAGCTGGGCGTCGGCCTGGTGAACACGGCCTGGATCTTCACCGCGGTGTTCGTCGTGGTCCTGGCCGTCCAGATGCGGCTCAAGCGGTACGTCCCGTTCCCGTACTGGCTGACCGTGGTCGTTGTCAGTGTCACGGGCACCCTGTACACCGACATCCTCACCGACCAGCTCAATGTGCCGCTGTGGATCAGCTCCGCCGTGTTCTCGGTTCTGCTCGCCGTGGTCTTCGGCGTGTGGTGGCTGCGCGAGCGCACCCTCTCGATCCACTCGGTCATGACGCTTCCGCGTGAGTCGTTCTACTGGCTCGCGGTTCTCGTCACCTTCGCCCTCGGCACCGCGACCGGGGACTGGACCCTGGAGCTCACCGGCTGGAGCCCGGGCGCCTCGGTGATGCTGCCGCTGGGCCTCATCGCGGCGATCACGCTGCTGTGGAAGTTCGGCGCGAACCCGGTGCTGTCCTTCTGGCTCGCCTACATCCTGACCCGCCCGCTGGGCGCGAACATCGGCGACTGGCTCGCCTCCCCGAAGGTCGCTCAGCCGGGCGAGCCGACCGGCCTCGCGCTGGGCACCTTCACCACCAGCCTGATCTTCCTCGGCCTGATCCTGGCCACCGTGGTCTACCTGACGGTGACACGCTCGGACGTGACCGAGACCTACGAGGCCGCCCACGCCACCCACGCCACCGGCGACCTGCGAAAGGAGCGCGTCGGTCTGGCCGGCTTCGGACTGCTCGCCGCCGCCACCATGGGCCTGCTGATCTGGGCCCACAGCCAGCCGCACACCGGCCCGGCGCCGGAGGCCGACAACACCTCCGCCGTCCAGATGGCTCCCGGCCAGGCGGTGAAGAAGTTCCCGCCCGCCAAGGTCGCCGCGCTGAAGAACCTCGCCTCCACCTCGCTCAAGGACGCACGCTCGGGGAACGCGAAGGGAGCGCACACGGCCGCCCAGTCGCTGCGTGACCTGTGGGACGCCGACCAGGCGTCGCTGCAGCCGCTGGACAACACCGGCTGGACCTCCATCGACGCCCAGATGGACAAGGTGCTCAAGACCTTCGGCATCGACCACTCGAATCCGCCGATGACGCCTGCGCAGCAGGAGAAGGAACTGAACGCCCTCCTGACGGACATGGGCTGACAGACCCCCTGCGCCCGGCGACGGGTCGAGCGTGCGGGGCCGCGCCGAGAACCGCGCCGCCTCGGCACACGCCGACGAGCTATGGCCAGTGCAGGCGGCCATCTGTGTCAGCCCGGGCATGTCCGCGGACTCACGTGGGCGGTCGAAGCCGGCGTCTCAATGGCTTCGGCCGCCCGCTGTTCCTCCAAGCTGATCGAGGACAAGGCGCTTCATGAAAGGCGGTGTCCGATCCCGCGCGCCGTGCCGATGGTCAGCGCGCTGCCGGCCTCACGCAGCTTCCGCCGCAGCCGGGTCAGGTACTGGTCCAGTGTGTTGTCACTGACCTGGGCACCCTCCGGCCAGCCCGCCGCGACCAGTTCGCTGCGCCGAACGACGCTCCCGCCCGCGGCCACGAGTGTGGCCAGCAGCCGGAACTCCGTGGGGGACAGGGCGACGGCCGTGCCGTGCACGGTGACGCGGTGGCCGACCGCGTCCAGAATCAGGTCCCCGACCCCGATCGCCGCGGCCGGCGCAACCCGCTTCACGGACGCACGCAGCCGGGCGGTGAGTTCGGCCAGATGGAAGGGCTTGGCCAGGTAGTCGTCACCGCCTGCCGAGAACCCCGACAGCCGGTCCGCGAGCTGTTGCCGGGCGGTCAGGAAGATGACCGGGGCCAGGAAGCCGTTGGTGCGCAGTGCCTGGCACACGTCCCGACCGTCCGCGTCGGGCAGCCCGATGTCCAGGACAACCGCCGCGATGTCGCCGGTGGCCAGTCGCAGGGCGGTGGCACCGTCGGCGGCGAGGACGGGCTCGAAGCCCTCCTCGTACAGCCCACGGCGCAGCACGTCCAGCAGCACGTGATCGTCCTCAACGACCAATATCTTGTGACGCATGGTCTCCCTTAGGTGCTCCCGCCGGGCGGGTCGTGTCCGAGATGAGTGATTCGGGCGGCCAGTGGGCCATGGCCCACGGACACGCCGCGAGGCGGCCGGCGACGAGTCGCTGCGGCATCGCTCCGCGTGGAGCGCGCCAGAGTCACCGTGGTGCCGTGTCCCAAGGAGAGCGCCCATCCGCTGACAGCGCCCCTTTCCCTTGGACCACCTGACGTAGGTGAACGGGCGGATACGAATGACTACAAGGGTGTAGACGTTCGTCGCACTGTAGACGATCGGCGAGTAAGAGGCGTTCCCGGGCTTGTGCGCCCTTACCTGTCCGTCGGCTCGGCGGCGTCATGCTTGCTCAGCTCGGACGAGGGCGGCGCCCGCCCCGACGTCATCATGATCACCGCCGACCGGAACATCACCTCGGTACGGACCGCCATGAAGCTCGGCGCCGTGGGCTACCTGGTCAAGCCGTTCGGCTCCGCCGAACTGACCGAACGGCTCACCGCCTACCGCGAACTCCAGTATCGTGTGGGCGCCTTGGGCAAGGCTCCCCGGCTCGACCAGGCCGATGTGGACGCCCTCTTCAGCGCCGCCCGGCCGCCAGTGGTCCCCCAGGTCCCGTCCAAGGGGCACTCCGGACCGACCCTCGCTCCCCTGCACCAGGTCCTCCGCAAGGCCCCGACGCCCTGTCCGCGGCCCAGCGGTACCTCTCCTCCCTCGTACGGGAGGGCATGGTGCGGCCCGAACTCCGTTACGGAACCACCGGCCGCCCCGAACACCGCTACCGGAGCGTCCGTTGAGGATCCGAACGTAGTGGGACGCGGGCGGGATGGAGAGGCCTCGTACGGCGGCACCGCCGAAGCGGGACCGACAGGTTTGCGGCGGGTGGAGTGTCGAGACTGGCCCCGAACCGAGGCTCGCCAACGAGCATTCGCCTTCCTCGTGCCCATCACTTCGACCTCGACGAGTACGGCACCCCGGTCCCAGCGGCCTTCTATTGGCGTGGCGTGGCGTGGCGTGGCGTGGCGTGGCGTGGCGGGTCAGCGGTCGAGCCGGTAGCCGTGCCCCGCAGGGTGGTGATGCGGGGCAGGCTGCTGGGGTGGGCCGAGGTGCCGACGGCCTCGGCACCGTCGTCACGAGCGGGCTCTTCCCGGCGGTCATCCTCGGCATGGTGCTGTACCTGACGGTGACCCGCAAGGACGTCATCGATCGCGAGCCCCTCGCGGGACAGGCGGCCTGAACGGCGGGGGAGGCGTTCAGGAAGCGTTCAGGAATTGATCGACAGAGTCGGACATCACGGCCGTTTTCCGCGGCCGGACCATGCGTCAACAGGGCGCCTGCTTCCTTCACGGGAACGGGCGCCCGTCCATACCCCCCACTGAATCAGGAGTGTCCGTCACCTTGGAGATTCCGGAAGACCTCACCGACACCGACGTCGCCGGTACGCGCCGGCCGACCGTGGCCACGGCCAAGTCGGTGGTGAAGAAGCTGCCCGAGGTCACCCTCGCCTTCTGGATCATGAAGATCGCGGCGACGACCCTGGGCGAGACAGCCGGCGACCTCTTCGCCCAGACCCTGAAACTCGGCTACTTCCTCACCACGATCGTCCTGTTCCTGATCTTCGTGGTGACCCTCGTCGTGCAGCTTCACTCAAGGCGCTACAACCCGTTCTTCTACTGGACGGTCATCCTGTCGACCAGTACGGCCGGCACCACGACGTCCGACTTCATGAACCGCGACGCCAGCAGCAAGTACCTTGCGCACCGCGCCACTTCACTGGGCTGGGGACCACAGGGCCTCGGCCTCGGCTACCCGACCGGCGCGGCGATCCTGATCTCGATCCTGGTCGTCATCTTCGCCGCGTGGAAACAGACCGGGATGACGTTCGTCATCCGTGGCATCGTCAGTTTCCGCGGAGAGGCGCTTTTCTGGTCGGCGATCCTCGTCTCCAACACCCTCGGCACCTCCATGGGCGACTTCCTCTCCGACAGCTCGGGCCTCGGCTACGTGGGCGGGGCCGCCCTGGTGACCGGCGCCCTGCTGGTGCTGCTGGCCTTGGTGAAGGCGCCCGCGGTGCCGAACGTGCTGCTGTTCTGGATCGCCTTCGTGCTGACCCGCCCCCTCGGCGCCACCGTCGGCGACTTCCTCACCAAGCCGACCGCCAAGGGCGGCCTCGACCTCGGCACGGCGGTCTCGTCGGCCGTACTCCTGACGGTCCTGCTCGGCCTGACGGGGTACGCCCATCATCAGGAGCGGCGGCGCCGCGCCCTGTCTCCGTCGTAGCCTCCGGCGACCTGGCGCGCCGCGGCTGGGGCACTCGGCGGACAGATCGACCGGTTCGGGTGTGCGGGTCCGGTGCGCTTGGCCGTCACGAGAAAGGACGTCACCCGGCCGGAGGGCGCCGTCGGCCAGTCGCCGTGAGCGGTGCGGAGGGCGTCCCGTCCGGCGGGTTGACTCTGGCGTCGTGCCCAGTAGCGGTGGCCGGTCTTTTGAGTCCGGTCCGCCAGAGACCGGAACCGTTGTGAGCCCGGTGCTCGACCAGGACTCCGGCGGACGGGACGGGCCCCGGCGATCGTGCGCGCTGTCACCGCCACGGCAGCCGTATGTGAATTGCCGCGTCCCCGGCCGGGGACGAGTTGCTCGTTCGGCCGCCCCGCACCGGCTCGCGCCTACGCGGTGGCCTCGATGGTGCGGTGCTGATCGTCATGGGTGTTCCGGTCACGCCGATGAGGTACATACGCCGCTGCGTGCCGGGCAGTGCGCGGTGGCGCCGGCCGGTCGTACGACGTACACGGCCGTGCTGTGCGGGGCGAGGGTGGCGGCCCCGAGGTGATGGTCCACCAGTTGGAGGCGCCCTGGCCGAGACGGCTGGCGAAGTGGGGAATGAGGGCGGTGCCGGTGGTGTTGGCCGCGCGGACCGTTACGGAGGTGACGCAGGGGTGGGACCGGCCGGTGAGGTGAGGGGTGAGCGTCATACGCAGGGGCGGCGGGCTGGCGGCGGCGATACAGGCGCACAGCAGTGCGGGGGCCACCAGCGCCGTCGCCACAGCGGCCTTCGCGGCGCGGCCGGTGAGGCGGCGTAGACGTGGCTGCCAGGCATGCGCCACGGCGGAGGAGGGGACCGTCGCGGTGGCGGCCAGCCACAGCGGGGTCATCATCAGGAAATAGTCGTCCTGGGAACGGGTGGCGTCGACGACGGCCCCCTGCTGGACGGCCTCAACGCAGCCTGGAAGAAGCTCCACCCCGGCGCCGCCGACCTGGTGACGCACGCGGTGGACGACGACGCTTACCTGCTCGCCCAGAACGGCACCGGCACCGACGTCAACGCCGCGCCCGAGCCCTGCACCCACAGCGGGCTCAAGCAGGTCGACGCGGGCAAGGCCGCAGCCGACTACTTCTACGTCAAGCCCGGCGACGCCCGCGTCCCGGACCTCTTCGGAGTCGCGCAGTACGGCGTCGTCTACACCGGCGGCACCAAGCCGGTCCGCTGACCCTTTCGGTCGGGAAAGCCGGATGGCCGCCCAACTGGCAATCGGCTGGGCGGCCTCGGGCATGGAGCGGGCTCAGCCGTTCGGTCCGGCGGGGGTCGTGGTCGTCTTGAAGCCCTCGGTCTTGTTGGCCTGGACGGCGAAGTCATTGGTGAACGTCTTGCTGAGGTCCACCGATCCCTTCACGTTGCCGACCAGCTTCTCCGTCGCCAGGGAGGTCTTGGGACCGCCGGCCGGCATGAGACCGTCGGGAAGGAACTGGCCCTTGTCCTCGGTCAGGGCGGCGATGTAGTCGGCCTTGGTCACCAGCTGGTTCGACACGAACGACGCCGGCAGCTTGTTCGCGATGTCGGCCGCGGTGTGGGTGTTGATCCAGTGCATGGTGGCGACGAGCGCGTCGACGACCTTCTGCACCGTGTCCTTGTGCGAGTTCACCCAGTCGGTTCGGGCGAGCACGCTCGCGGCGGGATAGGCGCCGCCCATCGCCGCCGTGGCGCCCTGTGTGGTGGCGAGGTCGATCGCGGAGGCACCGACGCCCTTCTTCTGGATCGCGGCGACCGTCGGCTGCGTCGTCATGACACAGCCGACCTTGCCCTTCTGCAGCGCGGCGATGGCCGTGGAGCCCGCGCCGACCGCGATCCGGTGGAACTGGCTGGTCTTGACGCCGTGCTTGGCGGCCAGGAACTGGGTGAGCGTGTCGGTGCCCGACCCCAGGTCGGTGACGCCGAGGGTCTTGCCCTTGAAATCGGCGCCCGAGGTGACACCCGACTTCTTGGTGCACATCTCGCGCTCACCGGGCGCACCGGACAGCTGGACGACGTCTTCCACCGCCTTGCCCTTGGCCTGGAACTCGATGGTGTGGTTGTACCAGGCGCCCGCCATGTCCACCTGCCCCGAGGCCATGGCCTCCTCGGCGCCGACACCGCCGTCCTGCTCGGTGCTCAGCTGGACGTTGACGCCGTACTTCTTGTAGAAGCCGAGGTTCTGGGCCAGTTGGTAGGGCAGGTAGATCTGCTTGTCGAGGCCGCCCACCATGATCTTCACGGTCGGCGTGCTCCCCGAACCGCTGCTGGCGGTGGTGCTGCTGGAACTGCCGGAGCAGGCGCTGACCGCACCGAGGACGAGGACGGTGAGGACGGACGCGGCGACGGCGACGGGTCGTCTGGACATGGCTGGCCACATTCCTTTTCTGAGGTGGAACAGGGGAGAGGAGGGAAAGCGAGGAGGGTGAGGGACGGGGTCAGAGGGCGTTCGATGCCTCAGAGGGGGCCGGCGGTCGCCAGGACAGCAGCCGGTGTTCGAGCTTGCCGATCAGCCACTCGGCGCCGAGCACGATGACGGAGATGACGAGCATCGTCGCGAACACGCCGTTGGGGTCGAAGTTGTTCTGCGCGGTCTTGATGACCAGGCCCAGCCCGCTCTGGGCGCCGAGCACCTCGCCGACCAGCGCGCCGACGATGGCGAAGCCGAAGGCGCTGTGCAGGCTGGCGATGATCCAGGTGAGCGCGGACGGCACGATGACGTGCCGGATGATCTGCAGCTGCGAGGCGCCGAGCACCTTGGCGTTGGCGAGGATGTTGCGGTCGACCTCTCGGACGCCCTGGAAGGCGTTGAAGAAGACGATGAAGAACACCAGCACCGCGGCGAGCAGGATCTTCGGCAGCACGCCGATGCCGAACGCGACGATGAAGATCGAGCCGAGGACGATCCGTGGGATCGCGTTGACCATCTTGATGTAGGGGCCGAGCACGTCGGCGAGGAAGCGGCTCTGCCCGAGCGCGACTCCGAAGACCACGCCGGTGACGGACCCGAGGGCGAAGCCGACGAGCGCCTCCTGGATCGTTGTCCAGACGTTGGCGTAGAAGGATCCGAACTCGGTGCCGTGCCGGAAGAGGTCGACCAGCCGCTTGGCGATGCCGGAGGGCTGCCCGAAGAAGAACGGGTCGACGATCCCCCAGGTGGTGAACGCCTGCCAGCCGCCGAGGACGAAGACGGCCAGGCCGATGCGGCCTACCCACACCAGGGCGATGCGGCGCCGGACGGCGCGCTTGGCGGCGGCCGCGGCCGTGACCTGGGCGCTGCCCCTGGCCGGAGCGGGGGAAACGGCGGACGTCGTGCTGCTCATGCCTTACCTCCTGCGGTGCGTGCGTAGGCACGCTCCACCTCCTCGCGCAGCGAATCCCAGATCTGGTGCTGGAGTTCGATGAAGCGGGGCTGGAAACGGATCTCTTGGACCGCGCCGCGCGGGCGCGGCAGGTCGATGTCGAAGACCGCTTTGACCGACCCGGGGCCGGACGTCATGACGACGACCCGGTCCGCGAGCGCGACGGCCTCGTCGAGGTCGTGGGTGATGAAGATGACCGACGGCCGGATCTGCTCCCACAGGCCGAGCAGCTCGGTCGACATGATCGCCTTGGTCTGCACGTCCAGGGCACCGAACGGCTCGTCCATGATCAGGATGCGAGGTTCGTTGATCAGCGCCGCGGCCATCGCCACGCGCTTGCGCATACCGCCGGAGAGCTGGTGCGGGTAACGGTCCTCGAACCCGGCCAGACCCACCCGGCGCAGCCAGTCGCGCGCCGAAGTCTGCGCCTTCTGCTTGGGCACACCGCGGAAGATCGGGCCCATCAGCACGTTGCCCAGGACGGTCTTCCACGGCAGCAGCGCGTCAGCCTGGAACATGAAGCTGACGCCGTCGGTGACACCGTCCACCTCACGGCCGCCGACCCTGACCGATCCCTCGCTGGGCCGGTCGAGTCCGGACACCAGGCTCAGCGTCGTCGACTTGCCGCAGCCGGTGGGACCCACCACCGCGCAGAACTGGCCGGGCTCCACGGTGAACGACACGTCCTGCAGCGCCGTGAACACCTCACCCGCAGGAGTCAGAAATCGTTTGGTGAGTCCGGAAATCTCGACTCGCGCGCTGTCCTGGCCGGTCCTCTCGGCGACCGGGCTCACCGCTGCATCGTTTCGCGAAGCCATTGAGGCTGTCTCCTTCCTGACCTCGGAGGTCGAGGAAGGCAGACGCTAGAGGGCGTCGAGTATTACGTCGCTGTTTCAGCCGTATCTCGCGTTAGCCGTGTTAACCGGGGTTTTGCGCGTTCTGCTCAGCCGCTGGGGGTGGGCAGAATGGGAGTGACGGGAGCACAATCACGCCACCACGGGTACGGCGCAGGGGCCGCGCCCGGTAGCCGTACGACAGGCAAGAGACATCCGTGACACCCATCCGTATCCCGATCGGCCGCGGCGGGAAGGGGCGGCTCTCCGCGCGGATCCTGGCCAACCAGCTGTTCATCCTGGCTCTCACCGGGTTGATCGGTTTCGTGCTGTTCGCCTTCGCGCAGCGGGGCGAGATCGACCGGGCCTACGAGCAGCGGGCGCTGGACATCGCCCAGACCACGGCCGCCGACCCCCAGATCCAGCGGGCCATGGAGTACGGAGGCGGCGGCGACGTGGTGCAGAGCGTGGCCCAACGCATCCGCAGGGCGTCAGGCGCGTCGTACGTCGTCGTGCTCGACCTGCGCGGCGTCCGCCACTCCCACCCCGACCCGGCACTGATCGGCGAACCGACGGGCGATCAGATCGTGGTGCTGGACGGCAAGGCGCACGTCGGCACCGACCAGGGCGTGACCGGGCGTTCCGCCAACGGCAAGGCTCCGCTCTACGGGCCCAGCGGCACCCTGGTCGGCGAGGTGTCCGCGGGCATCCCCGAGCACTACGTGCTGGGCGAACTGTGGCGCGAGCTGCCCACCTTCGGCCTGTACAGCGCCATCGCCGTCGCGCTCGGCTCGACGGCCGCGTTCCTGCTGGCCAGGCGGCTCAAGCGGACGACGTTCGGGCTGGAACTGGAGGAGATCGCCGGGTTGCTCCAGGACCGGGAAGCGATGCTGCACGGCATCCGCGAGGGCGTCATCGCCTTCGACCCGGACGGCAGGATCACGGTGGTCAACGACGAGGCCCGCAACCTGCTCGGCCTCGGCACCGCGCTCGGCAGCACGCTGGAGGAGGTACTGCCGGACGGGCGACTGCGCCGCGCCCTGGACGGCACCCTGGCGGGCGGCGACATCAGCGTGCTCACCGACGACCACTGCCTCGCCGTCAACCGGATGCCGGTGGCCCTGCACGGCCGTGAACTGGGCGCCGTGGTCACCGTGCGCGACCGCACCGAGCTGATCGGGCTGCTGCGCGAACTGCACTCGGTGCGCGGATTGACCGACGCGCTGCGTGCCCAGCAACACGAGTTCACCAACCGCATGCACACCGTGGCCGGGCTGCTGGACATCGGCGACCACGACGCCGCCTACGAATTCGCCGTCGAGACGGCCGGCGCCGAGCAGGCGCTGACCGAATCCGTACGGGAACGGATCGGCCATCCGTTGCTCGTGGGACTGATCGTCGCCAAGACGACGGTGGCCGCGGAGCGTGGGGTGCGGATCGTCCTCAGCGACGACTCCGCCCTCAGCGCGGAACCGCCGCACCTGCGCCGGCTGCTGACCATCGTCGGCAACCTGCTGGACAACGCGATCGACGCGTCCGCGACCGGCCCGGCCCGGCCGGGCGGTCCCGAGGTGCGCCTGTCGCTGATCGAAGCCGTCGACGTGGTGCGGGTGCAGGTGGCTGACACCGGTCCGGGCATCCCGGCGGGCACCGCCGAGTCGATCTTCGAGGACGGCTGGTCGACCCGTCCGGAACGGGGCACCGCCCGTCGCGGCCTGGGCCTGGCCCTCGTTCACCGGCTGGTGCAGCGGCACGGCGGAACGATCACGGTGAGCGAGGGTCCGGGTGCGGTCTTCACCATGACGTTGCCGGTGCCCGACACCGATCCCGCCCGGCAGGATGCTCTGTTCACGACGGCTCCGCCGGTGCCGGCCGGTACCGAGGGAGGCGGTCGATGGTGATCCGGGCTCTGGTGGTGGAAGACGACTTCCGGGTGAGCCGCATCCACTGCGACTACGTGTCCCGCGTCAAGGACTTCGAGGTGGTCGGCCAGACGGCGACCGTGGCCGAGGCGCTGACCGCGGTGCGCACCCTCCACCCTGACCTGCTGCTGCTCGACGTCTTCCTGCCGGACGGCAGCGGACTCGACGTGCTAAGGCAGCTCAGCGGGGACGAGGGCGGCGACCGCCCCGACGCCATCATGATCACCGCCGATCGGGACATCACCTCGGTGCGGGTCGCGATGAAGCTCGGCGCCGTCGGCTACCTGGTCAAGCCCTTCGGCGCGCTCGATCTCGCCGAGCGGCTCACCGCCTACCGCGAGCTCCAGCACCGTATGGACGCCCTGGGTACGGTCCCCGAAACCGATCAGGCCGACGTGGACGCCCTCTTCAGCGCAGCCCGGCCGCCCGCCGTACCCCGCATTCCGGCCAAAGGCCACTCCGCTCCCACCCTCACCCTGCTGCACCAGGCCCTGCGCAGGGCTCACGGTCCCGTGTCGGCGGCCGAGGCGGCCGAGCTCACCGGCGTGTCCCGTGCCACCGCTCAGCGATACCTGTCCTACCTCGTCAAGGAGGGCATGGTCCGCCTCGAACTCCGTTACGGCGCCACCGGCCGCCCCGAGCACCGCTACCGCATCGTCCACTGACCGGCGGTGTGGCTCGGGACTGCCTCTGCGTCCTGTCCTGGCCCTGGGCATCAGTGGCGAAGAGGTCGTGACTCCGAACGGTGCGCAGTCACCGGCGCGGGGGTCCGGTGCTTCGTGCCCGTCGGCGCAGGGGGCCGGTGCGAGATGGGTCGCTCGGGACCTAACGGCTCTGTTGGCGGCACTGAAGCGGTGTCCTGGCGAGTCAGGCCGGCACATCACGGGGGGCCTGCCCTTGACTTGGTGTGGTTCGAAGCCCGTCAGGACGTTGATGGTTCGCCAACTCGACTGCTACAGGCGGGTGTTGGCCTGCCCCGCATACCAAATCGCGCCCACGGCTTGACACTTCCCAGGCATGCGCGCGTCAAAATGTTGGGCAAGCAGGACCAAGCAAGGCAAAGAACTCTACCCGCATAGACCTGACGGTGCTGTCATGCACACAACCGCCCGGACCCCTCCACCGGGCCAACCGTCGGGAACCTCCTCATGCCCCGAATACAGCGTTCCGCTTGCGCCGCCATGACCACCTTCGCCCTCACCGCCGCCGGACTCTTCTTCAGCACCGGCAGCGCCCACGCCGTGACCTGCAGCCAGGCATACCTGCCTCTGCCCGACCCCAGCTGCCAGCCCGGCGTCTACAACTCGGACGTGACCCAGTCCACCATCGACACCACGATCTGCGTCTCCGGCTGGACCGCGACGGTCCGCCCCCCCAGCTCGTACACCACCGCCCTGAAGAAGGTGCAGATCGTCCAGTACGGCTACACCGACACCAGCACCTCCTCCTACGAGGAGGACCACTTCATCCCGCTCGAACTCGGCGGCGACCCTACGAGCGCGCAAAACCTGTGGCCCGAGCCCTACGCCGGATCAAAGACCGCGGGCAACAAGGACACGGTGGAGACCAAGCTCAAGAAGGCGGTGTGTGCGGGCACCATCACCCTGTCCCAGGCCCGTACCCACATCAAGTCCGACTGGACCACAGCGCTGGCCGATCTCGGCCTGAGCTGACGGCATCCACCGCGCCTCCGGCTCCACCGCCCGCACCGGCGCCGGATTGCCGAGCCGACCGTGGCTCGTCAGCCAGTCGCAGGAGTGGCAAGGCCCGGCGTCCCGAAGCCGGGCTGCCGGGCCTTGCTGGAGCCGCACCGATCAGGCGGGGCGGATGTTCTCCGCCTGGGGGCCCTTCTGGCCCTGGGTGACGGAGAGGCGCTGAACAGCAAGAACGCCCGTGATGGCGATCACGGGCGAACGGGACTTCGGAACAAAAAGGCGCGGCATCAGCGCCTGGCCTCTCGGTGTGCTGCCACCCTCGGTTCACCAGGCAGGCCGCATGTCGCGCGTCAGCTTGCCGAGTTTCGCACAGGGAGCGTGCCCCTCCCCAACGTCTCACAGCAGGAGGTCGGTGCCGAGCCACTCCACCAGGCCCTCGAGTTCGGCCCTTGGCTTGCTCCAACTCGAGGGAGAGCTCCGTGATGATCATCCGCATCGTCTTATCGCTGGCCTGTTCCCGGCGGAGCTCGCAGCTCAGTTCGTCGATCTCGGTCTTGAGCTGCCGGTTTTCATCAGCGAGTTCCTGTATCGCGGTCGGGGTGGAGTCCTGGGCCGTCACACGGGCTTGGCAGCCCCGGATGAGGTCGGTGTGCCGGTACACGACATCCCGCCGCATCTCACTCTCGGAGATCAGTTCCGAAGTGGTCAGCTTTCCGGACGTCGAGTGCAGCGGCGTGCTGGCCAGGAGCCGGTCAGCGAAGGGTGCGCGGGTGGCCGTCGTTGACGCGCTGGAGGTCGAAGCCGAGCTTGTCGTAGACGGCGGCGAGGTCGTCGGGAGGTCGAAGGCGAGACCGTACTGCTTGGCGGTCGGAGCCGATGTCGCTGAGGACGTCGAGGCCGAGGTCGTGCTTCTGGGTGAGGAAGAGGAACACGGCGACGAGAAGGAGTTGGCCGGGATCGATGCCGAGGTGGCCCGGCTGGAGGCCGCCGAGGTGGTGTTCGGACAGTGGGCCGAGGCGGCCGACGGCGGCCGGCAGTCGTCGCGCATTGTGGAGCCGGAGCCGGAGCCGGAGCCGGAGCCGGAGAAGGTGGTGGTCGGGCCGGGTGCAGTGGGATGCGGCTGGTGCCGGACGGGACGGAGGGTATGGGGGCAGAGGTCCTTACGCCGGAGTAATCGCTTTGACCGCCGGGCAGGCGGCGGACAGCCCTCGGTTCGTGCTCGTGCTGGGGCCGCCCGTGCACCCGTCCTGGCGCCGTGGCCGGCGACAAGACCCCCGAGAGCTACCAGGCCGGACTCCAGCTGCGCGCCTCCACGATCCGGATCGCACACCTCAGTCGCGGGAGTGGTCCGGTAGGAGTTGAGTCGCGAGTGATCGTGCCGTGGCAGTGAGTGTGGCCGTGTCCAAGCGGGTCCGGCCCATGAACACGATCCCTTGTTGCGCGGCCAGGAGGGCCCGCGCTAGTGCGATCGGATCCGATCCGACCGGCAGGTCGCCCTCGCGTTGCACCTTGGTCGGAGCACAGGATCGGACGAAGGCCGCCCTCACGTCCGGCGCATCCTCATCCGGGTGATCATGTTCGAGTCGACGTTCCAGCAAGACGGATAAAGCGCAAGCTGAGCCAGCCCGCTGTCGACGACCTCGGCGCCGGGGAACCCCAGGTACCCTACGGTGCGCCACCGAATGAGCAGCCAGGTCTTGCGTCGGATCCTCGTACCCGAACTTGCCGACGCGCGATGATCCCCCGCCGTCCCCGAGTCGTGCCTGCCTGATCCAGCCCCTGTTCCGTTCCCGTCCACGCCGGCGACCCCGGCGTCCCTTCGAGGTGAGCCTTCCCGGTGCCCGCACACCTGTCAGCCTTGCACCTTCGGCACCCCACGCCGTCCCGGGACGGCGTTCCTTCCCCGACCGCGCCATCGCGCCTACGCCCGCAGCTACGCCAGGGGGCGGCCTCCGCCACGGTCTGGTACCTGCGGCTACTCGCCGTGCTCAACCTGGCCGCGGTGGTCTCCGTGCCGTTCCGCGCCGAGGTGCAAGAGCACAACGTCGGCGAGTACTTCACCCCGTATCTGGCCACCGCCGGGCTCATTTCGGCGGCCCTGGCATTCTTCCTCGCGGTGGTGATGCGGCGCCGCAAACGAGCTGCGTGGATCTTCAACCTGTTTCTGGCCGGCGGACTGTTCACGCTCTACACGCTCGCCATGACCCAGGAGGCGTACCGCACGCACGTCACCAACTGGGGCTCCCTGCTGCTCACCGGCCTGTTCGTGGCCGCACTGCTCGTCGGGCGCGGAGAGTTCAGGGCCGTCGGAGACCGCTCCAACCCGAAACTGGCCCTCGCCGCCGGAGCGGGCGGCGTCCTCATCAGCGGCACGGTCGGCACACTGCTGGTCGCCGTCACCAACAAGCTGCCGGGCGCCACGCTGACCGACGAGATCGCCTACACGCTGCTGCGTGGCATCAGCGTCGGCCCGCTCGCCGACCGCTTCGATGCCGTGCACGCACCGCGCTGGGTGGACGTCCTCATCAACATCCTGATCGCCGCAACCTTCCTGGTCGTCCTGTACGCCTGTTTCCGTGCCCCGCACGGCCGATCCCTGCTCAGTGACGACGACGAACAGCGGCTGCGCGATCTGCTGGCCCGGCACGGCGAACGGGACTCGCTCGGCTACTTCGCCCTGCGCCGCGACAAGACCGCCATCTTCTCCCCCAGCGGCAAAGCGGCCGTCACCTACATGGTGGTCGGTGGCGTCAGCCTCGCCTCCGGCGACCCCATCGGCGACCCCGAAGCCTGGCCCGGCGCCATCGACGCGTGGCTGGAAGAGGCCAGCCTGCACGCCTGGACCCCGGCGGTGATGGGGGCGAGCGAGGAGGCCGGCATCATCTACGCCCGGCACGGGCTGGACGCCCTGGAACTGGGCGATGAGGCCATCGTGGAGATCGCCGACTTCACCCTCGAAGGACGCGCCATGCGGATCGTACGGCAGTCCCACAACCGGGTGCGCCGGGCTGGGTACACAGCGCACATCCGACGCCACGAGGACATCCCGGACGACGAGATGGCACAGCTGATCGACAAGGCCGACCACTGGCGCGACGGGCCGACCGAACGCGGCTTCTCCATGGCACTGGGACGACTCGGCGACCCAGGCGACGGCCGCTGCGTGATGCTGGAATGCCGCGACGCCGACGGCGAACCGCACGCCCTGCTCAGCTTCGTCCCCTGGGGCGGGCACGGCCTCTCCCTGGACCTGATGCGCCGGACACGCGCCTGCGAAAACGGCCTGATCGAGTTCATGGTCGTCGAACTCCTACTGCGGGCTGAGGAGTTGGACGTACGGCAGGTGTCTCTCAACTTCGCCATGTTCCGCTCGGTCTTCGAACGCGGCGCACGCCTCGGCGCCGGCCCCATGCTGCGACTGTGGCGCTCCATGCTCACCTTCTTCTCACGCTGGTGGCAGATCGAGTCCCTCTACCGCGCCAACGCCAAGTACCGGCCCGTGTGGGAGCCCCGCTTCCTGCTGTTCGCCAAGAGCAGCGACATCCCCCGCATCGGCCTGGCCAGCGCCCGCGCCGAGGGCTTCCTCACCCCGCCTCCACTGCCCGCCTTCCGGCGCCGCCGGAGTTCCTCCACATCCAAGGCGGAGTCGGCTCCCGTAACCTACAACCTGTAGGGCGGCTTCATGGGCGGAACGTCTCCCGGCGAAAAGCCGAACGCCGGAACGCCGGCGAGTTGGAGCACTACCAGCCCGGCGGTTTGTCAGCGGACTGAGCGGTCGAAGAGGAACAGTCCCGGCTCGACCTCCTCGGCGAACCCCACGACTCCCGCGATAGCACGTCGTGCCATGAGGGCTCGTAGCACGCGGGAGACGTCATCGATGGCACGCTCATCCCACACGATCCCGCATGATTTGACACAGCCTTCAGACAGGAAAGCGCGACAGTCGGAGCACGGCACGGATGGCGAATCGCGCTTCGTCCCCACTGCACGTGCAGGTTGAGAGTGCGCGGTCTTCTCGATGGGTCCGGTGAAGGGAGTCCCCAGCGGACCGACCGCGGTCACCGGCCGGGGCCTGGCTCACGGCGCTGTGCTGGCGATGCCGAACAGGTACACACCGCACAGCAGGGAGAAGCCAGCGGTGGCGCTCAGCAGGACCATCGCGGTCCGCAGACGTGCTCGGGCCAGGGGAACGGCCAGAGGGAGCAGAATGGGGAAGGCGGGCAGAAGCAAGCGTGGCCGGCTGGGGAAGTAGTGGGCGGTGCCCAGTGCCATGACCAGGAGGACAGCGTTGTAGACGAGCAGAGGCAGTGGCTGACCGGCGAGTACGCACAGAACGAGCAGCACCAAGGCGGCCAGGCTGATCGCAGCGGCGAGATAGTTGGCGAAATTGCCCTGGTGCACAATGAGGTGATGCAGAATGCGGGCGGTGTAGTGGCCGAAGTCGAAGCGCGAACCCCAGGTGGCCTGCGCTTGTAGGTAGCCGGTCGGGGCACCCTTGTCCACGGCGACCCAGACGACATAGCCCACCCAGCCGGCCGGTGCCAACAGAGCGGCCGCCCAGGTTCGCGCTCCCACCATTCGGCCCGCGCGGCACCTCTGGCGGGCATCGATCGTGAGCGCGGTCACGACAGCCGCGGCGACGGCAAGACCATTGGGACGGCACAGGCCGGCCAGCGCGGCCAGACCACCGGCGGTCAGTCGTCTGCCGGTGAGCACGGCGTACAAGGCCCAGGCCGCGAAAGCAGTCATCACCGGTTCGGTGTAGGCCACGGTCAGCACGACCGCGTGCGGCAGCACAGCCCACAGGACTGCGAGAGCGGTCCCCACGCGGCGTCCGTACAGCAGGTCGCCCACAGCGAAGACGCCCCAGGCGGCGGCCAGGGCACCGGTCCAGGCGATGAGCAGCGCGGCGTCGATCTTGCCCACCGGCACGATGGCGTCGAAGGCGTGGATCATGGCCGGATACAGCGGGAAGAACGCCCGGTCGTCGTGGATGCTCCCGTGACTGCCGTGCACGCGAACGACGCCGTAACCGTGCTCGGCAATACGCCAGTACCACTTGCTGTCCCACTCCAGGCCCAGCACTGTGCTCGGGTGACGCCCGATGCGCAGGGCCCAGCCTGTCAGCATCGCTACGCCGGTGAGTCGTACAGCGGCGAAGAGCATCAGGGCGGGCCCCGCCCGGCGAATGGCAGCGCGTTGCCCATCCGTCAGCTGCGGCCTGCGGAGCGTGCGGCCGGGGCGCGTCAGAGGGGCCGGCTCCCCGGCCGGGTCGTCGGCCACCACCTTTATAGCTTCGGCTCCGGACAATGAGTACTCGACTTCTTCGTGTGACGTTGCATTCCATGACAACGCGATGACGCATGCGATGCCCGTGGCGACACGCACGACGGCCATTCGCGTCACCGGGTCGGCACACACAGACTTTCTCTCACCAAGCCGGTGTCAGTGGTCGTGTAATTCGGTTCTGTCGACGACCACTCGGAGCGGCTCAGGCGCGCATCTTCCCTTGCCCCGGAGATACGATTCGGGATGTACCTCCACCTGGGATGAAAGGTGTGTGGGCCATGGGCGTATCCGGAGTGACACCCGCCACGCGCGACGGTAGGCCCGGTTTGCGGCGTGAGGTCGGCTTCATCGGGCTGATCTGGGCGTCGGAGGGGTCGATCATCGGATCTGGTTGGCTGTTCGGCGCGCAGAAGGCGCTGGGAGTGGCTGGGCCCGCCGCGATCATTTCCTGGGGGATCGGCAGTGTCGCGATTTTGATCCTGGCGCTGGTGCACGCCGAGCTCGGCGGGATGTATCCGGTCTCCGGGGGTACCGCCCGGTTCCCGCACTATGCATTCGGTGGAGCGGCGGGAGCGTCGTTCGGATGGTTCTCCTGGCTGCAGGCAGCCACGGTGGCACCGATCGAGGTGCTGGCGATGATCACTTATGGCCAGCACTACTCATGGGCGCGAGGCTGGCTGAAGATCAAGGGTGGCCAGGACGTGCTGACCGCCTCCGGTATCGCGGTCGCGGTCGGGCTGATGGCGGTCATCACCGCCATCAACTTCCTCAGCATCCGGCTCCTGGCACGGACCAATAGTGCGGCCACGTGGTGGAAGGTCGGCATCCCGCTGCTGACGATCTTCGTGCTCGCCATCGTCCAGTTCCACGGGAGCAATTTCACCGCCGCCGACGGGTTCAACCCCTACGGCGCGAAGGGCATCCTGGGAGCGGTCTCCACGAGCGGCATCATCTTCGCGTTGCTGGGCTTTGAACAGGCCGACCAGCTCGCCGGGGAGAGTTCGAACCCGAAACGCGACATTCCGCGCGCGGTGATCGGCTCCATTGTGATCGGCGCGATCATCTATCTCCTGCTGCAAGTCGTGTTCCTCGCCGCGCTTCCCGCCCCGCTGGTCCACGGCACCTGGACGACTGCCGCGTTCAACACCCTGACAGGGCCGTTCGCCCAGGTCGCCACGCTCCTTGGTCTGGGCTGGCTTGCCACTGTCTTGTATCTCGACGCAGTGGTCTCTCCTGGCGGTACGGGCCTGATCTACATCACGGGGTCCTCGCGGGTCTCCTACGGGCTCAGCCGCAACGGATACGTGCCATCGGTCTTCGAGAAGACCACTCGGAGAGGTGTGCCCTGGCCCGGGCTCATTGCCGCATTCGTGATGGGCTGCATCTGTTTCCTGCCCTTCCCGAGCTGGCAGTCGCTGGTGGGGCTGATCACCAGCGCGAGCGTACTGATGTACGCCGGCGCGCCGCTGTCCTTCGGAGTCTTCCGCAGCCGCCTGCCGAACGCTGAACGTCCGTACCGGCTGCCCGGCGGGACCTGGATGTCGCCGCTGGCCTTTGTCGTCGCCAACTTCCTGATCCTGTGGTCGGGGTGGGCCACCGACTGGAAGCTGGGCGTCGCGATTCTCATCGGCTACGTCATTCTCGTCGCCAACCGGGTCTTCAAGATGAACCCGATAACGCCTCAGCTCGATCTGCGGGCGGCGCAATGGCTGCCCGTATACCTGGTCGGCATGGGCCTCATCGTCTATGCCAGCGACTTCGGCCCGCTCAAGCACCCCTGGTTCCCCCTGTGGTGGGACATGCTTGCCGTCGCGGTGTTCAGCCTCGGCATCTACTACTGGGCGATGACGGTGGCCCTGCCGACCGAGCAGATCCAGCGGATGGTCGATGAGGTGGTCATCCCGGAGGAAACCGACATGCACTGATCCGCATCCGCGGGCCGGACTCCTGGCTGGCCGTTCACCCACCTCCCGGACGCCAGGAGTACGGCGACCGCGCGGACGGCACGCTGCGTCGTGTGGCCCAACATCCGTCCCTTGTGAGGAGCCCTCAAACGTGTCTTTCCCTTCCATAGCTGAGACGTCGTTGTTTTCCGTGGAGCAGATCCGCTCCCTAGGACCCGTAATTTAACTACTGCCGGATTCGGGCCGATACCTCGGTGCTGCCATGCAGTTGGGCTGTTGTGGCGATTACGGATGAAGTCCTGGCGGTACTGGACGCGAAGTTCGCGGTGGTGCTCCCGCATCTGGACGAGCGGCAGCGTCGTCTGTATCTGGCTTCCGAGGCCGAGGCTCTGGGACACGGCGGGATCACGGCCGTGGCCAGGCTGGCGGAGGTTTCGGAGTCGACTGTCGCACGAGGGCGCGAGGAACTCGCGGGCGGAGCAGAGGCGTT
>NZ_JBEXET010000004.1:74845-256367 GCF_040606415.1 Streptomyces sp. NPDC005423 | reverse complement strand
GGTTGTACGGATCCCGCTGGTTGACTTCGTAGAGCAGTCCCCACGGACCACTGGGCAGCATCGGTTCGGCGGGCGGTCACTCCTCCGGCGAGCCGAGCAGCGCCGACGCGTTCTGGAGCGGGGACAGCACCGGCGCGGGCGTGGCCTCGGGCAGGTCGTGGCAGGTGAAGCCGAGGCGGGTCATGGCCCGGACGACCTCGCCGCTGCTGAAGTCGCGCGGGTCCTGCCGGGTGATGATCCGCCCCACCTGCTTGACGGGGTAGCGGCGACGCCCGATCGTCACGGACTCACCGGTGATGAGCTCGGGCTTGATGCCCTTCATGGAGTCCAGTACGCCGCTCTTGGTGAAGTCGAACGGGTAGCGGGCGATGACACAGCGCATGATGCCTCACAGAGAATGGTTGAGCAGACCGAACGGGCGACCGGTGGCGGCCGGTTGGGCACGGGCCTGTCCGTCCGGGACGTCCCGCGGCCGGACCCGGTCCGGTTGCGCGGAGCCGTCCCGAAGGGCGACGAGCCGGGCGCGGGTGACCGCGCCCGAGCGGAGGTCGTCCCCGTCGCAGGAGAGTGGGGACTCGACACGGGCCACGGTCGGCACCGAGGGGGCGACCTCCGCGGTGGGTCGTCCGAGCCCCGGGGGCCGGACGCGTCCCTGTGATCCAGCACGCTCCCGAGAGCAGACACCACCCGGGTTCGCCGCGTCCACGCGGCGGTCAAGGGTGCCTCCGGCGTGCTGGACCGAGGACTTCGACGTGCTGCCTAGGCAGCCGAACCGAAGGACCGTCGCTGTCCCCTGCGGCGCGACGCCTCCCCGGTGGGCCGTCCCTGTCCGGCGGCGCCACCACGGCGACCGCGGGACGCGGAGGGCGCGCTGCGACGGGGCCGCTCGCGCTCCACCACCGGCGCGGTGATGACGACCGGGACACCGGAAGGCGCCTGGGCGCCCGTGATCCGGGTCAACTCCGCTTCGCCCGAACGTACTTGGGTGACCTGCGGGGTGACACCGGCGGCGACCATCAGCCGGCTCATGTCGCGACGCTGCTCCGGGGTGACCAGGGTCACGACACTGCCGGACTCGCCCGCACGGGCCGTACGGCCGCCGCGGTGCAGATAGTCCTTGGGGTCGGTCGGCGGGTCGACGTTGACGACCAGGTCGAGGTTGTCGACGTGGATGCCGCGGGCCGCGACGTTGGTCGCCACCAGGACCGTGACGTGCCCGTCCTTGAACTGGGCGAGCGTGCGCGTGCGTTGGGGCTGCGACTTGCCGCCGTGCAGACCGGCCGCGCGGACACCGTTGCTCAGCAGGTGCTTGGTCAGCCGGTCCACCGCGTGCTTGGTGTCCAGGAACATGATCACCCGGCCTTCGCGGGCGGCGATCTCGGTGGTCGTGCGCTGCTTGTCGGTTCCGTGCACCTGGAGCACGTGGTGCTCCATGGTGGTGACCGCGCCGGCCGACGGGTCGACCGAGTGGACGACCGGGTCGTGCAGGTAGCGGCGGACCAGCAGGTCCACGTTGCGGTCCAGGGTGGCGGAGAAGAGCATCCGCTGGCCCCCGTCGCGCACCTGGTCGAGCAGGGCGGTGACCTGGGGCATGAAGCCCATGTCGGCCATCTGGTCGGCCTCGTCGAGGACGGTGATGGCGACCCTGTCCAGTCGGCAGTCGCCGCGCTCGATGAGGTCCTTGAGGCGTCCCGGGGTGGCGACGACGATCTCGGCGCCGCCGCGCAGCGCCCCGGCCTGCCTGCCGATCGACATCCCGCCGACCACGGTCGCCAGTCGCAGACTGACGGCGCGGGCGTACGGGGTGAGCGCGTCGGTGACCTGCTGGGCCAGCTCACGGGTGGGAACGAGGACGAGGCCGAGCGGCTGCCTGGGCTCGGCGCGCTGGCCCGTCGTACGGGCCAGCAGGGCGAGGCCGAAGGCGAGGGTCTTGCCGGAACCGGTACGGCCGCGGCCGAGTACGTCACGGCCGGCCAGGGAGTTCGGCAGGGTCGCCGCCTGGATCGGGAACGGGACGGTCACGCCCTCGTGGCCGAGCGCGCCCAGCAGGCGCTCCGGCATGTCGAGTTCGGCGAACGCCTCGACGGCCGGCAGGGCGGGCGTGATGCTCTTCGGGAGCGCGAACTCGCCCTGCGGGGCGGCGGGCCTGCCGCCGTAGCTCTTGGTGCGGCGCGGGGCGGCGGAGCGGTTTCCGGCACTGCCACCGGAGCGGCCGGAGCCGGCGCTGCCGTAGCTCGAACTGCCGTAACCGGAATTGGCGGAGCCCGAATTACCGGCTCCGAAACCGCCGCTGCGCTTGCGGGCAAAGCGATCGTTCGTTCGTGCGCGATTCATGTGGAACCTTCCTTGATATGGCGCGTATCAAGGAATTCCCGCGGTGAGTGAACTGCGCAGAGAATCGCAAGAACGAGCCGATGTTCCCGGCTGATTGAGGCCGGGAGCGTTGAATATGGGGTCATGAATTCCCCGGAAATGTTCGGAAAAGCAGCGAGCTGGGGCCCGCACCCCAAGGTGCGGGCCCCAGCTGCGACGTTCAGCGCGTGCGTCAGGCGGGAACGATGTTCTCGGCGGTCGGGCCCTTCTGGCCCTGCGCGATGTCAAAGTTCACCTTCTGGCCTTCCTGCAGCTCGCGGAAACCCTGGGCGGCGATGTTCGAGTAGTGGGCGAAGACGTCGGGGCCGCCGCCGTCCTGCTCGATGAAGCCGAAGCCCTTTTCCGAGTTGAACCACTTCACGGTGCCAGCAGCCATTTTAATATCTCCTTCGGGGCGGTCACCGGAGTCCGCACTTTACGGGCTCCGTGTCGCCGTGATGATCACCCCGCCGGAAAACTGACCGGACACACAAAAAAATGCTCCACCGGACTATGAACCGGTGCGGGCATCTGAAGCTTTTGGCAACCACTACTGCAACTGAGATCAACAGTAGCATGGCGCGACCGGCAGTGCACGACCCATAAAGCCGCTCCAGCTGCCGACAAAGGAATTCTCATCGCGCATCGCGCCGAATTCTCATCCCGTCGGCGTAGATATCCAGTCGGGGCGGAAGAGGGGCGGTGACGGGGGCCGCGGAGGGTCTAGGCGCGCAGCAGCCGCTGGGTCAGCTCCCGGTACTGCCGCAGCGCGAGCCGGAGGTCGACGGACTGGGTCTCCGGGTCCTGGTCCTCCCAGCTCGCGCGGAGCTCCCGCCGGTGCTCCGCGAGCGCCTGGGCCAGTTGCGCGGTCGCCTCGTCGTAGGCGGCCTCCGCCTCCTCCAGCGCCTCACGCGGGGTGTCCGCGAAGTGGTTCATGGCCTGGCCGAGCTGGTGGGCGATCTTCTCCCGCTCGTCCGGCGGCATGAGCGGCTCCGGGCCCGTGACGCGGCGTTCGGGGCGGCCCGGAGGCTGGCTCGCGGGTTGCTGAGCCCGATTCTGGTCGTACATCATCAAATGTCGCTCTCCAGTGAGTCGTCGCCGTGCCGTCAGTCAACGTCCGGCGCCCGCCCGTGTCAACGCGTGGCGCGGTCGACGCGGCGGCCTCGAACCGCACCGCGCGGAAGCGCGGTGCGGGTGCCGAGGTCTCTTCGTACCGGTGCTCGGAACGGCACGGTCCCGCCACTTCACCACATCGGGTGCTTCGCCGGGGCGAGGACCGCCCGCTGCCCCCACTCCGTCCGGTCGTCGCCGAGTCAACGCGTGGCGCGGCACCGCTCACGAATGGGCTATGCTCGATCTTGAGCCGGTCACCGGAACTCCCGGTCCCTGGTCGCGCGTTGGTGGTCCAAGGAAAGACGTCCCGCTTCCTGCGGGAAAATGCAGGTGCAAGGCCTGCCCAGCGCTCGTAGGTGAACCCCATCCCGTTTCCACGGGGTGGGGTTCACGCGTTGTGAGCCGGGATCCGGCGGATCAGATCACCTTGAGCTGCGTGAGAAGCGACAGCATGTCGCTGTTCAGCCAGTACTCCACGACCTTGCCGTCCCGTATCCGCAGGGTGTCCGTCCCTGTGAAGGTGATTACCGTCCCGGGCGCGGCCTCGGCCCCCGGGAAGCCGCCCGCGTAGGTGCCGGTGCACGTCCAGCGCACGGACGCGTAGGGGCCGTTGATGACGGGGCGTACCTGGAGGGCGAAGCGCAGGTCCGGGAAGGCGGCGCGGGTCTGGGCGATCCAGGCGGCCAGGCCGTCGGGCCCCTTGACGGAGCTGCCGTCGCCGCCGCCGAGCAGGGCGGCGTGCACCCGGAGGTCGGGGGAGATGATGCGCGGCGCCTGTTGGTAGTCGCCGTTCCAGAGCCGTAGCCAGGCGCCGGTCAGGGCCTTCGCCGTCAACTGGCCGCCGCTGTCGCGGTGTTGGGTGTTCGCTGTCTGCCGGGTCGGGTGGGCGGGGGCGGCGTCCGCGGTGGCGGTGGTGACGGTGCAGGCCAGCACGGCGATCGCGGCGGGGATGAGCAGGCGGACCGGCAGGCGGGGCGTCGCGGTGGTGCGGGCGGTGGTCATGGCGGGTCCTCGCGTCTCGGTGGGTCGGGGACGTGGCGCTGGCGGGATGCCGGTGGGGAGGGAGAGCGGGTGTCCGGGGGCGGTGGAGCGGGGCGCTAGGGGTTGAGGACGATCTTTCCGGCGACCGTGCCCGACTCGGCCAGCCGCAACGCGTCGGCGGCTCGGGAGAGCGGCAGTCGGGCGGCGATCTGCGCGGTCACCTCGCCCCGCTGGAGGGCGCCGAAGACGTCGGTGAGGTCGGCGCGCAGCCGGGCGCGGAACCGGTTCCTGGTCAGTGCGCGGCCGGCCCACACGTTGAAGAAGCAGGCGCGGCGGCGGTTGGGCAGCGTGTTCCACAGCCACACCCGGGCCAGGATCTTGAGGATCGGCCACTGTTTGGAACCCTCGTCGTCCCGGGTCGAGGCGCTGCCGTAGGCGACGAGCGTGCCGCCGGGGGCGAGAAGGTGCCAGGAGTCGACGACGCTCTCGACGCCTACGTGGTCGAAGACGGCGTCCACTCCGCCGGGGGCGAGTTCGCGGACCCGGGCGGCGACGTCACCGGCGCGGTAGTCGACGGGGAGGACCCCCCGCTCCCGCAGGGCGTCGTGGTGGCGGGCGGACGCCGTGCCGATCACGTTCACGCCGGCGGCCCGGGCGAGCTGGACCAGGACCGAGCCGACGCCCCCGTTGGCGCCGTGCACCAGGATCGTCTGTCCGGCGCGGACGCGGGCCTTGCGGTGCAGCATCTGCCAGGCGGTGATGCCGTTGACGACCAGGGTCTCCGCCTCCGCGGCGCCGACCCCGTCCGGCACCGGCACCACATCCGCCGCGTCGACCAGCACGTGAGTCGCCCAGCCGCCGACCTTGACCAGCGCGGCCACCCGCAGGCCGGCCAGGCCCGGTGCGACCCGCTCGCCGGTCGAGACGACCGTGCCGACCAGGTCGTAGCCGGGGACGAAGGGGAACGGCGGCTGGTCGTAGTAGCGGCCCCGTCGCATCTGCTGTTCGGCGAAGGAGACGCCGGTCGCCTCCATCCGGATGAGTACCTGGCCGGGGCCTGCCTCGGGGACGGCTCCGTGGCGGATCTCCAGCCCCTCGGGCTCGACCTTGCCCGGCAGGACGACCTCGACGAGTCCTTCGGCGTTCATGACGACCTCCACGGCGTGCGCGTCCGGCATCCCGGTTGCGTTAGAAGCTTTCGTGTTCGTTATAAGTTGTAACGCGTCGCGGTCGGAGACGTCAAGCGATTCCGTAAGAGGGTGTAACGAAAGTTTGGAACCGTAGTCGGCGCGTGCGGGGAACAGCCGGTGCGGCGGGGGCGGCCACGGGGATTCCGCCCGCGCCTCTTCGGTCATCCGACCGGTGGGTTCGTCCTGGGCCGCCGGTGTGGCGGCGCCGGAAGCGGGCGCCCGGCTGGGGAGACTCGCGTCCCGGTGTCGCGTGAGGCGGCGCCCTCCCCGGCCCTCTGGAGCAACGCCGTGCGACTTCCCTTCCTGCGAGCCCCGCTGGCGGCCGCGATGCTCGTCGCGACGGGGGCGGGCGCCGCCCCGGCCCGCGCGGACGGGACGGCCCGGACCGTCCAGGACCCGGCGCACTACGTCAACCCGTTCGTCGGCACCTCCGCCGGCGGCCCGGACTTCGGACACGGCGGCGGCGCGGGCAACACCTTCCCCGGAGCCGCCGCGCCCCTCGGCGGGGTGCAGTGGAGCCCCGACACGATGACGTACCAACACGGCGGATACACGTACGGCGACAACCGCATCCGGGGATTCAGCCTCACCCACATCTCCGGAGCGGGCTGCGCCGACTACGGAAACGTGCCCTTCATGCCCACCCTGGGCACCGCCCAGCCGACGTACGCCACCTTCTCGCACGCCAACGAGCGGGCGGCACCCGGCAGTTACGGCGTCACCTTCGACAACGGCATCGGCACCGAACTGGCCGCCACCCAGCGCTCCGGCATCGCCCGCATCACCTACCCGGCACACGACGACCGGGCCGCCTCGCTGAGCGTCGACGCGGGCCGGGCGTTCAACGCGGCCACCGGGACGGTCGACATCGGCACCCGCACCCTCTCCGGCCACACCGACGGCGGCGGCTTCTGCAAGTCCGGCAACCGCTACCGGCTCTACTTCCACGCCACCTTCGACCAGGACTTCGCCCGGACCGCCCACCCCGACGGGAAGGCGGGCGCGGCCCTCGTCTCCTTCGCCCCCGGAGTGCGCACGGTCACCGTCCGGGTCGGGGTCTCCTTCGTCAGCGTCGAGGGCGCCCGCCGGAACGCCGTGGCCGAGCAGGGCACCCAGTCGTACGACGCGGTCCGGCAGGCCGCGCGCGCCCGCTGGAACGCCTGGCTCGGACGGATCGACGTCAGCGGCGGCACCGAAACCCGGCGCCGCGTCCTCTACACCGCCCTCTACCACTCCCTGCTGCACCCCAGCGTCTTCAGCGACACCGACGGCCGCTACACCGGCATGGACGGCGCCGTCCACCGCACCCGCCCCGGCCATGTTCAGTACGCGGACTTCTCCGGCTGGGACGTCTACCGCTGCCAGGTCCAGCTGCTCGCGCTGCTCGCCCCCCGCGAAGCCTCCGACATCGCGCAGTCCGTCCTCGACCAAGGGCTCCAAGCGGGCTACTTCGACCGCTGGACCCTCGCCGACGGCGGCACCAAGGTCATGGTCGGCGACCCGCTGCCCGCGATCGCCTCAGCCGTGCACGCCTTCGGCGCCACCGACTTCGACGCCAAGGCCCTGCTGCGCGCCGCCCTGGCGGGCCGCCGGGACGACCGCCAGCGCCCCGGCCACCAGCAGTACGACACCCTCGGCTACGTCCCCGCCGGCACCAAGGGCGTATGGGGCCCGGCCTCCACCACCCTCGAATACGCCGTCTCCGACTACGCGCTGGCCCAGCTCGCCCGCCGCCTCGGCGACACCGCCTCCTACCAGCAGCTGCTGCGCGCCTCGGGGAACTGGCGCAACCTCTTCAACCCCGCGACCGGCTACCTCCAGCCCCGCGCCGCCGACGGCACCTGGCCGGCCTTCACCCCCGCCCAGACCACGGAGTACGTCGAGGGCAACGCGGCCCAGTACACCTGGATGGTCCCGCACGACCTGCCCGGCCTCTTCACCGCGATGGGCGGCAGCGCCGCTGTCACCGCCCGCCTCGACTCCTTCTTCACCCGCCTCAACGCCGGCGGCAAGGAGCCCTACGCCTACCTGGGCAACGAACCCTCCTTCGGCACCCCTTGGGCCTACGCCTCGCTCGGCCGCCCCGACCTCGCGCAGAGCACCGTCAGGCGCGCCCTGGACACGCTGTTCAGCGACCGGCCGGACGGGCTCGTCGGCAACGACGATCTCGGCGCCATGTCCTCCTGGGCGGTGTGGGCGAACCTCGGTCTCTACCCGGGGACCCCCGGCAGCGCCCGGCTGGTACGGGTCGAACCCGTCTTCCCCAGCGCCGTCATCCACCGCGGCAACGGCACCTCCCTCACCGTCAGCACCTCGGGCACCTCGGGCCTGCTCCCGTCCGGCTGAACCCCCTGGCTCCCACCCGTTCGACAGCCTCGGAAGATTTTTTAGAATTAGGGGGAGTGAGAGGCGTGAACGCGGGCAGACGGGCCTCTGTCATCAGTTTCGTAGGGACGATTGGGGTGGGCGATATGGCAGCCGTGACGGCAGTGGAGGCAGCGGCCACGGCAGGGCAGCGGGTGGCGGCGGAGGAGCCTCTTCCGCTGATCGTGGAGCCGTCGAAGGTGAGCCCGAAGAACGCGCGGGAGCTGTCGCGCCAGTTCTTCGACCGGCTGGCCTCGCTCGACGAGGGCACGCACGAGTACCAGTACGTCCGGAACACCCTGATCGAGATGAACCTCTCCCTCGTGCGCTACGCGGCGGCCCGTTTCCGCAGCCGTAGCAACAGCGAGATGGAGGACATCATCCAGGTCGGGACGATCGGGCTCATCAAGGCGATCGACCGGTTCGAGCTGACCCGCGAGGTCGAGTTCACCTCCTTCGCCGTTCCCTACATCGTCGGTGAGATCAAGCGGTTCTTCCGCGACACCAGCTGGGCCGTGCACGTGCCCCGGCGTCTGCAGGAAGCCCGCGTCGAACTCGCCAAGGCCACCGAGGAGTTGCGCTCCCGGATCGGGCGCACCCCCACCACGCGCGAGCTGTCCGAGCTGATGTGCCTCTCCGAGGAGGAGGTCATCGAGGCCCGCAAGGCCTCCAACGGCTACACCTCCACCTCGCTGGACGCGGCGCTCACCTCGGACGACGGCGGCGACAGCGAGACCGTGCTGGCCGATTTCATCGGCGAGGACGACCGGGCGCTGGAGCTGGTCGAGGACTTCAACTCGCTCGCCCCCCTGCTCGCCGAACTCGACGACCGCGAGCGCATGATCATCCACATGCGCTATGTCGAGGAGCGCACCCAGGCCCAGATCGGCGAGGAGCTCGGCATCTCCCAGATGCACGTCTCCCGGCTGATCAGCCGTCTGCTGAAGCGCCTGCGGGCCGGTCTGCTGGACCCGTCGGTCGCCTGATCCACCGCTTCCCCGCGTTCCACCCCTTTTTCACTTCTCCACTTCGGTCCCGCCGTTCCGCCCACCGGTCGCACACCGGGGGCGGCCGGCGGGATTCGGCGTTTCCGGGGGTCTGCGGCGGCACCGTGCGCCTCCCTTGCGCTCTTGCCCGGCGCGCCCCGCCGGACGAGGATCGGGGCGTGCGCTCGACCGGCGGAGGGCGAGGGGGAGTCGTGGTGTGGCGCAGCGAGGAGTTCGGGGAGTCCCATGAGGGCAGCGTGGGCGCGGTGCTCGCCGACGGCAGCGAACCCAAGCCCGTCCGTCCGGACGCCGACGACGGCACCGCCGCTCCGGAGACCCGTGAGTGGTGGGCGTACGACGGCCTGACGCGGCGCCCGAAGGCGGTTGCCTGCCGGGCCGCGTGTGCCTGCGGCTGGCGCGGTGAGAGCCGTCCCGTCGACTGGGAGCGGGTGGCCGACGGACACCTGGACGGCCCGGACGCCGCCCTCGCCCACGACGACTGGTGGGAGCACATCCGCGCCGTCGAGCGCCGGACGGTGCCGCTCCCGGACGACCTGGCCGATCTGCTGGTCCGGCTGGAGGAACAGCTGACCGTGTTCGCCGAGCGGGCGCCGGTCGCCGCACTGAAGGCGGTGGCCGTGCTGGAGCGGCTGACCGGTCATGTCGGCAGGGACGCCGCGCTCGCCGCGCAGGCCGACGACCTGTCCTGGGAGACGATCGGCAGGGCCCTCGGCATCAGCCCCGACCGGGCCCGCTCCCGGCTGACCCGCTATCTGCTGCCCGGCTGACCTGGTCTTCTCCCCGCAGGATCGGGTCGCCCCCGCGCCTCCGCCGACTCCGGCGGGGGCGCTTTCGTCGTGCCGTCCCGGCGCTCCGCGGCCGGCTCCCGGAGGCAGGTTCGCAGGGCGCGGACGGCGGTTCATCAAACTTGAACGGTGCGTTTTCTTGAATCATTCGTGTTTATGCCTGTAGGTTGAGCCGCATGACCGCTTCCCCGCCACCGACCACCGCCGAGGAGCTGCGCGGTGCCGGCCTGCGGGTGACGGCAGCCCGCGTCGCGCTCCTGGAGACCGTCCGGGGCGGTGACCACCTCGGAGTCGAGGCGATCGCCACCGGGGTCCGGGATCGCGTAGGCCACATCTCGCTGCAAGCCGTCTACGACGCGCTGCACGCGCTCACCGCGGCCGGACTCGTCCGCCGCATCGAACCGGCCGGGAGCCCGGCCCGCTTCGAGGGCCGGGTGGGCGACAACCACCACCACGTCATGTGCCGCACGTGCGGTGTCGTCGCCGACGTCGACTGCGCGGTCGGCGACGCCCCCTGTCTGACGGCTTCGGAGAGCCACGGCTTCTCGATCGACGAGGCCGAGGTCATCTACTGGGGCCTGTGCCCCGCCTGCACCACCGCTCTCAGTGCCTGAGCAATTGCGATCACCCCTGTTCGGAAGGACTTTTATGACCGAGAACCACGATGCGATCGTCACGGACGCCAAGGCCGAGGAGACCGGAGGCGGCTGCCCCGTCGCCCACGGACGGGCCGCGCACCCGACGCAGGGCGGCGGAAACCGCCAGTGGTGGCCGGACCGCCTCAACGTGAAGATCCTCGCCAAGAACCCGGCGGTCGCGAACCCGCTGGGCGAGGGCTTCGACTATGCCGAGGCGTTCAAGAACGTCGACCTCGCCGCCGTCAAGCAGGACATCGCCGAGGTGCTGACCACCTCGCAGGACTGGTGGCCGGCCGACTTCGACAACTACGGTCCGCTCATGGTCCGGATGGCCTGGCACAGCGCCGGCACCTACCGCATCAGCGACGGCCGTGGCGGCGCCGGTGCCGGTCAGCAGCGCTTCGCGCCGCTCAACAGCTGGCCGGACAACGTCAACCTCGACAAGGCCCGCCGGCTGCTGTGGCCCGTGAAGAAGAAGTACGGCCAGAGCATCTCCTGGGCCGACCTGCTGATCCTCACCGGCAACGTGGCCCTGGAGCAGATGGGCTTCGAGACCTTCGGCTTCGGCGGCGGTCGCGAGGACGTGTGGGAGCCCGAGGAGGACGTGTACTGGGGTCCCGAGACCACGTGGCTCGACGACCAGCGCTACACCGGCGACCGCGAGCTGGAGAGCCCGCTCGGCGCCGTCCAGATGGGCCTCATCTACGTCAACCCCGAGGGCCCCAACGGCAACCCGGACCCGCTCGCCGCGGCCCGCGACATCCGTGAGACCTTCCGTCGCATGGCGATGAACGACGAGGAGACGGTCGCCCTGATCGCGGGCGGTCACACCTTCGGCAAGACCCACGGCGCGGGCCCCGCGGACAACGTCGGCGACGACCCCGAGGCCGCCTCGATCGAGTCGCAGGGCCTCGGCTGGAAGAACACCTTCGGCACCGGCAAGGGCGGCGACACGATCACCTCCGGCCTGGAGGTCACCTGGACCAGCACGCCCACCCAGTGGGGCAACGGGTTCTTCGATAACCTCTTCCGCTACGAGTGGGAGCTGACCCAGAGCCCCGCCGGCGCCAACCAGTGGGTGGCGAAGGACGCCGAGGCGACCATCCCCGACGCGCACGACCCGTCGAAGAAGCACCTGCCCACGATGCTCACCACGGACCTCGCGCTGCGCGTCGACCCGATCTACGAGCCGATCTCCCGCCGCTTCCACGAGAACCCCGCGGAGTTCGCCGACGCCTTCGCCCGCGCCTGGTTCAAGCTCACCCACCGCGACATGGGCCCGAAGTCCCTCTACCTCGGCCCCGAGGTCCCGGCGGAGACCCTGCTGTGGCAGGACCCGCTGCCGCAGGCCGAGGGCGAGCCCCTTGGCGGCGAGGACGTCACCGCGCTCAAGGCGAAGATCCTCGCCTCGGACCTGACCGTCTCCCAACTGGTCTCCGCCGCCTGGGCGTCGGCCTCCACCTTCCGTGCCAGCGACAAGCGCGGCGGTGCCAACGGCGCCCGCGTGCGTCTTGAGCCGCAGCGCGGCTGGGAGGCCAACGACCCCGACCAGCTCGCGCAGGTGCTGCGTGTCCTGGAAGGCATCCAGGCGGAGTTCAACTCCGGCGCCAAGAAGGTCTCTCTGGCCGACCTGATCGTCCTCGGTGGCAGCGCCGCCGTGGAGAAGGCCGCCAAGGACGCCGGTCACGACATCGTGGTGCCCTTCACCCCGGGCCGTGTCGACGCCACGGACGAGCACACCGACGCGGAGTCCTTCGCCGCGCTGGAGCCCACCGCCGACGGTTTCCGCAACTACCTCGGCAAGGGCAACCGCCTGCCGGCCGAGTACCTGCTGCTCGACCGCGCCAACCTGCTCACCCTGAGCGCCCCCGAGCTGACCGTCCTCGTCGGCGGCCTGCGCGTCCTGGGCGCCACCCACCAGCAGTCCGCGCTCGGTGTCCTCACCGACAACCCCGGCACGCTGACCAACGACTTCTACGTCAACCTGCTCGACCTGGGCACGACGTGGACGCCGACCGCCGGCGACGCCAGCACCTTCGAGGCCCGTGACGACGCCACGGGCGCGGTCAAGTGGACCGGCACCCGCGCCGACCTCGTCTTCGCCTCCAACTCGGAGCTGCGCGCCGTCGCCGAGGTGTACGCGAGCGACGACGCGAAGGAGAAGTTCGTCAAGGACTTCGTCGCCGCGTGGGACAAGGTCATGAACCTGGACCGGTTCGACCTGGTCTAGTACCGCCGTACGACCCCGACGTCCAGGTCGGCCCGCCAGGGCCGGCCTGGACGTTCTGGTTCGCGGCAACGCGACACAACGCGACAACCAGGACAGCTCGGCACACGCCGGCGAAGCCCCGGCCGCCGGTCTCGACGTACCGCCGGGCGGCTATCGTTCGCGCAGCGAAGAGGTGCGAGCGCCGCGAGGGGGATCCATGGACGAAGCGACCGCCCGGAAGACCGGCACGGAGCCGGAGTGGTGTGCGGAATCGGTGCTGGAGTCCGTCGTGGTGCACTCCGTCGGGGCACTGTGCACCCGACGGGTACGCTGCGCCCTCCCCGCCCACCGTCCGCCCGCCGACGACGGACACCCCGGCGCCCTCCGGCTGCGCGTCGAGGGACTGCCGGTCACCCTCTACGAGCACTCGCTGCGGGCCCGGATCCGCTCCGGTCCGCCCGGCCTGCGGATCACCGACGTACGGGCCGCCAGGGCGGCGGAGGTGGCACCGGACGCGGAACTGCCGCGCCTCAGAGTGGACTTGACGGAGGCCGAGGACCGCGCCGGTGAACTGCGCGACCAGTGCGAGCAGTTGCAGACGGACATCGAGGAACTGGCCGGACTGAGGGCCACCGCACCGCAGACCCGACGAGGTGATCCGCCCCGCCGGACGCCGGTGGAGTCCCTGCTGGCGCTGGCCGGCTTCTTGGACAGCCGGCTGGCCATGCTGCACGAGCGGCTGCGCACCGCCGAGGACGAGCTGCGGCGGGCCGAGCACGAGACCGACGTCCTCGCCCGCCGGCTCGAACAGTCCTCGACCGCCGAGCCCGCCGCGCGAGTTCGGGAATCCACCACCGCACTGCTCACCATCGACCTGGGCGCCCCCGGGCGGCAGGCACCCGACGCACCCGCCGACTCCGGCACCGGCTCGGAGCTCGGATCCGAGCCGGGCGCGGGGACCGGCCCGGGAACCGCCCCGGAGATCGACGTCGAGATCGAGTACCACGTCCCCGGGGCCACCTGGTCCCCGGTCTACCAGCTGCGCCTGAACAACACCGGCACCCGCGCCGAGGGCGTGCTGCTGCTGCGGGCCGGCGTGGCCCAGCGCACCGGCGAGGACTGGACCGGCGTACGGCTGGGGCTCTCCACCGCCGACCTGCTGCGCGGCGTGGACATCCCGCAGCTGCGCTCGCTGCGCATCGGAAGGCGTCAGACCGAGCCGGCGCCGAGCGGGGGATGGCGCGAACCCCCGTCCGGACTGGCGGAGTTGTTCGCCGGATACGACGCGGCGGCCGCCGCCCGGCCCGTGTCGGGCCTGCCCCTGGCCGGCTCCGCGCCCCAGGAAGCGCCGAAGCCGCGCTCGCCCCACCGGGCCCGGGCGCGGAGCGCGGGCATGGAGTTCGGCGCTTCGGTCCCGATGGCCGGCGGCTACGCCCCGGTCGCCGGCGGCGTACCACCGGCCGCCCCCATGGCGGCCTCCGCCCCTTCAGGCCCCGCCCCGGCCTCCCCGCCACCGCCGCCGCCCACTCCGGCGCCGCCCGTGCCGGGCGAGGAGCTGCTCGACTACGCCCGGCTGGTCCTGGCCGGGCCCGAAGAGCCCGCACGGCGCGGCAAGTTGGGGCGGGAGAACGCCGAACCCGACCTCGTGGTGGCGGAGTACCGGCGCCGGGCCGCCGTACTGGCCCCGGCGGAACACGACGCCCGCGCGGCCGGAACGCCGCCGACGGACGGGTCGTTCGCGCACCGCTTCGACACCGCCGCGCCCGTCGACGTGGAGGCGGACGGCGCCCGGCACACGGTCGCCGTGTGCGAGATCCCGGTGGGGCTGGCGACGGAGTACGTGTGTGTCCCCGTCGAGGACCAACTCGTCTACGGGACGGTCGTGTTGACGAACACCTCCGTGTATCCGCTGCTGGCGGGACCGGCCGACGTCACCGTCGACGGCGAGTTCGTCCTTACCGCGCCGCTGCCCGCGCTCGCCCCCGGACAACGGCGGCGCGTGGGGATCGGCGTCGTCGAGAGCGTGCGGGTCGCCCGGCGCGGCCGGCTGCGCGAGTCCACCGCCGGACTGCGTTCCGGTACGACCGTCCTCGACCACACCGTCGAGGTCGAACTCGCCAACCGCCTCGGCCACTTGGTGGTCGTGGAGGTCCGTGAGCGGATTCCGGTGACGACGGAGAAGGACGTACACATCGAGGAGCACCCGGCCCACCCGCCCTGGACGGCCCCCGCGGAGCCCGACGAGGACAGCGGGCGGTATGTGGAGGGGGCGCGGATCTGGCGCGTGGAGCTGGAACCCGGCCGGACGGTCACCCTCAAGGGCGGTCACACGATCCGTGTTCCCGCGGGCAAGGCACTGGTCGGCGGGAACCGGAGGGACGTCTCAGCACCATGACCGACACCACGACAGCCATCATCGAGCAGGACCCGGCCGCCGAGCCGCTGCCCGTCACCGCCGTGACCTGCATGGAGGACCGTGCCCAGGTCGAACGCCGGGCCCGCGTCACCCTCCGGGCCGGGACGCGGCGACTGCGCCTCGGACCGGTCACCCCGCTGGCCGTCGACCGCTCCCTGCGCGTCGACATCACCGCCGCCGGCACCGGCGGAGCGACCGGCGCCCGCGTCATCGACGCCCGGGTCGTCCGGCGCTACACACCCGCCCCGCCGGGCGGGACGGGGGTGGACGTCTCCCGGCTCCGGCGTGCGGTGGACGCGCTCGAACACGAGGTCCGGGACGCGCGACTGCTGCGGCGGCGGCTGGAGAGCCGTCTCGCCGTCGTCGCCCAGGCGAAGACCGATCTGTACCGCGACATCTCCGAGAGCGCCGGCGCGGGCGACGCGGACCCCGACCGCTGGGCCGACCGGCTGGAGCGGGTCGGCTCCGTCGCGGACGCGAGCCGCCGGGAACTGCGTGCGCTGAACCGCCGCCACCGCGATCTCGAAGCCGAACTGGCCTCGGCACAAAGGGCGTTGGTCGACACCGAGCGGGAACCGCAGGAACTGACGGCCGTCTTCGAGGTCGTCGTCGAAGCCGAACAAGCGGGCCCCGCCCTCCTGCACGTGACCCATCTGGTGCCCTGCGCCCTGTGGCGTCCCGCCTACCGGGCCACGCTCGCCGCCGACGGGCGGTCCGTCCGGCTGGAGAGCGACGCCGTCGTGTGGCAGCGCACCGGCGAGGACTGGGCGGACGTACGCCTGTCGTTCTCCACCGCCCGCCCCACCCTCGCCGCGAACCCCCCGGCCCTGCGCGACGACGTCCTGGTCCTGCGCGACCGCTCCGCCGAGGAGCGGCGCACGGTGGAGGTGGATCTGCGCGAGGAGGAGATCCACACGGTCGGCGCCGACTCCGAGCCGGTCCCCGGCCGGGCCGGCGACCTCGGGGAACTGCCCGGACTGCACGACGGCGGCGAGGTACGGGTTCTCGCTGCCCCCGCGCCGGTCGGCGTGGCGGGCGACGGCCGGCCGCACCGCGTACACCTCGGCACGTTCACCGCCGAGTGCCGCGCCGAACTGACCTGTGCTCCCGAACTGTCGCCGCTGGTCGCCCTGGTGGCCCGCGTCCCCAACCTCTCGGGGCACGTGCTGCTCGCGGGTCCGGTGGACGTCGTACGGGAGAGCGGCTTCGTGGGGCGCGGTCAACTGCCCTTCGCCGGCAGCGGCGAGGAGGTCCGGCTGGCCTTCGGCACCGAGGACACCTACCGGGTGGTCCGCCATGTGGAGGAGACCCGTACGAGCGCGGGGCTCTCCGGCCTCAACCACCGTACGGTCATCACGCGGCGCGTGCGGATCTTCGTCTCCCGGCTCGACGCGCGGACCGACGGCCCGGCGTCGGTCCTGGAGGTGTGCGAACGGGTCCCGGTCTCCGAAGTCGCCGCCGTGGAGGTCCTGTTGCGCGGAGAGTCCGCCCGTCCGGAACCCGGCCGAGGGCCCGATTCCGAAGGCATCGTCCGTCACCGCCTCGAACTGACCCCCGGCGGCAGGCGGGAGATCGAGCTGGAATACGAGATCAGGGCGCCGGACACCGTCGTCGGCCTGTGAAGTCCCGCGGCGGGCCGTCCCTCACACCGGCGGGGCCGGCCTGGCGGCGGTCGGGAGGCGGTCGACCGCCTCCCGCCAGGCGGCCGTCACGGCGTCGCGGGCCTGGGCGGTGGCGTCGGAGACGTCTCCGGTGAGCTGGAGCGGCACGCCGAGGTGGACGTGGAGGTCGGGTCGGCGCAGGGGCGCGGTGGCGACACCGGCGAGCTGTTTCCACCGCCCGCCGGAGACGATCCGGCGGGCTCCGGCATGGCCGAGCGGGACGACGGGCGCGCCGGTGGCGAGCGCGAGGCGGGCCAGCCCGCTGCGGAAGGGGCCGGGTCCGCTGTCGCCCGAGTCCCGGCGCCGGGGCAGGCCGCCCTCGGGGTAGATCACCACGACCCGGCCGGCGGCCAGGGCACGGGCCGCCAGTTCCAGCGCTCCCGCCGCGTTCCGGCTGCCCCGGTGGACCGGGATGTGCCCCTCCCGGGTGAGGTGCCGGCCCAGGACCGGGATCTTCCAGAGCCCCGCGGTCGCCAGGACGACCGGCTCGGTGCCCAGCCTGTGCAGCGCGGCCAGGACGAGCCCGGGGTCGGCGGACGCGGAGTGGTTGGGCGCGACGATGCTGCCGGGCGCGACGGTGGGCGTCGTCCCGGTGGTCACCGTCAGGCGGCCGAGGAGCGGGACGACGGTATGGGCGAAGGCGCTGAGCACGGGCGGTCGACTCCCTGGTCTGCCGGGACGTGCCCGGCGCGGGTCCGGCCGGTATCGTCACCCGGCCGAGCGGCCAGGGCATGAGTACGGGTACTCACGCAGCGGCCTCGGTGAAGCGATGTAACCCGGATCACAGGGGTCGGGTGCATCGTAGCGGGGGGTCCAGCGCCTTTCTCAGTGTGTAAGGGGCTGGCCGAACGGGGACGGTGCGGATGGAGCAGAGTCGGGCCGAGGGGTTCGACGGGTTCGTGGCAGCCCGCTGGTCGGCGTTGTTCCATCTCGCCCGTCTGCTCGTCGGAGGCGATCGGCACCGGGCCGAGGATCTGCTCCAGGAAGCTCTGGTCAAACTCTGGTTCGCCTGGCCGAAGATCGCGGACGAGGCCCCTGAGGCGTACGTCCGCAGGATCCTGGCCCGGTCGGCGGCCCGTTCGGCGCGCCGGCGCTGGTGGGGCGAGCGCCCGGTCGAGCAGCTGCCCGACCGGGCCGAGGTGGGCGATGTCTCCGCCGCCGTCGTGGAGCGCTCGCGGCTGGAGGAGGCGCTCGCCCAACTGCCGCCCGCGCAACGGGCGGCGGTGGTGCTGCGCTACTACCAGGACCTGCCCGAGAGACAGGTCGCGGAGGTACTGGGGTGCCCGGTGGGCACGGCGCGGTCCCACGCGTCGCGGGGCGTGGCGAAGCTGCGCCGGATCCTGGCCGATGTCATCGAGCCGGTGGGCTGAAGGGGAGCTGATGGACCACTTCGAGCGGGAGTTGGCGCGGATGATGCGCGACACCCGGGAGGCGACCCCCTTCGAACCGCGGCACCGCAACCGTCTCCGGTCCGGAGTACGGGCCCGGCGCCGGGCCCGCGCGGTACAGCGGGCGGTCGGCTCCGTGCTGGCCGTCGCCGGGGTCGGCCTCGGCTTCTTCCTGCTGCCGCACGGACCGGTCGACGACAGACCGCAGGCACCCTTCCCCCGGCCCGCGGCGAGTCCGGCGCCCCCCACCGAGAGCCCCACCCGGATGCCCGACACGACCTCCGGCAGTACGCCCACCACAGCCCCCACGGCGACCGGCGAGCAGAACTCCGAACCCCCCGACTCCAGCACGCCACCCACGAGTTCGAGCTCGACGGCCACGGACCCGAGCACGACCACGACCACGACCGGAGGTGCGCTCGCCACCCGCACCGGGACCCCCGACGCACCCACGACCCCGGCCGCGCCGACCGGTGCCACGGCGACACCGACCTCCGCGTCGTCCGCGTACGCGGGCACGGCGAACCCGGGGTAGCCGCGCCCGCGCCCCCTCCCCGCACCGCCCCGCCGCATCCCCTGACCGCAGTGCTGCCACGGCTGACCTCGGCATGCCCTGAAACGGACCACGAACATGGACAGAGCGTGACCATGCCGATGAGTCAACTGCCGCTCCGCACACCGGTGTCGGCCCACCTCCACGACCCCGTCCTGGACCTCGTCGTCCCGGTGTACAACGAGGAGACGGACCTGGAACCGAGCGTACGGAGGCTGCACGCGTATCTGTGCGACACCTTCCCGTACCCGTTCCGCATCACCGTCGCGGACAACGCCAGCACCGACGACACCCCGCGCATCGCCGCCCGCCTCGCCGCCGAACTGCCCGGCACGCACTGGCTGCGGCTCGCCGAGAAGGGGCGCGGCCGGGCTCTGCGCGAGGCCTGGTCGGGGTCGCGGGCGCCGGTGCTCGCCTACGTCGACGTGGACCTGTCGACCGACCTGGCGGCGCTGCTGCCCCTCGTCGCGCCGCTGATCTCCGGCCACTCCGACCTGGCCATCGGCACCCGCCTCGCGCGTGGCGCCAGGGTGGTGCGCGGGCCGAAGCGGGAAGTCATCTCCCGTTGCTACAACGCCCTGTTGAGGTCCTCCCTCGCCGTCGGCTTCTCCGACGCGCAGTGCGGATTCAAGGCGGTGCGACGCGATGTGGCCGAGCGGCTGCTGCCCCTGGTGCGGGACTCCGGCTGGTTCTTCGACACCGAACTGCTGGTGATCGCCGAGCGGGCCGGGCTGCGCATCCACGAGGTGCCCGTCGACTGGGTGGACGATCCGGACAGCCGGGTCGACATCATGGCCACGGCCCTGGCCGACCTGCGCGGCATCGCCAGGATCGGCCGCGCCCTGGCCGGGGGCGCGCTGCCCCCGGCCGGACTGCGCCGCGCGACCGGCGGCGAACCCACGGGCGGCCTCGCCGGCCAACTGGCGCGCTTCGCGGCCGTGGGCGCGGCGAGTTCCCTCGGATACGTGCTGCTCTACCTGGCGTTGCGGCCGGCGGCGGGCGGACAGAGCGCCAACGCGCTCGCGCTGCTGGCCTGCGCCCTCGCCAACACGGCCGCGAACCGCCGGCTCACCTTCGGGCTGCGCGGACGCTCCGGCGCCCTGCGCCACCAGGCCCAGGGCCTGCTGGTCTTCACGGTCGGCCTCGCCCTCACCAGCGGCGCACTGGCCCTTCTCCACCACCTCGCCCCAACTCCCGCACGCGGCACGGAAGTCGGCGTCCTCCTCGGCGCCAACCTGGCCGCGACCCTGCTGCGCTTCCTGCTCTTCCGCGCTTGGGTGTTCGCCGGCCGCCGCCGCGGGGCGGGAGAGCCGAGCGCATGAGCGACACCACCACCCTGACTCCTCCCGCCGCCGTCGCACCCCCGATACCCGTGCGCCTGCACGCCGTCGGCGGCCGGCTGGCTCGCGTGGCCGGACGCTGCGCTCCCGTACTCGCGCTGTACGGCACGCTGAAGCTCATCGGCTTCTGCGTCTTCATGTACCTGCTGAACTCGGCCGGTGACTTCAGGAAGAGGGACCCGCGCTTCGGCGGCGGCGCCCACGCCTGGGACGTCCTCGCCACCTGGGACGGCTGGTGGTACCAGCAGATCGCCGCCCACGGCTACCACCCCGCGCTCGTTCCGGTCCCCGGCGCCACCGGGCTCATCACCATCGAGGGCAACTCGGCCGCGTTCTTCCCGCTCTACCCCGCGGCGATGCGACTCGTCTCCGCCTGCACCGGGCTCGGCCTGTACGGCTCCGGAATGCTCGTCTCGGTCGTCGCCTCCTTCGTCGCGGCGCTCGGCATCCACGCCGTCACCGCGCGCTTCGGCGGCCACCGGGCCGGACTGGCCGCCGCCGGACTGTGGGCCGTCTGGCCCGGCTCCGGCATGGAGTGGTCGGCGTACTCGGAGTCCCTCTACGTCGCCCTCGCCGTCTGGGCCTGCCACGCCGTGATGAGCGAGCGCTGGCTCACCGCCGGCGTGCTCACCTTCACCTCCGGCCTCAACCGTCCCACCGCCGCGGCACTGGTCGCGGCCCTCACCGTCGCCGCGCTGCTGGCCCTCCACCGCCGCCAGGAGGACCACGCCCGCCTTTGGACCGCGATCCTGCTGGCGCCGCTCGGACTCGTCGGCTACCTCCTGTGGGTGGGCGACAGGATGGGCAACCTGGCCGGCTACTTCGCCCTCCAGAAAGGTGCCTGGGCGCACACCTTCGACTACGGCGAACACACCGTGGACGTCTTCTCCTCCATCGCCGTCGGCCACTTCGACTACCTCTTCGCCTACCCCTTCGAGGACATCATCGGGGTCGCCGTCGTCCTGCTGGCCGTGCTGCTGATCCCCCTCCTGATCCGGCTGCGCCCACCGGCCGTCCTGACCGTCTACACCCTCCTCACCCTCGCCCTGGTCCTGGGCAGCCAGCAGATATTCGGCAACGTCTCCCGCTATCTGCTCCCCCTCTTCCCCCTCTTCGTCCCCCTCGCCGTCCGGCTGCGCGGCCTCGGCCTGCCCACGCTGTGCCTGCTGCTGGGCATCGCGGCCGTGGCCTCGGGTTCGTACGCGGGCTACGTGCTCTTCGAAGCGGGGGTCCCGTAGCGCGGGGACGCCCGGTGACGCGCGGCCCGCCCTCGGCCCGCCGGCGCGCGCACGCTCGTAGGGCCGTCCAGCGCGGCGCTGAGCGGCCATGGTCGCGGGCCGGCCAGGAGGGCACGGTGACGAGGGCTGCGCCCGCCGGTGGCCGACGAGGCGTAGGTTCACCCGGTGCCCACCTTGCTGATCGTCCACCACACCCCCTCGCCCCACTGCCAGGCGATGCTGGAAGCCGTCGTCGCCGGGGCGACCGCGCCGGAGATCGAGAACGTGCGGGTCGTGCGGCGCGCGGCCCTCTCCGCCACGGCCTCGGACGTGCTGGCCGCCGACGGCTATCTCCTCGGAACGCCGGCCAACCTCGGCTATGTGTCCGGCGCGCTCAAGCACTTCTTCGACCAGGTCTACTACCCGTGCCTGGACGAGACCCGCGGGCGGCCCTACGGCTACTACGTGCACGGCGGCAACGACGTGACGGGAGCGGTACGCGCCGTCGAGTCGATCACCACGGGACTCGGCTGGCGGCGCGCGGCAGACCCGGTGACCCTGACCGGCGAGCCCAACAAGGCGGGTACGGAAGCCTGTTGGGAACTGGGGGCGACGATCGCGGCCGGCCTGACGGAGTGAGCCGGACGGTGGCGACCTCCCCGTTCGGCGGCGGAAAAGTGTCGGGAAGACCCCTACCGGCCGCAGCGTGGGGTGACCTGCCTCTGCGAACGAACAGGAGTCACCCATGCGGAATCGTCTGACGGCCGTGCTCGGTCTGACCGGTGCGGCCCTGCTGTTGTGTGCCGGTACGGCGAGCGCGGACCCCAACCCGGTCGGCGTCGCGGCCAACAGCCCGGGCGTGTTGTCCGGCAACGTCATCCAGATCCCCGTAGACGTACCCGTCAACGTGTGCGGCAATTCGGTCGACGTGATCGCGCTGCTCAACCCCGCGTTCGGCAACACCTGCGTCAACCGCTGACGAGGGTTCCCGGAGCCGTGGGCCACGCGCCCACGGCTCGCCCCCGCACCCCGCGCGCACCACGACCCCGCGCCCACGACCGCGTACTTATGACCTCGCACACGCCGCACCTGTGGCCACGCGCCTACGACCCCCACCCGCGCCTGCCACCACGCGCTCACGGCCCCGCCCCCGCCGACGCCAAATTCAGCGGGCGTCGGTCAGCTCGTCCAGGGGAGTGCCGTGCGCCCAGCGCCGCAGCCGCGGACCGTCGATGAGCCGCACGCCGCCCTGCCGCCGCGCCCACTGGACGTCACGCCCGCTGAAGGTGCCGCGGTGCACCACGAGACGCAGCGGGGGACCGGTGCCGGTCCGGTGCGCGGACCGGACGGGCGGCTCCTCGTCGGGCAGCGGTTCGGCCACCGGGCGGAACGCCACCTCCAGACGGTGACCGGAACCGTCGCGCGCGCGGACCCGTGGGCGGCCCTGCGTGTCGGACCGGGCGAGGGCCCGCCAGCCGTCCCGGCGCAGCATCCGTGAGACGGCCAGGGCGAGCCCCTGGGCATCCAACTCGGCGATCTCCTCGGGCGTGTAGTAGCCCAGGCGCCGCCGGGCCGACGGGCGGTGCCGGCGCACCGCGACCGGGACCAGGACGGCGAACAGCGCCAGCGCGCCCCCCAGCACCCCGGCCCCGTAGCGGCGATAACCCGCCGCGAGAGCGGCCACGGTCCCGCACACGACGATGACGACGGCGACGAGGGCGGGCAGCACCTCGCGCAGCCCCGGGCCGTAGCGTCCCTGCGCGCGCAGCGCACGGATCAGGTCCCGTCGCTCGGTCCCTCGCCCCCATCGCGTCACCAGGGCCAGCTCCCCCCACCCCGTGTGCCTCGGCGTCTGCGGGAGGGATACCCGCCGGGCGGTGCCCGCGTGCGCGCCGGGCACTTTCCGGCCAGCTATCCGGCCGAACTCTTTCGCAGCCACCGAACGGCCGGGACCCGGTCGACTGCCGTGATCCAAGGGGGAGTTGACTACCTCGGCCCGCTGCCGAAATCTTGGCCGCCCAGCTATGGCCCCCGCGACTTACCGACAGGTATACAAGGTCAGTTGAACGCGAGAGGACCGCACCGGGCGTCCGCCCTCCGTGCCGTCCCGGAGCTGGGGGAGGACCTTCATGAACCGTGCCACGCAACCCGCCACCGCAGTGTCCCGCCGTCGTCGGGCCGCGGCGGCCGCGGCCGTCAGCGGCTGCGCCCTCGTCGTCGCCTCGGCGGCACCCGCGGCCGCGCACGGCGCGGACGGGGGCTCGGACCACGGGCACGGCACGAGCTACGTGTCGCTCGGGGACTCCTACACCTCGGGCCCCTACATCCCCACCCAGGTGGACGCCAACTGCGCCCGCTCCGACCAGAATTACCCCTCCCTGGTGGCGGCGGCGCGCAAGGTGAGCGCGTTCAAGGACGTGAGTTGCAGCGGCGCGACCACCGTCGAGATGTGGAAGGCGCAGGGCACCAACGGCCCCCAGCTGAACGCCGTGCGACGCGGCACCGACCTGGTGACGGTCCAGATCGGCGGCAACGACATCGGGTTCAGCTCCATCATCGGCACCTGCGCCCAGCTCAGCACCACGGACCTGACCGGCAACCCCTGCCAGCGCTACTTCTCCTCGTCGGGCGTGGACCAGCTCGCGGTCCGGGTCCTGCAGACCGCGCCCAAGGTCACCAAAGTGCTCCGCGCCATCCACCAGCGGGCCCCGCACGCGCGCGTGGTCGTCGTCGGCTACCCCGACCTGCTGCCCGACGACGGCAGCGGCTGCTTCCCCTCGGTGCCGTTCGCCGCGAAGGACTTCCCCTATCTCCGGGACACCGGCAAGCGGCTCAACCTGATGCTGCGGCTGGTGGCCAAGCTCAACGGCGTCCAGTACGTGGACACCTACGGACCCACCGTCGGCCACGACATGTGCAAGTCCCCGGCGGACAGGTGGATCGAGCCGTTGCAGCCGGCCTCACCGGCGGCCCCCGCGCACCCCAACGCCAAGGGCGAGGCGGCCATGGCGGGCGCGGTCCTCAAGGGCCTGGACAGGCACACCGGCAAGCCCCCGGCCGGCCACCAGGGGCGCTGACAGACAGCCGTCGCCCAGGTTTCCCGCGGGCCCGGCCGGTGTACTCGCACAACACGGCCCTGACAAGGGAAGATGGGGCCGTACGCGAAGCAGGCCGACACGGAGGAGCGGGCACATGCAGCACGAGCGAGCGGGCGAACCGGCCCGTCCGGAGGATCTCGTCGACGTGGCCCGGCTGGTCACCGCGTACTACGCGCTGCACCCCGACCCGGCCGAGCCGGGGCAGCGCGTGGCGTTCGGCACCTCCGGGCACCGGGGCTCGTCGCTGGCGACCGCCTTCAACGAGGACCACATCGCCGCCACCAGCCAGGCCATCTGCGAGTACCGGGGCGGCCAGGGCACCGACGGCCCCCTCTTCCTGGGCGCCGACACGCACGCGCTGTCGGAGCCCGCGAAGGTGACCGCGCTGGAGGTGTTCGCCGCCAACGACGTGACGGTGCTGATCGACACCGCCGACGGCTACACGCCCACCCCGGCGGTGTCCCACGCCATCCTCGCCCACAACCGGGGCCGGTCCGCGGCACTGGCGGACGGCGTCGTCGTCACCCCGTCGCACAACCCGCCCGCCGACGGCGGCTTCAAGTACAACCCGCCGAACGGCGGCCCGGCCGGCTCCGACGCCACCTCCTGGATCCAGGACCGGGCCAACGAGATCATCGCCGGCGGGCTGAAGGACGTACGCCGCATCCCCTACGCCCGCGCGCTGGCCGCCCCCGGCACCGGCCGCCACGACTTCCTCGGCGCCTACGTCGCCGACCTGCCGAACGTCCTGGACCTGGACGCCGTCCGCGCGGCCGGCGTGCGCATCGGCGCCGATCCGCTGGGCGGGGCGTCGGTCGCCTACTGGGGCCGTATCGCCGAGGAGCACCGGCTGGACCTGACCGTGGTCAATCCGCTCGCGGACCCGACCTGGCGGTTCATGACGCTCGACTGGGACGGCAAGATCCGGATGGACTGCTCGTCGCCCTACGCGATGGCGTCCCTGATCGGACAGCGCGACCGGTTCCAGATCGCCACCGGCAACGACGCGGACGCCGACCGGCACGGCATCGTCACCCCCGACGCGGGTCTGATGAACCCCAACCACTACCTGGCCGCCGCGATCTCCTACCTCTTCTCCCACCGCGAGCGGTGGTCCCCGGAGGCGGGCATCGGCAAGACGCTGGTCTCGTCCGGGATGATCGACCGGGTCGCCGCCGACCTGGGTCGGCCACTGGTCGAAGTACCCGTCGGATTCAAGTGGTTCGTGGACGGACTGGTCGACGGCTCGCTCGGGTTCGGCGGCGAGGAGTCGGCCGGCGCGTCCTTCCTGCGCCGGGACGGCTCGGTGTGGACCACCGACAAGGACGGCATCATCCTGGCCCTGCTCGCCAGTGAGATCACGGCGGTCACCGGCAGCACCCCCTCCGAGCACTACGCCACGCTGACCGCCCGCTTCGGCGCCCCCGCGTACGCCCGCATCGACGCCCCCGCCACCCGCGAGGAGAAGGCGCTCCTCGGCAGGCTCTCGCCCGCCCAGGTCGGCGCGGACACCCTCGCCGGGGAGCCCGTCACCGCCGTGCTCACCGAGGCGCCCGGCAACGGCGCGTCCATCGGCGGCATCAAGGTGACCACCGCCAACGCCTGGTTCGCGGCCCGCCCTTCGGGGACCGAGGACGTCTACAAGATCTACGCCGAGTCCTTCCACGGCGAGGACCACCTCCACCAGGTCCAGGAAGAGGCCAAGGCCGTCGTCCAGTCGGCCCTGGGCGCCTGACCTCGGAACCGAACGGCGGTGCGCGCCACGGCGGTTGGGGGCGGTCTCAGAGAACGGGACCGCCCCTTCGGCGCAGCACCAGCAGCGCGGTGTCGTCCCGGGACCGGTCCGCCGTGTGGCGGCGCAGGTCCCGGTAGACGGTCGCCGGGATGTCCTTCGGCAGCACCTCGCCCCAGCCGGCGGCACGCTCCTCCAGGGGATAGAAGGCGCCGGACGGATCCCGCGCCTCGGTGACGCCGTCCGTGCAGAGCACCAGCGTGCCGTCCGCCGGGAAGCCGAACCACTCGACGGTACGGGGCTCGGCGGCCAGCGCGTCCAGGCCGAGCGGAACGCACGGGTCGGCGTGCAGAGCGCGCCCCACCCGCCCGTTCCGGAGCAGCAGGGGCGCCACATGGCCGCAGTTGACCGCCTGCGCCTCCTCCTCGCCGTCGACGTTCAGGACCAGCGCCGTCACGAACCGGTCACCGTCGCCCGTCTGCGCCGCGAACGAGTTGTGCCGCAGCACCGCCTCCTCCAGCGCGTCGACCACGGCGGTGAGCGTCGGCTCGGCCACGGCCGCCTCCCGGAACGCGCTCAGCACCGCGAAGGCCGCGCTGATCGCCTGGAGCCCCTTGCCCTGCACGTCCGCGATGAACACCCGGCTGCCGTACGGCGAGGCCACCACCTCGTAGAGGTCACCGCCCACCCGGCTGTCCTCCTCCACCGGCCGGTACAGCCCGTGCACCAGCAGCTCGTCGGTCATCAGCGGGAACGGGCGCAGGATCTGCCGCTGGAGGGCCGCCGCCGCCGAGCGCAGCCGGGCGATCTCGCCCTGCGAGCGGATCCGCTGTGCGGCCCGGGCCACGCTGAGCCCGTTGAAGACCAGCGCGAAGACGACGACCGCGGCGTCGGCCCCCATGGTCTTCAGCGGGGTGTCCACCAAGGAGGCGGCGATGACGGCCGTCACCCAGCCGGAGGCCACGACGGTCTGCCGTACGGTGCCCCGCCCGGCGATCAGCGCGGGCACCACGACGAGGAACGGCGCCGGCCGGGTCTCCCGGCCCAGGACGACACCGGTTACCGCCAGGACGGCCGTCAGCCCGACGAGCGAGAGCACCACCACGGACCAGCTCAGCGCGGCCGAGGGCCGGGGCCGGCTGTCGGCCGGGGAGTCACCGTCCGGATCCCGCGAGGTACGCACCGTCCCACCCGCTGCCTGTAGACGCCGGCCCACCGCCGGGAAAGCCTCCACCTTCAATATCCGCCCCCTGGGCAGCGCCCGCGACCTGCGACGACCCCGCCCGGGGCCGGCTGTCCGCGCACAACGGGCCCACAGACTCGCCCGCCCCGGGGGCTCGCTCACCTGGCCGGGGGGTTAGATTCCCATCCGTACTGTTGTGCGGTGCTGGGGGAGTTGGGGACCGTTGCTTGCGAGGGCCGAGCGGTATCGCGGGGATGTGGAGGACCAGCCGCTGTCCGGACCGGTCGAGGGCGCGCGAAGACGGCCGTACGTCCGTCCCGGGTGGCTGGTCGCGGCCACTCGGCGCACTCTGCGCGGCGAGTGGCAGGGCATCGTCGTCGATCCGTTGCGGCAGTTACTGCGGCGCGGACTGTCCGGGCTCACCCTGGCGTTCGTCGCCGCCTTCGGGGTCATCTTCTTCCACGCCCTGGCACAGCGGCCCACCGGCGCGGTGGTGGTACGGGTCATCGGCGGCGTCTCCGGCCACCTCCCGCTCTGGCTCGCCCTGCTGCGGACCCCGGTGTCGCTGTACGTCCCGGCGCTCGACCTGCCGGTGTGGGCCGGCATCACCCAGCTGTTCCTCGCGTTCGCACTCGCCGAGCTCTCCCTCGGCCGCGCCCGCACCCTGCTCATCGCCTACGTGACCACCCTGGCCGGGACCCTCACGGTCCGCGTGATGCTCGCGCTGGGCCCCGGCTGCCACGGCGTCGGTCTGCCGCCCGCCGTCGGGCACGTCCTCGACACGGGCCCGTCCGCCGCGGTCGTGGGCCTCTTCACCTACCTCGCCGTCGTGCGGCGCGCCCCGGTGCTTTTCACCCTCACCAGCGGATCGATGGTGTGGGAGTCCGTCGTCAAGCCCAACCTCGCGGGCCGCGAGCACCTGATCGCGGTGGCCGCCGCCATCGTCCTGGCCCTCCTCCGGGGCCGCGGCCCGTGGCGCCTGCTCGCTCGGTTCCTGCCGCTCCGCCGCGAGCAGCGGGCGTACGCGACGGAGCCGGTCGTGCTGCCGGCGCCGGCCAGGAGCAGCGAGAATCTCTCCGACTCCGCCAGCAGCAAGCGGAGTTGAGCGCCCGCGTGACGTCGCTGCACCGAACTCGCCCGCTGCCCGCGGGAGGTGGGAGGCGGGAGGTGGGCCCCACGGGGAGGAGTGGGGCCCACCGGTCACCGGAGGAAACTCAACAGCCCGACTTGTAGAAGTACTTGGCCACCGCGGGCTCGTTCATGTTGTCCTTGGTGATGGCGACCATGTTGGTGCCGATCGACTTCCGCACCGTCTTGCCCTCGAACGCGGCGGCCAACTGGTCCACGGCCTCCCGGCCGATCGCCGCCGGGTCCTGGGCGACCAGGACCTGGAGGGCGCCCGCCTTCAGCGAGGCGATCTCGTCGGGCTCGGCGTCGAAGGCGGCGACCTTCACGGCGCCCTCCTTGCCGGCCTGCTTCAGACCGGTGGCGATGCCCTGCCCGGTGTTGGTGTTGCCCGCGAAGACACCTCCCAGGTCGGGATGGGCCGCCAGGGTCGACTGGATCTGGGAGGCGGCGGTGGCGGGCAGGTCGTTGTCGTAGAGGGTGGGCAGCACCTTGATGGCCGGGTACTTGGCCATCTCCTCGGTGAAGCCCTTGATCCGGGCGTCGGTCGTGGAGACGCCCGGCTTGACGCTGATGACGATGGCCGAGCCCTTCTTGTTCATCAGCTCGGCCAGCGCGTCGGCGGCCACCCGGCCGCCCTTCTCGTTGTCGGAGGAGATACGGGTGATGCCTATCGAGGGGTCGGTGACCGTGGTGTCCACGAGCGCGACCTTGGTGCCCGCCGACTGGATCTGCTTGAGCGACGGGGTCAGCGCGCTGGTGTCCACCGGCGCGATCAGCAGCCCGTCGGGCCGGGCCGCCGCCACCGAGTCGAGCAGGGGCCGCTGCACCGACACGTCCCACTGCGCGGAGCCGTCCGCGGCGAACTCCATGCCCTTGGCCTTCGCCTCGGTCTGCGCCGCACACGACATGGTGATGTAGAAGGGGTCGCTCTTCACGCCGGTGATCAGCCGGACCTTCTTGTGCGCGGCGCCGCCCGCCGAACCCGAACTCCCGCTGTCGCCCGACGAACTGCAGGCGGCGGCACCGGCCAGCGCCAGCACCGTCCCCGTGGCGACCAGGACTCTGCGCGTGCTGAGAATGCTCGACTTGGACATCACGGTGTTCTCCTTGGCGTGGGCTTGCCGTCCCGGTACTCGTGGGCCACCGAGGCGGCGGGGATGGTCATGCGCGCTCGCGGGTTCTCCGGCGCATCTGGTCGATGTAGACGGCGGCGACCAGGACGACGCCGACCGCGACGTCCTGCCAGTACTGCTGGACGCCGATGACGATCAGTCCGGTGGTGAGCACCGCGGGGATGAAGACGCCGATCACGGTGCCCAGCACCGATCCGCGCCCGCCGAAGAGGCTGGTACCGCCGAGCACCACCGCGGTGATCACCTTGAGGTTGTCGGTGGAGTGCCCGGCGATGGACGTCGTGCCGTACGACGCCAGCCACATCACCGCGCCCAGTCCGGCCAGCAGCCCCATCAGGCCGTAGACCTTGACCAGATGGCGTCCCACCGGGATGCCGGCCCGTCGTACGGCGGTCGGGTTCGAGCCGATCGCCAGCGTGTGGCTGCCGAACCTGGTGGCGCCCAGCAGCGCCCCGAAGAGGGCGGTGACCACGGCGGCCAGGATCACCATCCACGGGATGCCGAGCACCTTGCCGAAACCGAGGCTGTCCTGGAGATGGGCGGCCGCCGCGCCGGCCGGGTCCTGGCCGCCGGTGGCGAGCTCGGCCAGCCCGAGCGCCGCGCCCAGTCCGCCGAGCGTCACGATCAGCGGGGGCACCTTCCCGGTGGCCACCACCACGCCCTGGAGCGCCCCCCACGCGGTGCCGACGGCCAGCGCGATCAGGACGGAGACCGCGACCGTGCCCCAGCCCGCGGTGGGTCCGCCGTGGTGGATGTTGTACTCGCCCGCCGCCACCGCGGCCAGCACCAGTACCGAGCCGATCGACAGGTCGATGCCCGCGGTGATGATCACGTACGTCATGCCGACGCCGAGCACCAGGTAGATGGCCGCGTTGACGGCGATCTGGGTCAGGTCGTACGTGGTGAAGAACTTGCCCGGCGCGGCGATCGTGAAGAACGCGACCAGCGCCACCAGGATCACGAACGTCCAGAGTTCGCTGATCCCGGCGGCCCGCCGCAGCCACGGTGGCAGCGTGCCGCCTCCGCCACCCGCACTGTCGGAGTGCGCCGGGTCCTCCACGGGGGCGGCCGTCCGCACGCCCCGGCTGTCGGCGCTCATCGGCCGTCCTCCCCGCGAGCCGCCTCGGCGGAGCGCGGTGCGGCGGGAACCGCGCCGGGCCGCGCCGGGTCGTCCAGCGAACCGGTCATCGCCCCCACCAACTCCTCGATCGAGGTCTCGGCCGCGGTGAAGGAGGCGACCCTCCGCCCCAGCCGCAGCACCTCCACCCGGTCCGCGACCGACAGCACCTCGGGCATGTTGTGACTGATCAGCACCACGCACACCCCCCGGTCGGCGACCCGCCTGACGGTCTCCAGGACCCGGGCGCGCTGCACGACACCCAGGGCGGCGGTCGGTTCGTCCATGAAGATGACCTTGTTGGCGAACGCCACCGCCCGGGCCACCGCCACGGACTGCCGTTGACCGCCGGACAACGTTGTCACAGCTGCCGTCACATCCTTCAGCTCGACCCCCAGTTCACCGAAGGCCCGGACCGCCTCCCGGCGCATCGTGGGCCGGTCCAGCACACCGAGCCGGCCCAGGAGCCCACCGCGCACCAGCTCCCTGCCGAGGTACAGATTGGCCGCCGCGTCCAGGTCGGGGGCGAGGGAGAGATCCTGGTAGACGGTCTCGACGCCGCGGCGCTGCGCGTCCATCGGCCCGGCGAACCGCACCGGCGCCCCGTCCAGCAGGAGTTCCCCGGCGTCGGGGGCGAGAACGCCCGACAGTACGTTCACCAGAGTCGACTTGCCGGCGCCGTTGTCGCCGATCAGTGCCACGACCTCTCCGGGGTACGCCGTGAAGTCGGCGCCCTGGAGCGCCTGGACGTGGCCGAAACGCTTGACCACACCGTGTGCCGCGAGAAGTGGTTCCCTTGCAGAGGCCATGTTGTGCCTTCTGGTTGGTATCGTTAACAACTCGTCGATTCTGGGAGGCCCTTGAGTGGGCGTCAAGGCCCGTGTACGAACGGAGAGTTGACGAGGTGCCCGGCCGCCCCCGGATGAAGGACGTGGCCGCGGAGGCGGGCGTCAGCGTGATGACGGTGTCCCGGGTCGTCAACGGCGACGTGGGCGTGGCTCCCCGCACCGCCGCCCGTGTGACGGCCGCCGTACGCAAACTGGGATACCAACGCGACGACGTGGCACGCCAGTTGCGCCGCCGGGACCGGCTGAGCCAGACGATCGGGCTGATGGTCGACAACGTCGCCGACCCCTTCATGGCCGCGGTCGCGTCCGCCGCCGAGGATGTCGCCAGACAGTGCGGCAGCATGGTCCTCATCGGCTCGAGCGGCGCCGATCCGAGCCGGGAGCGTGAGGTCATCGCGGCCTTCACCGCCCGCCGCGTCGACGGCCTGATCCTCACCCCGGTCGCCGGCGGCCACCGTGTGCTGCGCTCGGCCCAGGCGCGGGGAACCAAGATCGTGTGTGTGGACCGGGCGGCGCCGGGGCTGGACGTGGACGCCGTGGTGGTGGACAACTTCGGCGCGGTGAAGGAGGCCGTCCGCCATCTGATCGCGCACGGCCACCGCCGTATCGGCTACGTCGGTGACAAGCCCGAGATCTGGACCTTCGGGGAACGCCACCGCGGGTACCTGGCCGCCCTGGAGACCGCCGGTGTCGACGCCGACCCGGCGCTCGTCCGGCACGGAGTGCGCTCGGGTGCCGGCGCGGCGGGGGCCGTCACCGAGCTCCTGTCCGCACCACGGCCGCCCACCGCGATCCTGGCGGGCAACGAGGTCCTCGCGTTCGGGGCGCTGGCCGTGCTGCCCGCCACGGTGGCGTTCATCGCCTTCGACGACTTCGCCCTCGCCGCGCAGCTGACGCCGCCGGTCACCGTCATCGCCCAGGACCCGGTCGCGCTCGCGACGAACGCCGCGCGGCTTCTCTTCGCCCGTATCCACGGCGATGTCTCGGCGCCCCGCACGGTGGTCATGCCCACCGAACTGATCCCACGGGGCTCGGGGGAGATCCCGGGACCCTACGCGCCGTACGGGCCGCCTTGAGGCAGCCGGCCTGCCCTCAACCGGCCCACCACCTCCAACTCGCCCAGCACACAAGGCAAGTTGGAGGTGGCGTCGGTCAGCCGCGGGGCCGCTCGAAGGTGAGGAGCAGGCCCTCGACCGCGCCGGGACCGATGCGGCCCTTGACGTCGGCGGAGGTGATCGTCTTCAGGCCCCAGCCGTCCTCGGCGTGCTTGTTGAGGACCTTCTCCAGCTTGTCGCTGTCCAGGGCGTCCCCGATCAGCGACTCCCGGAAACTGACGACCTTGTAGTCGAACGAATAGGGGTTGCTCATGGCTGAGATGTCCTCCTGTGCGTGGGCCGCGGTGGCCGGGGCCAGCCAATCATGAGGCGACACCGCGGCGCGGACCGGGGGAGGAGTGGGCCGCGCCCTCTCCGCACCCGGTGTCCGGCGGGCGCCGTGGGCGGAGCGCGGCCGACGGAGCGTACCGAGGCGCCGTCGCCCGAGGACGAAGTTCCGCGTTGGTGTCGGCTGTTGGGCAGCCGGTGCCGATCGGCCTGTGCCCCCGCCCGCCGGGCCCGGCCCCCTGGTGACATGCCGCTTCACCTGGCGGAGGCAGGGAACCGACTTATCCCCAAGGGGAGTTGGGCGGATTCGCTACGAGGGGTCGGCCGTGGCCGCCTCGTCCGCTTCGGCTGTCACCGAGGGCTCGGCCTCGACCGCCGAGTAGAAGACGGACTTGTTCTGCCGGGTGCGCTGGATCCGGCCCTTGGCGACCAGACCCTCCAGAGCCATGCGGACGACCTTGGCCTTGGCAGCGCGTTCGGGATGGGCCTGTGCGAGAGCGCCGGTGACTTCCGCGGCGGACCGGGGCTCGGACTGCCGGAGCAGGTGTTCGCGGATGAGTTCGCCCAGGGTGGGCGGCTTGGACGCCTTGACGGCCGGCGTCGGCGCGGGCTTACGGCTCGGCGCGGGCTCCTGCTTGCGGGGCCGGGTGCGGCGACCCGACGAGCCCCGGCGAGGCGCGGGGACGGCGGCGGAGCCACCGGGGACGGCAGTCGCTGTCTCCGTCGGCGCGGTCTTCGCCCGCGGTGTGTCCGCTGCCTGTGCCGCCGGCGCCTCCTCGGTGCCGAGCGCCTGCCGCATGCCGGCCAGCAGCTCCCGGTCCTGCCGCAGGGCTTCCAAGTGTGCCTGTAGCGCGGCCAGTTCGGCGCTCAGGCGGTCCTGCTCCCGGGCGTTGCGCTCCAGGTCGGTGGTCAGCTGGGCGGAGTACTGCGCCTTCAAGTCAGCGGCTTGCGGCGGGCTTTCGGACATGGGAGACCCTCCAGAGTTCACGGTGCGTTGTTGTGGCGGATGTTACTCATACTGTGCCGACACAGCTCCCGCCGTGTTGTGTCCATGGAAGCAGGCAGTGAGTTGTCGGCGCACAACAGCGCGCACATATGCCCCGTACGAGGGTCGCACCCCCAGGGAACGATCGGGAAGGAACTCCAGGTCGATCAGGTCAGGTCAGTGGTTGTCGATATCGGGGAGTGTCCCCGGGAGGCCCAGGTCGTCGTGTCGACGGACCAGTCGAGGACGGGCCACTGACACGGCACTACTGTCGTCGCCATGAGCGAAGACTCCCAGCGCCTGGTCACCATCGAGCGGACCAGCACCGGCCACTTCACCGCGACGAACGCGCGCGGCGGCACGATCAGCTTCGGTACGTCCTCCGACCCCGACGGCACCTCCGCCTTCACGCCGGTGGAGCTGCTGCTCGCCGCCGTCGGAGGCTGCACGGCCGCCGATGTCGACGTGGCGACGAGCCGACACGTGGAGCCCGACCGGTTCGTCGTCACCGTGACCGGCGACAAGGTCAGCGACGAACTGGGCAACAGGATGGCGGACTTGGCGGTCACCTTTTCCGTCGCGTTCCCGGAGGGCGAGTCCGGCGACCGTGCCCGGACGATCCTGCCGCGCGCCGTCAGGACCTCACACGACCGGCTCTGCACGGTCAGCCGCACGGTCGAGACGGGCACACCGGTCACCGTGACCGTCACGGACGCCTGACCCGGTCGCGAGGGGCCGGTGTCCGACGCGACGTCCAGCTGTACCGGCCGGGCTACCGGCTCACGCACAGCGGGACAAGGACGGGGAGGCCGCTGTCACCGCTGTCGACAAGGTGACAGGGTGACAGCGGCGGTGTGCTCGCTCCGGGTGAGCTCAACTCCTGTTCCTACCGGGCCAGTTCGGCGGGTTCCTCCAGTCGGGTCAGCTTCCGCGGGTTCCGCATGATGTACACGTGGGTGACGCGCCCGCCCTCGACCGCCAGGCTGATCGCGGTCAGTTCGCCACCGATCTCGACGCGGCCCGCGGGCGCGCCATTGAGGTACACGGTCGTCGTCGTGAAATCCGCCGCCACCGCGTCCGCGCGGGCGAGCAGCCTCGTCACGAGTTCCGCGCCGTGGACCGGTGCCCGTACGGCGTTCACGATCCCGCCCCCGTCGGCGATCAGGACCACATCCGGTGCCAGTACCTCCATCAGCTCCGCCACCTGGCCGTTGCGCAGGGCGGCGAGGAAGCGGCCCACCACCGCCCGCTGTTCCGACCGGCTGACCCGCGTCCGCGGCCGGCGGGCCGCCACGTGCTCGCGGGCCCGCCGCCCGATCTGCCGCACCGTGGCCGCGGACTTCCCGACCGCTTCGGCTATCTCCCCGTACGGCATGTCGAAGACCTCACGGAGCACGAACACCGCGCGTTCCGTGGGCCCGAGCGTCTCCAGAACGGTGAGCATCGCAATCGAGACGCTCTCCGCCAGTTCCACGTCCTCGGCCACGTCGGGAGCGGTCAGCAGCGGTTCCGGCAGCCACTCGCCGACGTACTCCTCGCGGCTCCGCGACAGGGTGCGCAGCCGGTTCAGGGCCTGCCGGGTGACGATCCGCACGAGGTACGCGCGCGGCTCGCGGACCTGTGCGTGATCGACGGCGGCCCAGCGCAGCCAGGACTCCTGGAGCACGTCCTCCGCGTCGGCGGCCGAGCCGAGCATCTCGTAGGCGATAGTGAACAGCAGGCCGCGGTGGGCGACGAACGGGTCCTCGGTCATACCGGGGTCACTGCGCCGAGCGTCTCCGGGCGGGTGGCCAGGGGGACGGCGCAGGCGCTGGAGAAGCCCTGCGACTCGACCCCGAGTGCCGTGTTGCACCTGGTGGCGAAGTTGACGAAGGCGATGAACGCGGTGAGTTCGACCATCGCCGCCGGGCCGAGCCGGTCGAGCAGCCGCGCGGACAGTTCGTCGGTGACGGTGGGCGGGGTGTTGGTCATGGCCTCGGCGTACTCCATGACGTCCCGCTCCGCGGGGGTGAACACCTCCGACGCCCGCCAGCGCGGTACCTGGCTCGCCTTGGTCAGGTCGAGGTTCTGGTGCTGTGCCTGGAAGTAGCCGATGTCGAGGCAGAAGCCGCAGCCGACCTGTGCGGCGACGGCCATGTGCGCGAACGACTTGAGACTCTCGTCGGCCGCGTCCCACTCGCCCACCTTGCTGCCCAACTCCATCGATGCGGTGGCGACTTGAGGGTTGTGCCAGGTTGCCCGGACGGGTTCGGGCACGGCACCGAACCGCTCGATCATGCTCTCGCTCAGCTCGGTGGGAATCTCCGCCTTCGGTACGCGCAGGGCCATGGTGTCCTCCTCGGACGTCTCAGGCTGTCCGCCTGTGCAGCCGTTCAGCCGCTCGGCATGAAGACACCGACCGCCCCACGAATGTGACACCCGCACCGTCAACTGCCGCCCGGACGCTCAGTGATGGTGCTTCTCGTGTTCGGGTGAGCCGCCCATCATGCGCAACATCGCAGGCCCCCCGGTGCGCAGGAAGCGTACGACCAGGCTCGCGGCCAGCAGCAGGAAGACGATGTTGAGCCACGTCGTGTAGTTCCAACTCACCCCGCTGTCAGGCACCTTGGCGTCCGCCTGGTCGGGGACCAGGCCGAGGCCGCCGAAGAGGAACTCGACGAGGTAGCCCGCCACGGCCATCGCCGCGAAGAAGGTGACCAGCAGGAAGCCCGCCATACGGGCGCCGTAGTACTTCCGGTAGATGGTGAGGATGGGCAGGATCAGGAGGTCGGCGAAGAGGAAGGCGATCACTCCGCCGAAGCTGATGCCGCCCTTCCACAGGACCACGGCGAGCGGCACGTTGCCGATCGAGCAGACGAAGGTGGCGATGGCGACCAGGGGCCCGATGAGCGGGCCGACCAGCTTGGCGGCCGTCGGGTGGCCCGCCAGGAAGAAGGTGTGCCAGAAGTCGTCCGGCACCCAGGCGGCGATCGCGCCCGCGATCAGCAGCCCGGCCACCAGGTCGCGCAGGATCGCCGCCCACTCCATGACGAAGATGTGCGCCACGGAGGTGAAACCGCCCCCGGAGAACAGTCTGCGGGCGAAGCCGCCGTCGCCCGCGATCGACATGTCCATCGCCGCATGCCCCTCCATCGAGCCGGCCAGCCCGCGCTCGGCCTGTTCCCGCGCCTCGCGCAGCAGCCGCTCACGCAGGAAGAGCCGGAACAGCACGGCGAGTACGACGATCATGACCGGGCCGCCGACGAACTCGGCGGCGGTGAACTGCCAGCCCATCAACAGGGCCAGAATCACGCCGAGTTCGACGACCAGGTTGGTGGAGGCGATCTCGAAGGCCATCGCCGCGGTGAAGTCGGCGCCCTTGCGGAAGAGGGAGCGCGCGAGCGCCACGGCCGCGTACGAGCACGACGAGGAGGCCGCGCCGAGCCCGGCGGAGAGGGCGAGCGTGCGCGGCCGGTCGTCGCCGAGCAGCCGTACGACCGTAGCCCTGCGCACCACCGCCTGTACGACGGCGGAGAGAGTGAAACCCAGGATCAGCGCCCAGGTGACCTCCCAGGTCATCGATCCCGCGATCGACAGCGCATCGCTGATCGCATCCACAGACCCTCACCCCTCCCGAGACGGCGACGCCGGCCGAGTATACCCGTGGGGGGTATTGGGCGCAGAGGCCGCGCCGGATGAGGCTTCGCCCCGGATGCCCCTGGTACCAGGCCCTGGGAACAGGGGCCCCGGGGAACCTCGGGGCGTATGTGATCGGCCTGGTCAGAGCGGTCGGGGGTGGCCCCCCTGTGCGCACAGCGGTTCAGAGGCCGTGAAGCGCACCTATCGGGACGAGAGCGGACCGGTCGGCGCGGCGGGCCGCTGTGTATGAGAGGAGGCTCTGAGGATTCTCATCTTCGGTGGTTATATTGCGCACCCACGCCAGCCGGACGGCAATCCCGCCCCGCCTGTCGCACCCGGCCGCGCGCTTCGGGCCACCGTATCGATGGCCTGACCGGCCCGACCGTTTCGTGGGAGTGCCAGATGACCGACCTCGATGACGGACCCGTCGGCCGCGCCACACGTGGTCGCACCGACGGTGTGCCGGGGCAGCGCGCGGGCGGCACCGGCGGCGTGCCGTCGGACGGCGGCCGGGCCGGAGCGCGGGCCGCGTCCCGAGCGGCGGCGGGGGGCGGCTCGCGCCCGAAGGGCCGCGCGCGGGCGAGCCGGCGTGCCAGGCCGGTACGGCGCGGCAGACGGGCCCTGCGGATAGCGGGTATATCCCTGGCGCTGCTGCTCCTGGTGACCGGCGGCGCCGGCTGGTGGTTCTACCAGCATCTGAACGGCAACATCCACAGCGTCGCGATCTCCGACGGCGCCGGCGGCGCGGAGAAGGCCGACGCCTTCGGCCGGACGCCGATCAACATCCTGGTGATGGGCAGCGACGCCAGGAGCAGCACGACCGACTGCAAGCTGGGCGGCGGCTGCTCGACGACCGGTGTGCAGTCCGGCAACGGCAACGCGGACGTGGAGATGGTGCTGCACATCTCCGCCGACCGCTCCAACGCCACCGTGATGAGCATCCCGCGCGACACCGTCACCTCGGTCCCGGCCTGCAAGAACACCGAGACCGACACCTCCACGGCCGGCTACACGGGCCTGATCAACAGCGCGCTGCGGTACGGACAGGCCTGCCAGGTCAAGACAGTGCACCAGCTCACCGGCATCCCCATCGACCACTTCGTGCAGCTCGACTTCTCCGGTGTGGTGAAGATGTCCGACGCGGTCGGCGGGGTGTCGGTGTGTGTCGACGCCGATGTCTACGACACGTACTCGCATCTCAAGCTCGCCAAGGGCACCCACACGCTCAAGGGGGTCGCCGCCCTGGAGTTCGTCCGCTCCCGGCACGGCTTCGGCGACGGCAGTGACCTGGGCCGTACCGTCACCCAGCACCTCTTCCTCAGCGCGATGATCCGCAAGTTCAAGAGTGCCGGCACCCTCACCGACCCGACCGCCGTCTACAAGCTGGCCGACGCCGCCACGAAGGCGCTCACCGTGGACACGGGTCTGGGCAGCGTGCAGAAGCTGATCTCGCTCGCCGCCGACCTGGACAAGGTGCCCGCCAAGCGCATCACGTTCGCGACCATGCAGACCGCTGCGGACCCCGACGACAACAACCGGGTCGTGCCCACCTCCGGCGCGAAGAGCCTGTTCGCGACCATCGCCAACGACCAGTCCCTGACCGGCGCGTCCGGCAAGAAGTCCGCCGCGGCCTCCGCGACCGCCACCGCCACCGCCACGGCGTCCGCCGTACCGGCCGCGCGGATCGCCGTGACGGTCGAGAACGGCACCGCGGTCACCGGCCGCGCCTCCACCGTCGCCACCGCTCTGGTCGACGGCGGCTTCAGCTCCGACACGACCACCGGCAACGCCCCCGGCAGCGCGACCACGACCACGCTCACCTACGGCACCGGACAGAAGGCGGAGGCACAGACCGTCGCAGGCGCGCTCGGACTCTCCGCCTCGCACCTGAAGCAGGGCACCGGCACCGGCCTGACCCTGGTGATCGGCGCGGACTGGACCAGCGGCACCACCTATCCCGGCAGCACCGCGTCCCCCTCCCCGGCGGACACCAAGGCCGCCACGTCCAACGCCCACGCGGAGACAGCCGACCAGTCCAAGAAATGCGCCCAGGTCAGCACCTATCGGACGGTGAGCCTCAACGGAGTCGCCATGACCCCGACCCAGGCGTACAAGGCGGCCACCGGCAAGAAGGACTCGGCGTCCTGACGCATGCCAGAGAGAAGGCCCCGGCTGGACGGGGGAGACCAGCCGGGGCCGTCAGGCGGTGGCGTGCGGAGGGCGGTCGCCTCTCGGCGGGGAGCTCCAATGGGCTTCAGCCGTACGATCTTCCCCATGGGCCATGGGTGAGGCCCGGGGACACTGTCCCCTCCGCAGCCACATACACGGGAACGGCAGGCCGCCCGCGGTTGTTCCCGCCCCCGTGGCGCCCCGCGCTGTGATGTGACGCACTCCTGCCGCGACTTGGGGCGGGCTCAGCCGGCGACGAAGTCGGCGACCAGGGCGGCGAACTCGTCCGGGGTGGCGAGCCGGACGCCGAGGCTCTCCGCCTTCGCCCGCTTGGCACCCGCACCCTCTCCGGCGACGACCAGAGCGGTCTTCTTGGAGACGCTGGAGGAGGAGCGGCCGCCCGCCCGCTCGACCAGTTCGTTCATCTGGTTCCGGCTGAGCTTCTCCAGCGGGCCGGTCATGGCGCCCGTGACGACCACCGTCATACCGGTCAGCGGGCCGCCCGCCGTCTCGTTCCCCGCCTCACCGGAGCCGGTGCCGGGAGCGGAGTCGGCGGGGGACGCGGCGCCGGTGTCGGACTCGTGGGCCGGGGCGGGCGGGGTGGCGCCGGGCTCGCTCATGCTGACCCCGGCCGCGGCGAGTCTGTCGATGAGCGGGGCCAGTTCGGCGAGTTCGGCGACGATCGAGGGGGCCTTCTCGGTGCCGATGCCCTCGACCCGTCGCATCGTCTCGGCGTCGGCGGCCCGGATGCCGTCCATCGTCGCGAAGTACCGTGCGATACGGCGGGACATGGACCGTCCGGTGCCGCGCACCCCGAGCGCGCACAGCACCCGCGACAACGGCCGGCTCTTCGCCGTGGTGAGCGCCGCGAGAAGGTTGTCGGTACTGGTCTCACCCATGCGCTCCAGGCCGAGCAACTGCTCCCGGGTGAGCGCGAACAGGTCCGCCAGATCCTTGACCAGTCCCGCCTCGACCAGTTGGACGACCCGGGTGTGGCCGAGGCCCTCGATGTCGAGCTGGTCGCGCCCGGCCGCGTACGAGAGGGCCGCGACCAGATGGCAGTTGCGGCCCTGTTCGCAGCGCCAGCGCTGTTCGCCGGTGTCGATGGCGGAGCCGCAGCGCGGACAGACCTCGGGGAAGACGATGGGTTGTTCCTCGCCGGTGCGCAGATGGGCGACGGGCGCCTCGACGCGGGGGATGACGTCACCGGCCCGGTGGACCATGACATGGTCGCCCAGCCGCAGGTCACGGCGGGTGATGTCGCCCGGGTTGTGCAGGGTCGCGTACGTGATCGTGGAGCCGTCGATCTCGACCGGCTCCAGCACGGCACGCGGGGCGATGATGCCGGTGCGGCCCACGTTCCACTCCACCGCCAGCAGCCGGGTGATCTTCTCCACGGCCGGCAGCTTGTAGGCGATCGCCCAGCGCGGCGCCCGTGACCCGGAACCGGCGGCCCGCTGGTCGGCGGCGAGATCGGCCTTGACGACGATCCCGTCGATCCCGAACGGCAGCCCGGGGCGCAGCCCGGCGATCTCCTGCACCCGGTCGAGGACCTCGGCGACCGTGTCGGCGGTGCTGCCGGGCACGGCGGTGCCGGCGGTGGTGTTCACCCCCAACTCGGCCGCGCGCAGCATGAGTTCGCTGTGGGACAGCTCGGCGAGCCGGGCGGCGAGCGGGTCCTCGGTGTCCGGCACGGGGAGCAGTCCGTAGGCGAAGAACGTCATCGGCACGGTGTAGGCGCGGTCCTTGGCGCGCAGTGTGCCCGCCGCCGCGTTACGGGGGTTGGCGAACGGCTGGCCGCCGTGCGCGGTGCGCACCTCGTTGGCGTGCTCGAACTGGGCCGCCGTCATGAGGACTTCACCGCGCACCTCCACGGTGACCGGTTCGCTCAGCTCCCGCGGCAGGCCCTCGATCGTGCCGATCGCGTACGAGACGTCCTCCCCGGCCGTCCCGTCGCCGCGCGTGATGAGCCGGCTGAGTCCGCCCCGGGTGTAGCGGGCGGCGACCGCCAGTCCGTCGAGCTTCGGCTCCACGCTGAACCGCTCCACGTCCCGGCCCAGGCGTCGGGCCAGGGACGCGGTCCAGGCGGTGAACTCCTCGGGCGAGAACACGTTGTCCAGGCTCAGCATCGCGACCGTGTGCGGGACGTCCCCCTCGACCGCGCCGCCGGCCACCTTGCCGGTCGGGGAGTCCGGCAGCACCTGGTCGGGATGGCCGGCCTCCCACTCCGCGATACCGCGCACCAGACGGTCGTAGGCGTCGTCGTCCAGTACGGACGTACCCTCCGCGTAGTAGGCGGCCGAGGCCCGCACGGCGTCCTCCACCGCCTGCGCGTAGGCGGTGGCATCCACGATCACAGCAGCACGTGTTGTCATGACGGCCATCCTGCCTCCCACCACTGACAACGCCCGTGGCCTCAGCTCCCTTTCTCGGCGGACGATCACCGGTTAGGCTCCTCCCCGCGCGCGTGGGGTGCGCACAGCGGGGGCACAGCGGGGTGGGGAAGATGTCAGACGGTCTCGGCGCGTCCGAAAAGGGCACGAGAGCGGGGGTCCAGGCGGTGGCGGCGGTCGTCGTGGTCGGGGCGATCATCGGCGGTATGTGGGGGCTGGACAAGGTCTTCCCGAAGACACGGGCGGAGAGCGAGCCGGCTGTCTGTTCCCCTTCGGGTACGCCCACGAGCACGCCCGGGAAGGTGTCCTCCGGCTCGGCGGTGACCGGAGCGCAGCTGTGCGAGGCGCTCAACCGCCCCGATCTGGCGGCCCTTCTCGGGACGCCGAAGGAACACGCGCTGAACGCCGACGGCGACGAGAGCGTGCTGACCCTGGCCGGCGGCTCCAAGGTCTCCACCCCTGAGGCGGAGGTCCAACTGGCCACGTACTCCGTCAAACTGACGGCGTCGGACGACGAACTCCCGGTCTCCGGGCTGATGCGCTACCTCGGTGAGACCGCGGTGAGCAGAGCGGTGCTGGGCCACGCGGCCATCCTCTACTCGGACCGCACCATCGCCTTCACCTTCGACCTGGGCGGCGGCAAGGCGGACACGGGCCCGGGGGGCATCGCCCGCACCCTGGTGGTCGCCCGCGACCCGAAGGACGGCGGCGGCACCTTCGACGTGGCGATCTGGCGCCAGGACGACGTACCGCCCGACGACGCGGCCCTGTTCCGCGTCGCCGAGCAGGTATTGCCGACGATCGCGGGCTGGAAAAGCCACTGACAGGCCGCTGACGGAGCAGTGATGAGCCACGGCAGGGCGCGCCGAGAGACCGTCAACACCCGCTGCACAGAGCCCCGTCGCTACGGACGCCACACGCCTCGCGCGGCGGCGCCCCCTCCTCCCGACGATCCACCGCGCACGGCGGGAAGCCGCTGCCGTGCGCGGACGACTCGCCCGCCCGCTCGACCATCTGACCGCGCGAGCGGGCGCCTACACCGGCGTGTGACCCTCCAAGTACGTACGTACCGTCTCGGGCAGTCCGGTGGCGATCGCTTCCGCGAACGGGACCCAGCGGAACTGTTCCGGGGTGAGGCGCGCGTTGCCCGAAGGGTCCTCGGTCAGCAACTGGCAGATCACGGACGACCGTTGGTCCGCCGCGGGAGACGCCGGTGAGTGCAGCACCGACGAACCGTCGACCAGGTAGCCGGTGAGTTCATACACCACGCGCGCCGCGCCGGCCCGCGCCGACTCGGCCTGCTGTGGCACACCCGACGGCAGCTCCCAACTCTGCTGCCCCGGCTCGGCGTTCACCAGGAGCACACGTCCGTCGTACACGACGACCGCCTCGAACCCGCCCCCGGCAGCCCCGTCCTGCGCCATCGCCCAACCGTCCTCTCTCCGCCGCGCCGGGACCGTCCGACCGTCCCCGTCCGGGCGTTGCTTTCCTACCCTCGGCGCATCGGTTCACGCCGTACGGCCCCGGGGGGGGCGGACGTCACTCCGTGTCGGCGTCGAGGATCTTGGCCAGCTGTTCGACGGCGGCGGGCAACGCCCGTTGCAGCGAGGGAAGGTCCAGGCCGTCGTCGCCCAGGATGGTGAGCAGGGCGCGGTCACCGACGGCGAGGTTGATCACATGGCCGCCCGAGCAGCGGATGACGACCTCCCTGAGCGAGCCCGCCTTGGTCTGCTCCGCCATGCGCCGGCCCAGGCCCAGAGTCGCCGCGGCGAGGGCGGCGATCGACTCCGGGTGCACGGCGTCGGCGTCGGCGGCGACCAGAAGGCCGTCACCGGTCGAGAGCACGCTCTCGCTCACCCCCATCACCTCGTCGCGCAGGCTGGTCAGGATCGCGACGAGCGGCTCGGGGCTGGTGGTGTCGTGCATGGGTTTCCCTGGGTCTCGAGGTGTGGTCCGGTGCTGCGCCCGCTGTTCCGCTCACGGCAGACGGTGAAGGCCGTCCTGCACGCGCCGTAACAGGTCCAGACCGGGTCGGTGGTCCTTGAGATCGCCCGGTGGACACGAGGGTGCGGTGCCGTGTCCGCGCGTGCGGCCGGGGAGGGGCGGGAGAGCTGCTTCGGGAACTCGCTCCGCCTTGAGGGAGCGGGCCAGGGCGAGATGACGCCGCCGGGCCGCTCTGCGCCTGCTGGAACTCACATGCCGCCCGATCGTCTGGGGTCGTGTGCGCCCGGGGTGCGCCGGGGCAGTTGGGACGGTGTCACCGACGGCACGCTCTGCGCCGTGGGGTCGGGGGTGCGGGGTGCCGTGCTGGGGCGGCCCGACGTCTCGGGGACGTCGTGCCGGACGAGACGGAGCAGGCGCATCCGCCCCAGGTCGAGCATGACCGGGTAGAGGCCGCGCCCCAGCGCGAAGGCGATGTCGCGCGGTGTGCGGCGCCCGTTCGCGGCACCGAGCAGCTCCGCGTAGCGGGGCGGGACCGGGGTGGTCGACGCGGGTTCCGTCGGGCGGATCCGGGTGCGCGCGAACTCCGCGGGCGGGCCCCACAGTTGGGCCAGCAGCGCCATCCGCCGTGTCGTCTCCGCCGCCAGCCGGTGCGGTTCGACGGCCGGTCCGCCGATCACGGCGGGAGCCGGATCGTGCACCTCCCAGGTGCCGAGCGGGCTCAGAGCGAGCGCGAACGCGCCGTCGAACACGGCGGCCGTACACACGACTTCGAACTCCTCCCGGCCCAGCAGTCCCCGGGCCGCGAGCAGGACCCCGACCTCCTCGTCCGGCGCGGTGCGCGCGAGGGCCCAGGCGGCGTCGTCCACCCGGCCGGACCGGAGCAGGATGGATTCGGGGGTCGGAGCCCCGGGTGTCTCGACCGAGGCGATCAGACCCTGGCGGAGATGAATCGTTCCTCCCGGTGAACCGGAGACCAGCACGGTACCGGTGAACTTCTCCTCGCTGAGGCCGTTCAGCAGGGCGGGGACATTGCGCGGGCCGGCATGGCGGCCGCTCATGGCCGGGGTCCGGTCGTGTAGGCGCTCAACTGACGCAGCACCAAGGCGAGATTGACCTGGTCCCGCTCCAGGACGGCCGCCAGCAGCAGCGGGTCGCCCGGCTGGGGAACGGTGCGGAGCACGAGGTGGTGACGGGCTCCGGTGATGACGATGCTCTCCAATTCGCCCTGCGCACCGGCCGCGTGGAGTCGGTCGCCGACCAGCGTGGCGAACTCGCAGTACTCGACACCGTCGGCCTCTCCCGCGCCGGCCCGGCTGTAGGTCAGCCCGGTCACCGCATCGACGAGGGCGACGGTGGATACTCCCGGGGCTTCGACCAGTGGAGACAGGGAAGCTTCGAGTGACGACACCAGCACCTCTTCAGTAACTCTTCACATGATGACATGCAGCACAGTAGTTTCAGATGAAACAGTCAGAACAGGGTGTTCGGCTGTCTTTTTCTGACAGCTCGTTACTTCTGGTCGTACAGCGTGAAGGGCAAGATCATGAACGTCGAGACCGCGCTCAAGGAAGCCATGACCATCGAGGGCGCCATCGGGGTGGCCCTGGTCGACTACGAGAGCGGTATGTCGCTCGGCACGCTCGGCGGCGGCCAGGGGCTCGACCTGGAGGTCGCCGCCGCCGGCAACACCGAGGTCGTACGCGCCAAGCAGCGCACGCTCGCCACCCTCGACATGAACGACACGGTCGAGGACATGCTGATCACCCTCGGCCGTCAGTACCACCTGATCCGCCCGTTGGTGAGCAGCAGTGGCAGCCTCTTCCTCTACCTCGCGCTCGACCGCACCCGCGGCAACCTGGCCCTGGCCCGGCACGCGCTGAAGCGCATCGAGAGCGTCCTGGAGGTCTGACCGCCGGGCCTGTTCCCACCGGACCTCACGGAGCCCGGGCGGATCGCCGCCGAACTGCCCGGGCCCGTCCGTGTGTTGACGCCCCCGCGAGGCTCGGCAGACCCGGCGGACGCGCCGCCGCCGACCGCGCCGGCCGGCTCCACCCGGGAACCTCAGGCAGCGCTGCGCCGCACGCCCAGGGCACCCGCGCCCTTGTCGCCCTGGTCCTCGTCATCGTCCTCGGTCCGCTCACCGCCCGTTGCCCCGAGACGTCAGCGGGCCAGTGCCGAGGCGAGTTCCGCGGTGGCCCGCACGACGTCGGGGTCGTCCTCGGTGAGCAGGCGCGGGATGGCGTCGCGCTGGGCGCGTACCGCCTCGCGCGCGGCGCTCTCCCAGGTGACGTACTTCTCCGGCCGGTGCAGCAGCCGGGGGTAGGCCGCCGCCGTGATCTCCCACTGTCGTGCGTCGGCGATGTGCCTGAGCAGCCGCAGGACCCGCGTACGACAGGTGACGCGCGGCTGCTCGGCGAGGTCCCAGAGGAAGGGCACGGCGGGAGCGGTCGCCTCGCCCACCACGAAGTCGTACTGGCAGATGCGGTGGCCGAGCCGGTCCAGCCCGGACTCGGCGGCCGCCGCGTCACCCGAGGCGATCGCCGCGAACAGGAACGGGATGGCGGCGGCCGAGCCGGTCGAGTCCCGCAACTCGTGCCACCGCACGGCCGTGACGTCCAATAGGGGTCTCTCCCGCGCGGCAGGTGCCGCGGCGGTGCGGTCAGGCGTCATGCGGGTGCCCGCCGTTCGCAGGGTCGCGCATGCGGCCCCTTCCTCCCGCTGCCGGGTCAGTCCCGGGACCGGATGGGCAGCATGGCCCAGACGGTCTTGCCCGCCGGGAACCGCCGGGTCCAGCCCCAGTGTTCGGAGAGCGCCTCGACGATGTGGAGTCCGTGACCGTGCTCCCGCAAGAGGTCGGTGAAGTGCAGTCGTACGGGCGGCCGGTCGCTGTGATCGATGACGGCGCACACCAGGTGGGCGGGGCGCAACGTCAGCTTCAGGCAGGCCGCTTCCTCCTCGGTGAAGGCGTGCAGCAGTGCGTTGGCGGCGAGTTCGTTGACGACCGTGCGGGCGTCCTCGCGGCAGGTGTCCAACGACCATGCGGACAGCGTGCGTTCGGTGAAGTCGCGGGCCTGGGAGCAGCCTCGCCGGGTGCCGGTCAGGGGCAGGGTGACCGATCGCGTCGCCCCGAGTCGTGCGATCCCGCCCGCTCGCGGAACACCCATACTGCGGGCCGGTCCAGGTGCTGGATGCGCAGACAAGGACACGGCTTCTCCCTGATCCGACGTCAAGAGGGGGCGCCAGCCCGCGGGTTGACGACACCGCTATTATCCACGCCCAGGACATGTTCGTGCAATTTCACGGGAAATTGCGCGGATGGTATCGAGACAGGTGTGAGGAGTCCGACATGGCATCAGTGCCGAACGGGGTGCGCGCGAGCGAGCTGCCGGTGCGCTGGACGAAGAGCCGGCACAGCAACGCCGAGGGCAATTGTGTCGAGGTGGCCGTCCTGGCCGAGGGAGACGTGGCGCTCCGCAACTCCCGTGACCCCGACGGCCCGGCGCTGGTCTACACGCCGGCCGAGGTGGCCGCCTTCCTGGCGGGCGTGCGGGACGGAGACTTCGACCACCTGGTGTGACGTCCAACGGACCGCGAGGCGGGCCCGGTTGGGGTTCTCCTCGCACCGAAGTGTGCGGCACGGCAGGCCGGGATGCGATAATACGGCCTGTCGTCTGCCTTTCTACGGGGGAGCCAGCATGTCCGCCGAGCCAGCTCGTGTCTCCCGCCTCGAACCGTATCTGAACCGCGCCCAGCCCGCCCCGACTCTGCTGAAGATGCTGGTCGGCGTGCAGCTGGCCGGCATCCGCGAGGACGTCGGCCTCTCCCAGGAACAGGCGGCCCGCGCCGTCGGGTTCAGCGCGGCGAAGCTGTCGCGCATAGAGGCGGGAAAGAGTCGCCGTCCGCCCGTCGAGGGCGATATCCGGGCCCTGCTGGAGCTGTACGAGACCGGCGACCACGAGGCGTCCGTGCTCCTGCAGTTGTTGCAGCGCGCCGGTGAGCCCGGGTGGTGGCAGCGCTACGACAAACGGCTGATGCCCGAGTGGTTCGACCGGCTGGTCGGACTCCAGGAGGCGGCGGTCACCATCCGTACCTTCGAGATCCAGTACGTGCCCGGCCTCCTGCAGACCCGGGCCTACACCCAGGCCGTGGTGGAGCGGGGGCTGCCGACCGCGCCGGCCCGCGAGGTGGATCGCCGGGTGGAACTGCGCACCCGCCGCTGTGACCTGTTGGAGCGGGAGAACGCGCCCCAACTCTGGGCGGTCGTCGACGAGTCGGTGCTGCTGCGCGTTCTCGGCAGCCGCACGGTGATGCGCGAACAACTGGAGCACCTCGTCGACATGGCCCAACGGCCTCACGTGACAGTCCAGATCGTGCCGCTCGACGTCACCAACGCCTCCGCACCCGCCATCCCCGTCACCTATCTTCGGTTCGGCGGCCTCGAACTGCCCGACATCGTCTACCTGGAGCACATCAAGAGCGCCACGTTCCTGGAGGACCTGGACGAGACGGAGGAGTACCGGCTGGTGCTCGACCGGCTGGGTGACGAGGCCCTCAGTCCCCGTGACTCCCTGGTCCGGCTGCGCGAGACGATAGAGCGCTACCGCGCCGACTCCTAGCGCGGCACCGGGCACACCGTCTACCGGATGAGGCCCGCACCGCCGAACTCGATCCATTCCTTGGTGAGTTGACGGGGTATCAACTCGCTGTCGGGCCGCCAGGTGGACACCTCCACGAGCCCCGGTTCCAGGATCTCCAAACCGGCGAACCACTCCGCCACGTCCTTCTCCTGACGCACCCGGCCCCAGTGTCCCTGCGTCGCCCGGTCCATGAAATCGGTGACGAAGGCACGGACTTCGGGGTCCTCACTGACCAGCTGGCACATCACCAGACAGCTGCCGGGCACGAGCCGCTCCGCCACCCGCTCGATCACCGCGAGCGGCCCGTCGGTGTCGCTGTCCGGGATGCAGCGGAACACCGAGTTGAACAGCACCGCCACCGGCTGCGACACGTCTATCAGGCGCCGGGTGTCGGGGTGGGAGAAGATCAGGTCGGTCTCCCGCAGGTCCGCCTGGATGACGGCGGTCCGGTCGTTCTGCTCCAACAGGGCCCGGCCGTGCACCAACACCATGGGGTCGTTGTCCACGTAGACCACCCGTGACGAAGGATCGACGCGCTGTGACACCTGGTGCACGTTGTTCTGGGTCGGCAGGCCTGAACCGTGGTCGAGGAACTGCCTGATGCCGAACTCCGTAGCCAGGGTGCCCACCACCCGCTGAAGGAAACGGCGGTTGTTCAGCGCCAGGGCCCGCGTGCTGGGTACCACCTTGTCCAGTTCCTCGCAGGCCGCCCGGTCGGCCGCGTAGTTGTCCTTGCCCCCCAGATAGTGGTCGTACATCCGGGCGGCAGTCGGAACCGTCGCATCGATCGACGTGGATAACCCCTGGCCAGGCTCCATCATTTCCCCCAGCTACCGGCTGCGCCGAGCCGAACGACCCGGCGGGCAACCCATCTTAGGGAAACGCCGATTGACCGTGCCACCCTTTGCCCCGGTTCCCCTGCGGGTGCCCACGGCCGGCACGGGTGCGTCCCGGCCGCCGTATCGTGATCGAATATCCGGGCGACACGGTCCGGCTCGCGCGGCCGGCGCCGCCCCGCCTTGCCCCTCCCGGAGAGGGCTTGCGAGGATGCCGGGCCGGCACATGGTCGCGATCATGTGCGGAGACGCGAGGACGAGAGGCAGCGAGGGACACCGATGGCACCGGCCGCACAGAACGGTGACACCCCGGGGCGGACCGAACACGCCGGGAAGCACTCCCCCACCACGGGAGCGGCGGAGGTCGTGGACGGCCGGAGCGCCGACGCCCGCATGGCCCGGGTCTGGGCCCGGGTCGCCCTGCTCTGCGTCGCCGGAGCCCTCGCCGTGGTGGTGTCGGGGGCCGACTCGGGCGGCTGGCTGGTGCTGCTCCTCGGACTCGCCGGGCTCGCCCTGACCGCGGGAGCCCTCTGGTGGGCCGTGGCCCACCGGGGCGTCGCCCGCGCGCTGGGCGCGCTACTGGTCCTCGCCGCGCCCACCGGCGTCGCGGTGCTCTATGCCCAGACCGGTCTGTGGGCGGTGGCGCTCGGCGCCCTCGCCCTGTGGGCCTCGGCCGCGGCCAGCGCGCGGGCCTGTCTACGGCTCCTGCGCAGACCGCGCGGCATGCACACCCGGAACACCGCGGCGCCGAGGCGGCCGGTACTGATCATGAACCGCAAGTCCGGCGGCGGAAAGGTCGAGCGGTTCGAGCTCGTCGAACGGGCCGAGGCACTGGGCGCCCGCGTCCTCCTGCTCGACCCCGAGGGCGGTACGGACCCGGCACAGCTGGCCCGGCAGGCGGTCCGCGAAGGCGCCGACCTGCTCGGCGTGGCCGGCGGCGACGGCACCCAGGCCCTGGTGGCGGCCGTCGCCGCCGAGCACCGCGTGCCGTTCCTCGTGATTCCGGCCGGCACCCGCAACCACCTCGCCATGGACCTCGGCCTGGACCGGGCCGCCCCGGAACTGAGCCTGGACGCCCTCACCGACGGCGTGGAGATCCGCATCGACCTCGGTGACGTCAGCGGCGTGCCCTTCGTGAACACGGTCGCCTTCGGGGCGTACGCCGAGATCGTGCAGAGCCCCGAGTACCGGGACGCCAAGGCGACCACCGCCCTCGACCGGATGCCCGACCTGCTGCTCGGCGACGCCGGCTCGCGGGTGGCGGTCCGCACCGACGACGCCCGGCTGGAGGAACCGCAGGCACTGCTCATCAGCAACAACCCCTACGCCCGGGCCGACCTCTTCGGCGGCGGACGCAGACCCCGCCTCGACACCGGCGCCCTCGGCGTGATCGGCATCCGCGTCGAGAGCGCCGCCCAGGCCGCCGAGATGGCACTCCGCGGTGAACAGGCGGGCAGCATCACGGCGTTGACGTCCCGCCGGGTGGTCGTCGAGTCCGACGAGAAGGAGGTGCCCGTGGCGGTGGACGGTGAGGCGCTCGTCCTGCCCACCCCCGTCGTGTGCACGGTACGCCCGAAAGCCCTCAGGGTCCGGGTGCCGCGAAACCGTCCAGGAGCCCCCTACGTGATGCCCGCAGTCGACTGGTGGCGCATCGTCCGCGTGGCGCTGGGCCGACCCTACTCATTCACGACCGAGGAGAAGCCGAACCATGCCTGACCGTCAGCGACCCGTCCGCGTGCCCGGCACCGCCCTGGCCCGTGACCTCATCACCCTTGACCGGGCGGTCTACGAGACGGTGGCCGTCACCAACACCCCGACCATGGACTCCGCGCTCAGGCGGCTGTCCCGGGCCGCCGACCACTCCAAGATCTCGCTCGCCGCCGCCGGACTGCTCGCCCTGCGCCCCGGCCGGTCGCGCCGCGCCGCGATCCTGGGCGTCGCCGCGATCGGAGTGGCGTCGACGAGCGCGAACCTCATCGGCAAGCGCCTCGTACGCCGGCCCCGTCCGCACCGCGACGCGGACTCGCCCTTCCCCGGCCGCTACGTCCGGATGCCGGAGTCCGCGTCCTTCCCCTCCGGGCACACCGCCTCGGCCGTCGCCTTCGCGGCAGCGGTCGGCACCGCCCTGCCGGTCGCCACGGTCCCGCTCGGCCTGCTGGCGTGCGCCGTGGGCTACTCGCGCGTCCACACCGGCGTCCACTACCCCGGCGACGTCCTCGCGGGCGCCGTCCTCGGCACCGGCGCGGCGGCGGCGGTGCTGGCCACCGCCGGACCCGTCTCCCAGCTGAACCTGCCGCGCGTCCTGCGCAGGCCCTGAAGACGCCCGCGCAGGGACCCATCCACGGACGGGCCGGCTCCGTATTACCGGTGAGGGACACAAGGAAGCGGTCCCTCGGACCGCCGTCCGGCCGTGCGCGGGGATGTGACCGGACCGGACGGTGGTCCGGTCGGCCTCGCTCCGGCGCCGTTGTCAGTGGCGGATGTGAAGCTGGACGGCATGGATGAGACGGAGTTCATGCGCGGCCGGGTCTACGGAGCCGATCACGAGGACGCGGCCCCCCGGGCGGGCCGCGTCTACGCCCACTTGGTGGGCGGACCGCTCGACGGCCTGCTCCTGGACGTCACCGACCGGGACGACGTACGGCAGGGCGTCACGCTGCGCACCGAGATAGGCCGCTACGGTCCCGGAGGCCGCGCCCAGTACCTGCCCCGGCCGGGCGACGAGCACCGGCTCGACTGGCACGGAGACATGCCCTGACCGGCGCGACGGCGGGCGTCAACTGTCGTTCTCCATCGCTGTGTTCGGCACCGGTGCACCCGTCCGGCGGGGACCTGCCGACGCGGCTGCTCGGGACCGCGCGTGCCGCCGTGCCGGGGGAGGAGCGGTGCCAGGACCCGTTCGGGTCGGTCCCGGCGCCGCTCCGCCCGTCCGCCGGAGGTCAGCTGATCTTGTAGCTGTCTCCGTAGACCTTCCAGGACAGCGGTGTGGTGAGGTCGAGGTTGCCGTTGCGCAGGAAGACCCGCTGCTCGGTGTCGACCCGGCTGGTGTCGCTGTGCGCCTCCTCCTGCCGCATGGCCCACACCCGCGCGTCCAGGAAGGCGTTGAGGTACGTCGTCTCGTTGCCGCCCTGGGCCGGGGGCTTGGCCGTACGCAGGGCGCGGGCGCGGATGTTGCGGAAGCTGGTGGAGTCGTCGCCGTCGCCGTGCATGACGATGGCGTCGTAGTAGGTGAACTGGCCCAGCACGCGCAGCCCGTCGGTCTTGCCCTGCTGGACGGCGGGGTTGAAGTACACCCGGTCGCGCTCGTCGTTCTGGGCCTGCTGGAACGCGGTGTCCTGCGCGGCCGTACGCCAGTCCTTGGAGAAGTCGGGGGCGAGGCCGGAGTGCGAGTCGGTGCCGTTCACCCTGCGGAGGGCGGGCAGGTACTTGGCGAGGACGTTGCCGGGCTTGCGGTCCGTGTAGAGCTGGACGAGGTCGAGCATGTCGCCGGTGCCGGAGCAGAAGCCGATGATGCCGGCGGTGTAGCCACGGCCGTCGCCTATGTCCTCGATGTACTTGTACTGGGCCTTCCAGTCGAGGGAGGAGTTCTCCGCGCTCGACACCAGTTTCATGGCGATCTCCTTCTTCGCCGGATCGTCGAGCCCCACCGCCGTCGTGGCCGCCGAGGCGAGCGGGGCGCGCAGCAGGGGTGCCGCTGCGAGCGACGCCCCCAGGAGTGCGAGGAGCGTACGACGCGAGGGAGCCGTCGGGGTGGTCGGGGCGGAGGTCGCTGGCTCGCGGAACGGATGTGCCACGGGGACTCCAAGTGGTGGTGGGGGGTGGGGAGTTGGTGCGACTCCCGTACTGATAGGAAAGTTAACTATCAGAGGTTCCGTGCCGACGGCACCCGCCCGGGGCCAAGTTCGTAGCTATGAACGAAAGTTGTATGCGTGGGCGAGGGGAGTGCTTGGCGGTTTGCCCGCTCTTGTCGTCAGGCCCGGCCGCGCCCTACTCCCGGTAGGGAAGTTCCTCCAGCACGCTGCCGTCGGCGTCCCGTGCCACGAGGACGGCCGGGGCGGGATCGTGTCCGCGTCCGTGTTCGGGCAGCTCCGTGAGATCGGGTCCCGCGATGAGGAACGTGCCTCCGGCGAGGTGTGCCGGGAGGTCGGGCAACCCCGCTCGGCGCAGCACGACGGAGGTGACCCGGGCGTCGTCGAGCAGTCCCAGGACGGCCGGCCTGCCGCTGCCGCCGTCGGCGAAGTCGTAGTACATGCGCGTGGCCGACAGGCTGCTGCCGAGCGCCACGAAGTCACGGACCGGGCCCTGTTGGGGAGTGAAGTCGAAGACGACGGGGTCTGTGACGCTCACCCGGTCGCCCGTGGTGTGCCGGGCGAGCAGCCTGCCGTAGCGGCCGAGGCGGAGGTGTTCGTGCGGGGTGAGCCGGGTGTGGACGCCGGGCTGCCACCGCTCGGGGTCGACGACGGGCGGCGCGTCCGAGGCCGCGAGGACGGCGGACAGCTCCGCGGCGGAGGCGGTGGCCTCGACGGGCGGCGCGGGCCGGTCCACGACCGGTGTCGCGCGCGGTGGCAGTGAGGTCGTGGGGACGATCTCGCCCCTGGGGCTGCCGTTGGTCCGCAGGACGATGCCCGTGGCGTCGACGAGGAAGGCGTTGGGCGCCACGAACACGCCGTCGACGACCGGCGCCCAGCCGAGCGGGCGTCGGTCCGCCGGCCGCTCCACGGCCAGGGAGGTGACCTCGGGCGCTACCACCCCCGCGATCGTGCCGAAGTCGGTGTGGAACGTCGCCGACGCTCCCGTCCCGGCCTGCCCTCGGGTGGCGGGGGCGGACAACGTCACGCGGGCGGGCGTGAGTTCGGCGAACACGACGCCCGCCGGCGAGTCGAAGGCGATGACCCTGACGCCGTTGTGGAGCGCGCTCAGCAACGGTTCCCACTCCGCCGGTCCTGGTTGGTCGGACGTCGCCACGGCGGCACAGCGGCGCAGGTCCGACGCGGATGCCCAGCCGGTCCGGAGACGGTAGTAGTCCCGCACCCGCCGGGTGCCGGTGCGCGTCCGGTCGCCGGCGGTCCCCGGGTGGGCGGCGAGATGCTGCCGCAGGCGCTGCCAGCTGGGGAAGCCGTACATGCGGGCGATCACCAACTGGGCTGTGTCCAGGGTGAATTCGTCCGGACCGGCGTGGTCCGCGGGAGCGTGGAGCGCCACCAGGTGCAGGGCGGTGGCCCGTTGGGACCGTACGGCTCGCCGTAGTTCCTTCGCGCGCTTCTTCAGCTGTTCCAGGTCGGCACGTTCGGGCAGGGGCACGGGCTGCGGTGGGGTGGGCACGACGCCTCCTTCGGTGAACCGGCGGTCCGCCTGTACCGGCCGAAGGGCGACGGGACGAAAGGGCGTGCGCGTGCCAACCAGGTGGGCTCTGCCCTTCCCGCGGACCTGGAGGCGCCCTGCACGCCTGCCCCCACTGTACAAGGGCATGTGGTGAACCGGGCGTAAGGGAGAGGGAGTTGGACGGCACGGTACCGCTCGGTGCCGGCGCCCCCACACGCGCGAGGGGCACCGGCACCGAGCGGTCGGGTCAGGCCGTCACGGCGACGGAGCGGCCGAGATGCCGGACGAAGAACCGCACGGCGCTGTCTGCCTCGAACCTCGGCAACTGCTTGTGGGTACCCGAGGCGGGATGTGTTCGTCGTCCCACTGGAGCGCGTACTCGACCGGGACGGTGATCCGCTTCGCCTGCTCGACCAGGGCCTCGGGCCAGTGCTGCCCGAAGACCGCGGCGGTGATCCTGGGTTCGACCGCCGCCAGCGGAACCCCGATCGCGGTGCCCATGTTGATGCCGAAGTAGCCGACCGGGCCGTCACCACCGATCTCCGGCAGCTTCTGGAGGGCGTCCAGGCTCGCCTGCCATTCGGGTACGGCCTGTTCCGCGAGGTGGGCGTTGTAGCGGATGACGATCCGTCCTTCCGGTTCGCCCGCCGCCCTCGCCCGGTAGAGCTCGGCGATCTCCTTCTCGTCGTGCGCCGTACGCGGCCGGTCACCGTGACCGGGCGCGTCGATGACGGCGACGTGGAAACCGCCGTCGAGCACGAGACGCTGCGCGCGGCCCCTCATCGCCGGGGCCTTCTTGTGTGTGCCGCCACCGTGTCCCATCAGGACCAGGGGCGCGCGACCAGGCGCGTCGGGGCCCGGCGACCAGAGGACACCGGGGACTCCGCCCACGGTGAAGTCGCGCTCGGTGATGCCGTCCGACGAGGACTCGGCGGTGAACTGCGGTGCGTGCATGGGTGTTGCCCTTCGGGAGTGCCTGGTGGGGGCGCTCCCGGCGACACCTAGATCGGTCGTCCGGCCGTGGAACAGGAGGGGAGCACCCATACGGATACAGCGTTCATGGGTCCCACCTCCTCACTCGATGACACGGCCTTCCACCGCAAAGTATCAGCCCCCCACCCTTCCCGCGCACCCTTTTCCGCCGCCGGCCCGGACGACGGACGGTGCGGCCCGCGCGGTGGCGCCGAGCGTGAACTGCGCGCGGCGGAAAGGGGGTTGGGGCGGCCGGGGCTCCGGAAAAAGGGAACTGATCGGACCAGGGCCACCCCGCGGCAAAAAGAAAGGCAAGGAGTTCGGTCTCTCCTGGCCCTTCTCAACTTATAGCGCGCCGGGGGGCTTGCCGCAAGGCCCCCGGTATGCCGCAGAATCACCGGCCGATGGCCAGAACCGTGGAATAGGAATTCTCATGATCGACGTGATCATCGCCGGTGGCGGACCGACAGGCCTGATGCTCGCCGGCGAGTTGCGACTGCACGGAGTGCGCGTGGTCGTCCTGGAGAAAGAGGCGGAACCGACCAAGGTGGTGCGTGCGCTCGGCCTGCACGCGCGCAGCATCGAGGTGCTGGACCAGCGCGGCCTCGTCGACCGGTTCCTCGCGCTGGGGAAGCGGCACCCGGTCGGCGGCTTCTTCGCCGCCATCGGCACGCCGGCGCCGGAGGGGCTGGACACCTCGCACGCCTACGCCCTCGGCATCCCGCAGCCGGTCACCGACCGTCTGCTGAGCGCGCACGCCGTGCGGGCCGGGGCCGAGATCCGCCGCGGTCGCACGGTGGCCGGCCTGACGCAGGACGCGGACGGGGTCGACGTGGAACTGGCCGACGGCACCCGTCTGCGGTCGCGCTTCCTGGTCGGCTGTGACGGCGGTCGCAGCACCGTCCGCAAGCTGGCAGGCATCGGCTTCCCCGGCGAACCCACCCGGATCGAGACCCTGTTGGGGGAGGTCGAGGTGACCGCGTCCCAGGAGACGCTGACCACCGTGACGGCCGAAGTCCGCCGGACACAGCGGCGGTTCGGGTTCATGCCGTTCGGCGACGGGACGTACCGCGTCGTCGTGCCGGCCGCGGGGGTGACCGCGGACCGCTCGGTCCCCCCGACCCTCGAAGAGGTCAAGAAACAGCTGCGGGCCGTCGCGGGCACCGACTTCGGGGTGCACTCGCCGCGCTGGCTGTCCCGCTTCGGCGACGCCACCCGGCAGGCCGAGCGCTACCGCGAGGGCCGGGTGCTGCTCGCCGGTGACGCGGCGCACATCCACCCGCCGGTGGGCGGCCAGGGGCTCAACCTCGGTGTCCAGGACGCCTTCAACCTCGGTTGGAAACTCGCCGCCGAGGTGAACGGCTGGGCGCCGCAAGGGCTGTTGGACAGCTACCACGCCGAACGGCACGGCGTCGCCGCAGAGGTGCTGGACAACACCCGTGCGCAGATGCAGCTGATGATTCCCGAGCCCGGCCCCCAGGCGGTGCGGCGGCTGGTGGTGGAGCTGATGGAGTTCGACGAGGTGAACCGGTACCTGACCGAGAAGATCATCGCGATCAGTGTCCGCTACGACTTCGGCGAGGGACACCCCCTGCTCGGCCGACGGCTGCGGGACGTGACGCTGAAGCGGGGCCGCCTCTACGAGGTGATGCACCGCGGCCGTGGAGTGCTGCTCGACCGGACCGGTCGGCTGTCGGTGGACGGCTGGGCCGACCGGGTCGACCACGTCGTCGACGGCAGCGACGAACTGGACGTGCCCGCCGTGCTGTTGCGGCCCGACGGGCATGTGGCGTGGGTCGGTGACGACCAGCGGGAGCTGCTCGGCCGGCTGCCCGAGTGGTTCGGCGCCGCGGCCGGTTGAGCGCGCTCCGCACGGACGTTCGGAGCGCGTCCGTTATTCGCCAGGCCTCATATTTTGCCGTTACTTTCCACGGTCAACTACAACCATCATCTCTCTGGCCGTTCGGGAAAGAGACGACGGAAAAGGCGCAACCGATTCACCGTTCCGGCGCTCTTATGAGGTGACCACGGCCCGCGGATATACCGCGTTGGCCATAACGGGGAAGGTATTTTTTCATGCTTGCTCGCACCCGCACCAAACTGTTCACCGCCACCGGTGTCGCCGCGGCCCTCTCGCTCGCCGCGATCACCCCGGCCCTCGCCTCCTCCGCTCCGCACCCGGGCGCGCACCGCACGGTGGCGGTGGCCGCGACCGCCAAGGGCGACCCGCGTGACATCACGTCCCGCGTCGCCGACTTCTACGGCTCCTACATCGACTCCGTGTGGACCACCGACGACCCGACGGCCGCCGCCAACCGCAAGGCGCTGCGCCATTTCTACCTGAGCGCGGCCGAGCAGAGGAAGGTGACCGCGTACGAGGCGAGGGAGCACGCGGACGGCGTCCTGTTCGCGCAGAACGTGCCGGTGAAGTGGAGCGTCGCCTACACCGGCTCCGGAGCCGGGCACGCCACCGCGCTGGTCACCCTCACCTGGAGCGACGGGGCGAACGCCGAAGTCACGCACATCAAGGTCCAGTCGGACCTGCGGACGCGCAAGATCACGGATCTCGCGCAGGCCGACTGACGCGGTAGCCCGGCGCACACGAGGTACGCGACGTACACGGCGTACACGACGCGGCGGCCCGTCGCCGGGAGCTCCTGGCGACGGGCCGTTCCGCCCCCTGCCGTTCGGAGTCGGCGTCAGGTTCTTCGGCCGGGGTCCTTGATGACGGCCCGCTCCCGCGCGGCCCGCACCGCGGTCGACAGCGCGGTGATGTCGTAAGTGCCGTGGTGGCGACGGCCGTTGACGAAGAACGTCGGTGTGCCGGAGACGCCGCTGAGGTCGGCGGACTCCACGTCCTCGGCGACCTGGGCGGCGCCCGCACCCGAACGGAGGTCGGCCCGGAAGCGGTCGGTGTCGAGACCGATCGCCTCGGCGTAACGGAGCAGGTCCTTCGGGCTCACATCCCCTTGGTGGCCCATGAGTTCCCCATGCATGTCCCAGTAGCGGCCCTGGTGTCCGGCGGCCTCGGCGGCCTCCGCGGCGAGCTGGGCGCCCGGGTGGACGTCGGTGAGCGGGAGATGGCGCCACACGTAGCGGACGTCGCCGAAGTCGGCGAGCAGTTCGCGGACGACGGGTTCGGCGAGCCCGCAGTAGGGGCACTCGAAGTCGCCGTACTCGACGAGGGTCACCGGCGCCTCCAGGGGGCCGCGCACATGGTCGCGGTCCACGTCGACGGGGTCGCTGAGGTCGACGATCGGCCGGCTCGTGCCGAGGAGGGCGCGGGAGCGGGCGCGGGCGGGCAGGGCGCCGATCACCAGGGTGACCAGCCAGGTGAGAAGGAACGAGCAGACGACGGCGGCTAGGATGCCGACCTTCGCCTGGGCCAGCCGGTCACCGTCGAAGGCGAGCGTGGCGATCAGCAGGGAGACCGTGAAGCCGACGCCGGCCAGGGAGCCGCCCGCCGCGATCGAGCCCCAGCCGACCGGCGGACGCACCCGGCCGCCGCTGAGTCGCGTGGTGAGCCAGGTCGCGCCGACGACGCCGAGCGGTTTGCCGAGCACGTAGCCGAAGAGGATGCCCAGGGTGACCGGTGACGCGAAGGCGCGGGCCAGTTGGCCCGTGCTGAGGGTGATGCCCGCGTTGGCGAGGGCGAACAGCGGCACGATCACATAGCTCGTCCAGGGATGGAGCATCCGCTGGAGCCGGTCGTTGGGGGAGAGGGACGAGGCGATCCCGCGTCGCACGGTGCGTTCGAGTTCCGCGGTGGGCTGCTCGCGGAAGCGTCTGAACAGGCGGCTGGCGTGCTCCAGATCGCGGCGGTCCGCCGGGCGGGCGTAGGTGAGCAGGCCCATGGCCAGACCGGTCACGACCGGGTCCACGCCCGACTTCAGGAGCGCCACCCAGAGAGCGACGCCGAGCACCGCGTACAGGGAGGGGAACCGCATGCCCAGGGCGCGGCGCACCAGCAGGACGACGGCGAACAGACCGACGGCCGTCAGGAGCGCGGGCACGGAGATCGTCCCGCTGTAGGCGACGGCGATGATGGCGAGGGCGAGGAAGTCGTCCACGACGGCGACGGTGAGGATGAAGACCCGCAGGCTGCCGGGCAGCCGGGCGCCGAAGACGGCGAGCATGCCCAGGGCGAAGGCCGTGTCCGTCGACATCGCGGCGCCCCAGCCGTGTACGGAGGCGTGGCCCGCGTTGACGGCCAGATAGATCACGACGGGGACGACCATGCCGCTGAGCCCGGCGAGCAGCGGCAGGGTGACCCGCCGCCGCTCCCGCAGCTCGCCCATGTCGAACTCGCGCCGCGCCTCCAGCCCGACGACGAAGAAGAACAGCGTCATCAGCCCGCTGTTCAGCCACTCCCGCAGGGTCAGTGACACCCCGCCCGAGCCGATACGCACCGACAGTTCGGTGCCCCACAGCGTCCCGTACGAGCCTGCGGCCACGTTGGCCCAGACGAGCGCCGCCACCGCGGCGGCGAGGAGTACGGCGGCGCTGCCCGTCTCGGTCCGCAGGAAGGTGTGCCGGGGGCTGCGGGCGTCCTTCCCGCACGCGGTCTGCGCCGACATGCCGGAGGTCTCGGATGGCACGGTCATGAGCTGATTCTGACCCCACGTGCGGCGCGCTACCCGACGAAGAGGTGAACGGCCGGTCCCAAGATCAGGGATCAGTAGCGGTCCGCCCCCCGGCGGGCGCCGCCGGCCGGCCCAGGGTGACCCGCTTCACGCCGACCAGGACGCGGTAGCGCTCCCGGGCCGCGAACCGTGTCACTTCCCAGACGGCGGGGCGGCCCGCCTCCGCGCACAGGTGCAGCACGCGATCCCCGCTCACCGCGACCCCCACGTGGGCGCCGTAGGCATCGTCGGTCGCGTTGAACAAGAGCAGGTCGAGGGGGTCTGCCACCGACACTCGGACGGTGGCGCTCGTGTCCGCCCACAGTTCGCGGGAACGCAGTGGGGGCGGCGCCAGGCCGAAGTGCCGGAGCACCTCGTAGGCGAACAGCTGGCAGTTCGCGCCCGCCGCCAGGCCGGGCCGCTCGGCGACAGCGCGCGACCCCGGGAACCGGGAGCCGACGTAGGGGACCCGCCAGAACGGGGCGGGCAGGCGGTCGAGCAGCTGGTCCATGCCCTCCATCCTCGCCGCGGCCGGCCTCGCTGCGACGGGCGCGGGCCCGAAACCCCGCCGGATCAGAGCGACTTGGCGATGAGTTCGTCGGCGACCCAGCGGGCGACCCCGGCGGGATAGGGCGCCGGAAGTCCGAGGACGACGTGGGTGAAGTCCGCGTCCAGGGCTTCGCCGATGGCGGCGCGGACGGCGTCGGGACGGTCGTAGGAGACGGACAGGTGGATGGAGCGGGTGATCGTTGCGGGGTCGCGGCCGATCCGGTCGCAGTAGCGGTCGAGCAGCGCGCCGCGCGCGACGGCGTCGGCGATGTCACCGCCGGGGATGTTCCACAGGTCTGCGTGCTCGGCGGCCACGCGCAGCGTCGCGGCGGACCGGCCGCCGACGAGGATCGGCGGATGGGGGCGCTGGACGGGCTTGGGACTGCCGAACGCGCCGGTGAGACGGTGGTAGGCGCCGTCGAAGTCGAACGGTTCGGGCTCGGTCCACAGCCGCCGGATCACCGCGCAGGCTTCGGCGAGGCTTCCCACGGCGTGCGCGGAGTCGTGGAAGGGCAGGCCGTGTGCCGCGTACTCGCGCCTGGCCAGCGGATGGTCGGGGCGTGAGCCGACGCCGATGCCGAAGTCGAGGCGGCCGTCGGAGACGATGTCGACGGTCGTGGCGATCTTCGCCAGCACCGCGGGCGGCCGGAACCGGTTGCTGGTCACCATCACGCCCAGCCGCAGCCGCCGGGTCCGGGCGGCGAGGGCCGAGAGCAGCGTCCACCCCTCGAAGGCCGGTCCGTCGGGATCGCCGCCGATCGGCATGAGGTGGTCGAACAGCCACGCGTGCTCGATCTCCGGGATCGCGTCCGCCTCCTGCCAGACGCGCAGCACGTCGTGGTAGTCGACCTGCTGGGGAGCGGTCATGATCCCGAAGCGGGGTTGTCGCGGGGTGCTCGGCATGGGGCCGTGCGTCCTTTCCCGGAGAGGGCGAAGAGGAGGATGGCAGGCGTACGTCTTGGTCGGCGGGCAGCGGCTCTGGCATCATGGGGCAAACGGAACCGCGTTCCGGAACGCGTTCGAACGATACGGAACGGCGTTCCGTTTCGCAAGCTCGGCAAGCTCGGCAAGCTCGGCAAGCTCGGCAAGCTCGGTAAACGGAGGCAGAGGCGCGGTGAGCGGCAACGGCGAGGGCGCGGGACCGTCGGCCCGGTCCGGGCGGGCGGACGCCCGGCGCAACAAGGAGACCCTGCTCGACGCGGCCGCCTCGGTCTTCGTCGCGTCCGGAGTGGAAGCGCCGGTGCGTGACATCGCCGCCGAGGCCGGCGTCGGGGTCGGCACGATCTACCGCCACTTCCCGACCCGGGCGGACCTCATCGTCGCCGTCTACCGGCACCAGGTCGACGCCTGCGCCGAGGCCGGTCCGGCGCTGCTCGCGAGCAGTCCCAGCCCGCACGCCGCACTCGGACGGTGGATCGACCTCTTCGTCGACTTTCTCGTCACCAAGCACGGACTCGCCGCCGTGCTCCAGTCCGACTACGCCGGCTTCGAGACGCTGCACGCCTACTTCCTCGACCGGCTCGTACCCGTCTGCGCCGAACTGCTCGACGCCGCAACCGAGTCCGGCGAGATCCTGGCCGACCTTGAGCCCATCCAACTCATGCGCGGCGTCGGCAACTTGTGCATCGGCGCGGACAGCGATCCGCGCTATAATGCCCGCCGGCTCGTCGAACTCCTCGTCGCGGGACTGCGCCGACCGTAACCAGGCCGGCCGTCCCGGCTGCCGCCCGGGATGAAGTCCGCCTGCGTTAGCGGCGGTTGAGCGTCACACACGCGGCGGCCGAGCGCAGCTCTCGTCGAGACGTCGAGCCAGTGCGCGTACGAGATCCCGCAGGGCCTCGGGGCCTTCGATGACGAACGGGCGGTCCAGGGCGGCGAGCAGTGGGGGGATCCAGTCCAGCCGCTCGGCGCGGATCCGGACGCGCACCCAGTCGCCGCCGGCGCGCTCCGGCTCGTGGGGGGTGTCCGGTGTCCCCTCTCCCGCGACCGGGGACAGGGTGGCGATGTCGGCCGGGAAGTGGTCGCGGATGTCCTGGACGCCCGCCCGGACGCGCAGCGACACGTCATGGGTCCAGGGCGTGCGGGCGAGCCGGTCGAGGACGGTGGCCACCGGGTCGAAATCTCGCGGAACGGCGAACGTGCCGGGGCGCGTGGTCACCGCGGTGACGCGGTCCACCCGGAAGACGCGCACCTCCTCGTCGCCGTCCGGTGCGGCGGCGGTCAGGTACCACCGGCCGGAGTGTTCGACGAGACCGTAGGGCAGCAGCGTGCGCTCGCCGCGGTGGCCCGTCCGGTCGGTGTACGTCAGCGCCACCGGCCGCCGGTGGCGGGCGGCCCCGGCCAGTTCCAGCAGGACGTCGGCGGCCGGGGCGCCGGCGGGGCGGGACCGCCCGGTGAAGCCGGCCGTCTCCAGCAACGCCTCCAGCCGTCCTCGCAACGCCACGGGCAGGACGCGCCGCACCTTGGCCGCGGCGCTCTCGCTCGCGGCGGCGGAGGAGGTGACCAGTCCGGCCCGCCGGCCGGCCAGCAGCCCGAGCAGGACGGCGAGGGCCTCCTCGTCGGTGAGCATCAGTGGGGGCATCCGGTAGCCGGGGGCGAGCCGGTAGCCGCCGTAGCGACCGCGCACCGAGTCGACGGGCACCCCGAGGTCCAGCAGGTGGCCGACGTACCGGCGGACCGTACGTTCGTCGACGTCGAGGCGGGCGGCCAGGTCGGGCACGGTGCGGAGGCCGCCGCCCTGAAGGATCTCCAGCAGGGCGAGCACTCGGGAGGTGGATGTCGTCACCCGGGAAAGTCTGCCGCGGATACCGGGCGGATCCTGTCCGGTATCGGTCCTAGCGTCGAAGGCGCACCCCCAACGGCACCCTCTCCGACAGGACACCGCTCATGAACTCCGCCGATTTCGTCTCGATCCGCGTGATCACCCACGACGTGGCCCGGCTCGTCGCCTTCTACGAGCAGGTCACCGCCGGTGAGGCGCGGTGGGCCACTCCCGACTTCGCGGAACTCGTGACGCCCTCGTGCACGCTCGCCGTGGCCGGCAGCCGCACCCTCGCCCTGTTCGGCGGGGACTTCGCGCAGCCGGCCGCCAACCGCACGGTGATCATCGAGTTCCGGGTCGCCGATGTGGACGCGGCGTACGAACGTCTGGCGCCCCTCGACTGCGAGGTGGTCCAGAAGCCGACGACGATGCCGTGGGGCAACCGCTCCCTGCTCTTCCGCGACCCCGACGGGAACCTGATCAACTTCTTCACGCCCGTCACACCGGAAGCCCTGGAGCGGCAGGCGCGTTAGCTCGGGCGACGGTCAGGCGACGGTCCCGGGAGCCGGTGTGCGGGAGCCCGCGGCGGAGGGGTGGGACGCGGGTTCGTCCCCGGCGGGCTGGAGGGTGGTGCTCACGATGCCCCACAACTGACTGGCCGTGATGGAGTGCACCGGGATCGTCACCTGCCCCGCCAGCGTGACGGAGAAGGTGGACTCCAGCGTGCTGATCACGCCGATGAGCGCGAGGGAGTCGAGCCCGTAGCTCTCCATCGGGGCATCGGGTGCGGGCGACTTCTCCCAGGTGAGGCCGGGCAGTCCCTGGCGCAGGACGGTCTCGAACGTCGCGTTCCACGGTGCTGGGGCCATCGGCGGCTGTCCTTCCGGCTTGCGGGCGCGGCGGGGACCACGCTGCGAAGGCCACCGTCCCCCGCACGCCTTGAGCCTTCCTGGACGGTCACTGAGCCGGGCGCCCGCATGCCGGAAGCTCCTGGTGCACGGGTCCGCCCGATCGGGACCCGCGCACCAGGAGCTCGCTTCCCCGCTACGGCCGTCGCGTGCGCGTCCCTCAGCTCGGGACGTCGAAGGGCAGCCCCTTGAAGGGCGCGTTCGGACGCCAGACGCCGGGGGTGAGCCGGCCCAGGGTGTAGGTGTTCAGCAGCCTGGTCACGAAGTACCGGGCCATGATGCTGTACACGATCTCGGTCGGGTGCCCCAGGTCGCTGGTCGTGATGCGGCGCCGCATGTCCGCCGGCACCGGGTCCTTCGCCGGCGCCGGGGGAATGCCGGGAGCGTAGAAGGGCGCCACTCCGGTGTCCTGGGCCTTCTTGGAAAGCCCCCAGTCCTCCAGGTGCTCGCTGACGTGGTCCATCCACGCGCTCATCCGTACGAGGTGGACGTGGTCCGCGGCGGGAGCGTGCGGATTGTCGGGCCATTCCTCCACGAGGCTTTCGAGGAGGGCGTTGTAACGGCGGATGACGGGGTCGATGTTTTTCGCCTGGGCGACTTTCTTCGGTTCGCCGAGACCTTCCATGTAGCGGATGGCGTTGTACACGCTGGGAAGGTCGATCACCATGAAGTGGTTGTCGGCTTTCGCGCCGGGGAAACTGGAGTTGATCAGTTCGATGAGGGCCTTGGTCTCCGCCACGGCGGGATAGGCCCCCACACCGTTCTCCAGGTCCTTCGGGTTCCGCTCGCTCCAGGTCTGCCACGCGGCGTAACTGTTCGTGGCCGGCAAGGACTTGACGGTGGCGCCGTCGTAGTCGGGCCGTGCCGCGGTGACGAAGTCGTTCAGGCCGATCCAGATGACGTGCAGCGTGGGACCGGCGAACGACCCGCCCAGGGCGCGGCGTTGGGCGACGTAGTCCTCCACCTGACCCCGGAGGTAGGTGAGGGCGCCGAACTTCGGTGCCCAGGTCCAGTCCGTGGTGACGATGCAGCCGCCCATGGAGTAGTTGACGTACTTGAGCTCCTTCGAGGGCGGCGCACTCTGTTTCGCGCTGTTCTGCTGGAGGAACTCCTCGACGGTCATCCGGGACTTCGCCGCGAGCGGCTGGTCCAGCGACTCGATGCCCAGGACCGAATTGCGGGTCAGGGTGCGGTAGTCGGTGGACTTGCGGATCGTCAGGTCGCGGTTCCCCCACATGAGCGTCTCGCCGGTGGCCCATTCGACGAGGAAGTCGGTCCAGTTCTTCCCGTCACTGAACCGGCCGGTCTCGTTCACGCGCATCGCGCCGAAGAGCCGGCCCAACTCGCCTGACGGCCATAACCACTTGTTTCCGATGTCGGACATGCTGTCGCCGAGAATGACGACGTTCTTGATGTCGGTCACGATTCCCCCTAGGCCTCGCACGCAGGTCCTGGCCGATGCAGGTGCCCCCTCCGAAAGGGAACCATAGAGGGTGAATCCGACCTTGGGTAGAGGCCTGACATGCCATCGCGAGTAACCGTCCCGTGGCGTCGCAGTACGACACCGCACTCGGTGGTGCCGACGAATGTGCATGGTGCGGAAGTGAAGGTGCGCGGCCCCGAAACGGAAGTACCTCCGTTGATTTCCGCCTACGTTATTCGAACCGCATTCTCTGTTTTCGATTGGCCTTTCCGGCCGCCGGACCCCGGACCGGGCGTGGAGGTACGGGTGCGCTGTGCGCGGCCCCGGCCGCTGCGGACCGGCCACGACAACGCTGATCGCGTGGTGCGTCATGGGCCTACGATGTTGCTCATGACGCAAGAAGACGGGGAGCTGGACAGCCTCGTACGCAAGCGCATTCGCGCCCTGCGGGTGGCGCAGGGCTTGTCACTGGAAGAACTGGCCACCCGCGCGCACCTCAGTCAGTCCTCGTTGAGCCGTATCGAGAACGGCCGGCGCCGCCTCGCACTGGACCAACTGGTCACCCTCGCCCGCGCTTTGGACACCACGCTGGACCAGCTCGTGGAGACCGCCGCCGCCGACGTCGTCACCAGCCCGATGATCGACGGCAGCCACGGCGCGATGCGCTGGCTCGTCAAGGGCGACCCCGGCATGAGCGTGGTGCGCCAGCGCCTGACCGAACCACCGCCCGAGAACCCGGCGCGGATGCGTGCCCACCCGGGGCGCGAATGGCTTGTCGTCCTGTCCGGCACCGCGCTTCTCGTGCTCGGCCACCGGCGCCTGCGCATCGAGACCAACCAGGCCGCCGAGTTCCCCACGATGATGCCGCACGCGATCGGCGCCGAGGGCGGACCCTGCGAGATCCTCGGCATCTTCGACCGCGACGCCCGGCGCGGCCACCAGCGCGACGGCGGCGGTGACGGACAGGGCACCCCCGAGTGACGGCGCGGACCGGACGGGGCCCCCGTGGTCGTGATTCTTGCGCGTCAGGCAGCGGACGCGACCCTCGTCTTGCGTAAAGCGGGAGAGTATCTGCCCCAGACGCATGGTCGCCCTAGTGTGCAGGCATGACCCACGCACACCCGCCGAACCCGCAGCACGGCGCTCCGCACGGACACCACCAGGAGCACGGAACCGACGTCCAGGCGGAGATCCTCGACCTCGACGCCGAGGTCCTCGCCGAGCACATGGCCGCCATCACCGCGTGGCTCCCTCTGAAGACGGATACGCGGCAGATCGTGGATCTGGGCTGCGGGACGGGCGCGGGGACCTTCGCCCTCCTCGACCGCTTCCCCGACGCGTACGTCACCGCCGTCGACGCGTCCGCCGAACACCTTCGGCGCCTGCGCACCAAGGCGTGCGCCCGCGGCGTGATGGAGCGCGTGAGCACCGTCCAGGCCGACCTCGACGACACCGCCTGGCCCGACCTCGGCTCACCCGACCTGGTGTGGGCGTCGGCCTCGATGCACCACATGACCCGCCCCGACCGCGTACTGCGCACCGTCCATGATCTGCTCGCCCCCGGCGCCCTGCTCGCCGTCGTAGAACTCGCCGGCTTCCCCCGCTTCCTGCCCGAAGGCGCCCCCGAGGACCGGCCCGGCCTGGAAGAGCGCTGTCACGCCGCGACCGACCGCCACAACGCCGAGCACCTGCCCCATCGCGGCGCCGACTGGGGCCCGATGCTGACCGCCGCCGGATTCACGGTCGAGGGCGAACACCCCGTCGCCGTGCGCATCGAGGGCTCCCGAGGCGAAGCGATCGGCCGCTACGCCCTGGGCGGCCTGCGGGGCTTGCGCAGCGCCGCCGCCGGCACACTCGCCCCCGAGGACCTCGCCGCGCTCGACCGGCTCATCGACACCGGCAGCCCGCACAGCATCCTGCGCCGCGACGACCTGACGATGCGCACCGAGCGCACCGTCTGGGCCGCCCGCCGCACCTGATCACGGAGCCCGCGTCCGCGGAGCGGGCCGCACCGGCCTCACGCGACCAGGAAGTCCGCCATACCGGCCTTGACCGCCCTGACGAACCGGGCGATCTCCGCGGACGGGAAGACCAGAGCGGCACCGTCGGGGTCGGCGGACTGCCTCATCGCGACGTGACCGTTCCCCAGTGGCTTCAGCTCCACGCAGTTACCGTTGTTGCCGCCGCTCCACGGCTTGCACCAGTCCTCGGTCCCCAGGTCGGCGGCGGCGTTCTTGGTGTGCGTCATGATCCCAGCTCCTTGCGGACGCCCACCAGGAACTCCCTGGTGCGCCCCTTCGACATTGCTTGTGTGCTCATCCGGTCGAACACCTCGCGGTGCGGTGCGGTTCTGCCGTGTCCTCCGTGTCCTGCGTGTAAGCGGCACCGCGCGAACTGTCCGTGCCCGCGATGTCCGGGAAGCCGGCCATCGGGAACCGGAAGAAGGTGAGGGGCCCGAAGGCCCGGGGGACGGTGCGGCGACAGGATCGCGTGGGCGTTCTCCGTGACCCGGAGAAGGCGCGGCACCGCGTGCGGTGGGAATCCGCTGAGGTGGCGGGCCGCGTACGCGCAACCGGCCCGCACGGCGGCCCGGTCGGGCAGCGGGGCCGGACAACTCCGCCGGCCGGCGGGCGCGTTGGCCTGTTCGGGCCGGGTGGCGGTCGCAGGAGCGATGCGCGGTCCCGCACCGAGGTCCGGCCCCGTCAACTCGGCCGCCCAGCAGCGACGTTGAAGCCGCTCGCCGAGCACCGTCCGGCACACGGCAGGGGCCGACCGTGGTGCGTTCACGCAGCCTGCCCCCTTGCCTCTGATCGGCCGCCAGTGTGCCATGACCCTCGCAACACAGGCAGGGTACACAGGGTGACGGCAACCCGAGTGAGGTTGAAGGTACAGCTCGTCGACGGGCGACCGCTGCCCTCCGGCGGCGGACGGGCCGCGCTCGCCGCCGGAGGTCGACCGCCGGTCTGCGGCGGAGCGGTGGGCCTGTCCGCGTCAGGGGCCTGCCTACCGTCCGTTCCCGATCCGACGGACGGCGAAGTCGGCGATGTGGAAGTGGCTCCACGTGGTGCGGAAGGCGAACCAGCCGCTGGTGTACGGGTCGTCGTCGTGGTAGTCGAAGACGAGCTCGCCGTTGTCCCAGTACTGGACGTGCTCGCCGTCGGAGACCAGCCGGACACGGTTGGGCCGGTTCGCGGCGAGCAGGGGTGAGGTGTAGTCGTACACCAGCGGCCGGGAGCCGGCGACCCCGACGTAACGGCGCAGCCGGGTGGTGGTGTCGTAGTTCGCGCCGAGACCCGCGTAGTACGTGGTCAGGTAGTCGTAGTCGGCGAGGGCGCCGCTGCGCGTGGTGGCGAAGAGGTTCTCGGGGGAGCGGGTGTCGCGGGCGTTCCAGAAGGTGTTGAGGTCGCTGACCCGGTCGTTGACGCCGCCCGCCGAGACGGGAGTCGCCGTGAAGTCGATCTCGTACCTTCCGGAGAACGGCCGCTTGAACCACACCGACGCCCCGGCGGGCACGTCGACGTCGAGCACACCGCCCTTCGCCGTGGCGCTGCCGCCCTGTTCCAGCTCGGTCCGCCACTGACCCGTACCGTGCCGGAAGTCGTCACGGGCAAGCAACTGCTGTGCCTTGCAGGGCTCGTGATGGACCGTCACCGGAGCGGCGCCGGTGGTGAGTGCGGTGGTGGCCGCGACGGCGAGGCTCACCAGGACGGTGGACCAGGTGGTGCGCATGGGAGGGCTCCCTTCCTGTGGACGGCCAGGAGCGTACGGAACCCAACAATCACGATCAACGGAAGCCACAGGAACGCAAAGAGACGTTCATGGAGATCGAGCGGGCGCGCCGGGACCGACCGGCGGAGCGCCCGACGCGGATGCGGGGAAAAAGACGCGCCCGATGAAGGGAAAATGATGGGTTCCGCCTCTTCAGTACCGGCCCGGGGTCGGCCTACCGTTGCGCCCATGTGAACGGCCTGACCGTGGGCTGACGGGTCACTGGTCTTCCGAGAGCCCGGCGGCGCCGCCCCCGTGGGTGAACCGGGAGCGACCGCAACGACCGAAAGGACACAGCGTGACCACCTCACCCCTGAACAGGATCGCCGGCGCCCCCATCTCCTGGGGCGTGTGCGAAGTCCCCGGCTGGGGCTACCAGTTGACGCCCGAACGCGTGCTGAAGGAGATGCGTGAGGTCGGCCTGGCCGCCACCGAGTTCGGCCCCGAGGGCTTCCTGCCCGGCGAGCCCGACGCCATGGCCGGGGTTCTCGCCCAGCACGACCTGCACGCGGTCGGCGGCTTCACCCCGCTCCTGCTGCACGTGCCCGGACACGACCCGCTCCCCGAGGCCGAAGAGCTCCTGAAGGGCTACGCCGCCTCGAAGGCCGAGGTGCTCGTCCTGTCCGCCGTCACCGGCCAGGACGGCTACGACTCCCGACCCGAACTCGACGCCGACGGATGGAAGTTGCTGCTGTCCAACCTGGACCGGCTGGCGTCGCTCGCCGCCGAGCGCGGCGTCCGGGCCGTCCTGCACCCGCACGTCGGCACGATGATCGAGAACGGCGACGAGGTCCGGCGCGTCCTGGAGCACTCGGCGATCTCGCTCTGTCTCGACACCGGCCACCTGCTCATCGGCGGCACCGACCCCGCCGAACTCACCCGCCAGGCGCCCGAGCGCATCGCGCACACCCATATGAAGGACGTGGACGCCTCCCTCGCCGCCAAGGTCCAGGACGGCCGGCTCGGCTACACCGAGGCCGTGGGCAAGGGCATGTACCGTCCGCTCGGCGCGGGAGACGTGGACGTCGAGGCCATCGTCACCCACCTCACCACCCGCGGCTACGACGGCTGGTACGTGCTGGAGCAGGACACCATCCTGACCGGCGAGCCCACCGGGAAGGGGCCGGTCGAGGACGTGTGGGCCAGCGCCGAGCACCTCCGCACGGTGCTGCGGGCGGCCGGGCAGCCGTAGGACCGCCTGATGCGGCGAGCGCTGCCCGGCCGGGCTCACGCTCAGCCGCGCCGGCGCTCGGCCGCCGCCCGCAGTTCCTGGCGGAGCCGGTCGCCCGACCAGGTCTCGGCGACCGCCCGCCACACGATGTCCGCCTGGGAGGGCGGGGCGAGCCCGTCCACCGGCGGGTCGCGGTCGAGGTCGGTGGGGAAGGCGTAGCCCTCGGCGCCGGCGGCGATGACCCGGCGCAGCCAGTCGTCGGAGACACCCTCCGACCTGCGGCGCAGCAGCACCGGGAAGAGGGCGTTCGCCATCGCCTCGCGGTCCACCGTCTCCATGGCACGGCCGAAGGCGGAGGAGATCTGCAACAGGTTGGCCATGCGCCTGATGCCGGCCGAGCGGTTGTGGCCGGCGGCGTGGAAGAGCGCCGGGTTGAAGAAGACCGCGTCGCCCTGCTCCAGGGGGAGTTGGACGTGATGGGCGTCGAAGTACTCGACGAAGCGCGGGAGTCGCCAGGCGAGGTAGCCGGGCTCGAACTTCTGCGAGTGCGGCAGGTAGAGGGTCGGGCCGGACTCGACGGGCATGTCGCAGTGGGCCACCGCGCCTTGCAGGGTGAGCACCGGCGAGAGGCGGTGGACGTGCGCGGGGTAGGCCGCGGCGCGTTCCTGGGAGAGGAAGCCGAGGTGGTAGTCGCGGTGCACGCTCTGTGCGGCGCCGCCCGGATTGACCACGTTGACCTGGGAGGTCACCTGGTAGGCGGGGCCGAGCCAGGCCTCCGCGACCAGCTCCAGGATGTCGTTGGCGTAGTAGTCGGCGAACACCTCGGGTGCCCGCACGGCCACCTTGTCCAGGGCGTTCCACACCCGGTCGTTGGCGCCCGGTGGGGCGAAGTGGTCGCCGCGGGCCGTGCCGCTCGCGCGCTCCTCCTCGATCAGCGCGCGGAAGACGTCGGACGTCCGGTCCACGACAGCCGCGTCCGCGAAGGCGCCCTTGAGGACCACGATGCCGGGTCCGTCGAGCAGCGCCCGGACCAGCTCCTCCTGCACGCTCCGACGGCCCTCGCGAGAGACCGACAGCGCGCGGAGGCGCTCGCTGTCGTAGAGCGGCACGTTCCGCTCGACCCGCTGGGCCGAGGGGTGATCGGCGGGATCGGTGCGCTGCTCGACCAGCGCGCGGAACGCGTCGAGGTCACAGTCCGCCTCGGTCAGCCAGGTGCGGGCAGCCGCGGATACGGGAGGCATCGGGGTCCTTTCGCCGTCCGTGTGTCCCTGCCAGTCTTGAGGCCCCGAACCCGTCATTCAATGCCCGGCACCGCATCAAAAGTCCATCATCGTCTCCGGGACCCCTTGTGCGACACCGCTACCCGTCTTGCCGGTACTCGCTCGTACCCGCGGGCACCCGCTGGAACTCGGCGCGGGGTCAGCGGGGGACGGTGGCGGCGGGCGGGGCCCAACGGCGTTTCAGGGAGACCGAGTTGTCGATGCCGTAGTCCTTCTTGAGGTGTTCGGGGATGGCGTAGTGCATGACGCGACCGCGGGTGAGGGAGGAGAGTTCCAGGACGGTGGTGAGGTTCCCGAGGCGGTCCAGGGCCCAGGCACCGAGCGGTGAGCGGTCCTCGATGGACTCCAGGACACCGAGCAGACGGGGCACCGCCTTGACGACGGTGTCCCACGGGGTGCGCGGCACGTCGAGCCAGTCGGCACAGGTGTCGCCGATGAGGTGACGGATGAGGGCGGAGACGATCGGGTCGAAGAAGGTGCCGGGCACCACCTCCTCGTAGAGGTCGATGAGTTGCCGGGTCAGGTGGGCGCCCTCGGCGGTCGGTCCCATGTGCCGGATCATGTACCGGTCCAGGAACTGCCGTGCCTCTTCGAGGCTTTGGGGCACGGCGTCCTGGTCCACGCCGAGCATGGCCCCCACCACCCGCCAGGCGTAGTAATACGCCCGCGCCCCCTCCTCGGACATGTGGATGCCCAACCGGTGCAGGCTGTCCAGTACGAGCATGGAGAAGAACATCTGGCCGCCGATGAGGTCCTCCTGGCAGATCGGCGTCCCCAGCGTGGCGGTGTCCCAGCGGTTCTCGCGGCGGAGGTGGTGACGGATCGAGGCGTGCAGGAGGCGGACCTTCTGGGCGGCGGGAAGGAAACGGCTGCCGGCCTCGAAGGCGTCGGGCCGCATCAGGTAGACGGTGAACTGGCCTGTCTCCGCCATCCGTTTGGAGGGGTACTTCAGACCGTGGGCGGCGGAGAGGAGTTTCGCCACGGGCGGCACGACGTAACAGGCGGGCATGGCCGCGAAGGACAGCGCCGTCGAGATGTGCACGTTGTTGTCGATGAAGAACAGCCGCGCCTTCTCCATCTCAGCCCAGTCGACCCAGTCCGGCGGGGTGCTCGTGGCCCGCAGGTACTCCGTGGCGACGTCGGGCAGCCCGTCCGGCAGGGGAGACCCCGCCGTGGACACGTACCGCATCAGCGTGTTGAACTTGCCGACCTCCCCGCGCTCGAACAGCGTCGCGACCGTGGCGTCGGCGAGTTCGTCACCGGACTGGCGCAGGGCGTCCATCGACGCCTCGGTGTAGATCATGGCGGGCTCCTCGTCGTTGACGTATCCGATGTCCCGGACGTGTTCGGCGGCCCGGGCTTCCTTGCCGTCTTCTCCGTCCTCTGCGCTTTCCGGATCTTCCAGGTCTTCCAGGTCGGTCGGGGGTGGCCTACGACAGGCGGACCGCCGCCGCCTGCGCGAGCGTGGTCAGCGCGGCGGCGGCATGCGGCGGAACATCCAACTCGCCCACGCCGTCCAGGGCTTCGGCGACCCGTGCGCTGATCATGGCCTCGACGCGGTCGGGTGTCCGCAGCCGGCGCATCACCTCGCGGACCGTCCGCAGACCGTCCTCGTCCAGGTCGCGCCGGCCCAGCACAGCGCGGAGCCGATCCCGGTCGTCGGCGCCGGCGACCCGCCAGGTCTCCGCCAGAAGGGCGGTGGGCCGGTGACCGCGGACATCGTCGGTGCCGGCCTTCCCGGTCTCCGCCACGTCCCCGAACAGACCGAGGACGTCGTCCCTCAGCTGGAACGCCTCGCCCAGCGGCAGCCCGTACGCGGAGTAGCCGGCGCGCAGCCGCTCACCGGCCCCCGCCAGTGCGCCGCCGATCAACAGGGGCTGTTCCACGGTGTACTTGGCGGTCTTGTAGCGGATCACCTTCAGGGACGTCCCGGTGTCCGGCTCGGCTCCGGTGCGGAGGATCTCCAGGCACTCGCCCGCGACCAACTCCCTTGCCAGCGACGCCCAGAGCGGGCGGGCCCGGGACAGATAGGCCGCCGGCAGACCGCTGGTGGCGAAGAGCTGACCGGCCAGTTCCATCAGCAGGTCGCCCACCAGCATGGCCAGCGACCTGGCTGCGGCGGCGGCGCGCGGGTGCTGCCGTACGGCGGCGCGCAGGGCGATGTGGGCGGTGGGACGCCCGTGTCGCAGGGGACTGTCGTCGATGAGGTCGTCGTGCACGACCGCCGCGGCGTGCACCAGCTCCATCGAGGCCGCCGCCCGCACCAGCGCGTCGCTGTCGGGCTGTCCCGCCGCCCGCCAGCCCCAGTAACAGAACGCCGCCCGCAGCCGTTTGCCGTCCGCCACCGCGGCCTTCAACTGGTCGGCCACCGGGCCCAGCGCCGGATCGATCGCCGTGAACCGCTCGGTCTCCTCGGCCATGAACCGGCGGAGCACCTGATCGGTCCTGGCCTTGAAGACGGCCGGCTCCCAACGGTCAGACGTCATCGGCGGCCCGCCGAGCCAGGGCGTGCCGGGCGAGGATCTCCAGGTGCGCCGGGGGAACGGCCGTACAGCGGTCCAGTACGAGGCGTCCGCGCGCCACGAGGTCGCGCTCGGCGTCCGCGGCCAGGTCGGCGGTGTCCGAACGGCGCAGCAGGCCCCGCACCGTTCCCAGCGCCGTGCCCACCGTCCCGAGGGCGGTGCCCACCGTGCTCACCGCGAGATCGGCCAGTCCCGCCACGAGCAGGACCGCCCGCTCGTCCGCGCCCGTGTGTCGTACCGAGTCGTGTGTCATGCCACTCCCACCCACAGCGGTCCGGGCGGCGGTCACCCCGCCCTCTCGGCAGCCTCGCGAAGGAACGGGTGCCCGAGGGCGGAAACTCACGATCGAGTGATCACCTCGCGTGGCCGTACGGATACGGATGCCGACTCGGACTCGTGGAGGCGGATGCGGCCGCGGGGGCACGCACCGCGGACCGGGTTCGCCAGCATCATCAGCGGCCCCCTGGGTACTCGCGCGGTACACCACCCCTGCCCGAGAGAGTGAGGACGCCTTGAGCGAGCGCCGCCCGGAAACCCCTGGGGACAGCGGGGGGCCGCAACCGAAGCCGATACCGAGGGATCTGCCCGATCAGCAGGCCGCCACCGGTGACCAGCCCGAGTCGGAGAGCCCCGACAAGGAGAGCCCCGACAAGGAGAGCCTCGACACGGAGGTCCCGGACACGGAGGTCCCGGACACGGAGGTCCCGGACACGGACGAGGCCGGGACCGGCCGCCGGGGCGGACCGCGGGCCGGCGCCGCCCACCCCGAGGAGCCCGTGCCCCAGGAGCCGCCCGGCTGACGCTCGGCGTGCCGTCCGAGCCGAGACGGGTGACGCTGGGGAGTGCCGCGCATCAGGCACCTCGTTCCACGTGCCGGCTACCACCCAGAATCCAACAGTTACGGAGTGTGAAGTAAATGGCCAGCGTGTCTCTCACCGGAGCGTCCAAGGAGGATGCCGCCACTGTCTTCGGTGTCCTGCGGACGGCGTTCCCGACCGACCGGGCCGCCGACGACGTACCCCAGGAACAGCCGGGCGACCACGCCGCCGTGTGGACCGCGGAGTTCGAGCCGACCCAGGAGTGGATCCCGACCGACCCCATGCCGCTGGCGGGCACGGTCAGCGTCACCCTCCAGGGCGGCTACGTCGCGGTGGACCAACTGCACGAGGCGCTCCGCACGGCGTTCGCCGTCCAGGAGGAGGGCACGGCGTCGGGGGACCAGGAGAAGGAAGTCGACCTGCGTCTCAGCACGAAGCGCTGACGAGTCACGAGGAGATGAGCGGCATGGTGCGGATCGGGTACACGATGATGACCGAGCAGTCCGGCCCGCGGGAACTGGTGGGCCATGTGGTCGGCGCCGAGCGCGCCGGCTTCGACTTCTCCGTCACCTCCGACCACTACTTCCCCTGGCTGGAGTCCCAGGGACACGCCTCCTACGCGTGGAGCGTCCTCGGTGCCGCCGCGCAGGCCACGGAACGCATTCCCCTGATGACGTACGTGACGTGCCCGACGACCCGCTACCACCCGGCGGTCGTCGCCCAGAAGGCCGCCACCCTGCAACTCCTGTCCCAGGGGCGCTTCCGGCTGGGTCTCGGCTCCGGGGAGAACCTCAACGAGCATGTCGTGGGCGGAGGCTGGCCCGCCGCGCATGTCCGGCTGGAGATGCTGGAGGAGGCCGTGGAGATCATCCGCGCTCTCTTCGAAGGGAAGAACGTCAACCACCACGGGGTCCACTTCGACGTGGAGAACGCCAAGTTGTGGGACCTGCCCGACGAGCCGCCGCCGATCGGGGTGGCTGTCTCCGGCGACCGCTCGTGCCAACTCGCCGGGCACCTCGCCGACTTGCTGATCGCGACCGAGCCCAAACCGGAACTGGTCTCCGCGTTCGACCGGCACGGCGGCGAGGGCAAGCCCAAGGTCGGCCAGCTGCCCATCTGTTACGACACCGACCGGGACGCGGCGATCGCCCGCGCCCACGACCAGTTCCGCTGGTTCGGCTGCGGCTGGCCGGTCAACTCCGAACTGCCCGGACCGGCCGCGTTCGCGGGCGCCACCCAGTTCGTACGGCCCGAGGACGTGGCCGGGTCCATCCCCTGCGGCGACGACGTGAACGCGGTCGTCGAGGCCGTACGCCCGTACGTGGACGCCGGGTTCACCGAGGTCGCCCTCGTCCAGATCGGCGGCGACCACCAACTTCCGTATCTGGAGTGGGCCGAGCAGAAGCTGCTGCCCGCCCTGCGCGAACTGTGAGAGGGCGAAGGCACCCGGGATGACCACGAAACGCGCCGCGATCTTCGATGTCGACGGAACGCTCGTCGACACCAACCACCTGCACATCGTCTCCTGGTGGGAGGCGTTCCGGCAGGCGGGCCACCACATCCCCTCGCGGGACATCCACCGGGCGTTGGGTCTCGCCGGCGGCGACCTGCTGGACCACCTGCTGGGCGAGGACCGCGATCACGACGGCGACGACCAGCTCGTCGCCGCCCACCACACCCTCTACGCCGCGTACTTCGAGCGGCTGCCCGCCCTGGAAGGGGTGGGTGACCTGCTGCGCGGACTGGCCGGACGGGGCTGGCAGATTGTCCTGGCGACCTCGGCGGGCGGCGCGGAACTCTCCGCCCTGCGACGCGCCATCGACGCGGACGACGTCATCCTCGGGGCGGCCAGCGCGGACGACGTCTCCGCGGGAAAACCCGCCCCCGACCCGGTGCGGGAGGCCAGGAAGCTGGCGGACGTACCGAGCGGACAAGCCGTGTTCGTCGGCGACACGGTGTGGGACATGAAGGCCGCCACGAGCGACGGGGTGACTCCCGTGGCCGTGCTCTCCGGCGGAGTTCCCCGCGCGGAACTGGAGGAGGCCGGCGCCCGCGCGGTGTACCGGGACGCCGCCGACCTCCTGAAGCACCTGGACTCCAGCGTCTTCGCGGAGCGGGAGTGACCGGACTCCGCCCGAGAGACGGGGAGTTCAGTCGGCGGTGAGCACGGAGTCGTCCTCGGGCCGCGCGCCCGGCAGCCGGTACCGCGCGGCGACGAGGGCGACATCGACGTCCCGGGTGCCGGTCGACACGCACAGCGTGTAGGCGATGTCGTCCATCCGCTGCCGGGTGGCGGGGCCGCCGTTCTCGGCATGCAGGGCCCGCAGGGTCTCGTACTGCTCGACCAGGTCCTTGAGCACGGCAGGGTGGGCCATCAGCACCGGGGGTCTCCCATCAGGTGGACATGTCATACGCGACGCGAATACCCCGGCTCGGCCCGGTCATGCGCGGGTTCCGTGGAGGGGGTTCCGGGTTCCGTCAGTGCCGTGCCTCGCCCGCGACCGCCGGAGGAACTCGTCGCAGGGCGTCGGCGGTCAGGTCCGCCAGGGCCGGATACCCGTCGACCGCCATGATCAGATCGGCCTCCGCGAGCAGCGACCGCAGCACGTGCACGACGCCGTCGGCGCCGCCGAGCGCGAGCCCGTACGCGTACGGCCGGCCCACGGCCACCGCGGTGGCGCCCAGCGCGAGGGCCGTGACGACGTCGGCTCCGCTGCGGACACCGGAGTCGAAGAGGACCGGGAGTCCGTCGACGGCCTCCACCACGGCGGGCAGCGCGTCGAGGGCGGGCAGACCTCCGTTGGCCTGGCGTCCGCCGTGGTTGGAGCAGTAGACGCCGTCCACGCCCGCGTCCTTGGCCCGCCGGGCGTCCTCGGGATGGCAGATGCCCTTCACGAGCAGCGGGAGGTCGGTGAGGGAGCGCAGCCAGGGAAGGTCGTCCCAGGTGAGCGGGGCGCCGAAGAGCTGGGTCCAGAGGAGGACGGCGGCCTGCGGGTCCTCTTCCGGAGTGCGGGCGAGCCGGGCGCGGAAGACGGGGTCACTGGTGTAGTTGGCGAGGCAGTGCCCGCGCAGCTGGGGGAAGTTGGCGGTGGCCAGGTCGCGGGGACGCCAGCCGGTGACCCAGGTGTCCAGGGTGACCACGATGGCCCGGTACCCGGCCTGTTCGGCGCGGTGCACGAGGCTCGCGGCCAGTTCGCGGTCGGTGGGGGTGTAGAGCTGGAAGAAGCCCGGGGTGTCCCCGTACTCGGCGGCGACCTCCTCCATCGGGTCGGCCGAGAGAGTGGAGGCGATCATCGGTACGCCGGTGCGGGCGGCGGCCCGCGCGGTGGCCAGGTCGCCGTGCCCGTCCTGAGCGCACAGTCCGATGACCCCGACCGGCGCCATGAGCAGGGGAGAGGGCAGCCTCATCCCGAACAGGTCGACGGACAGGTCGCGTTGGGCCGCGCCGACGAACATGCGCGGTACGAGTCCCCAGTGGTCGAAGGCGGCCACGTTGGCCCGCTGGGTGCGTTCGTCGCCGGCGCCGCCCGCGACGTAGGACCACACCGAGGTGGGCAGCGCCGTCCGGGCCCGGTCCTCCAGTTCCGCGAAGGCCATCGGGTACGGCGGCAGCACGCCCCCGAGCCCGTTGAGGTAGATCTCGTTCTGGTAGGAGCCGAACGGCTGCCCTGTCATGGCTGTCCCTTTCCACTGGCGTACTCAGTGAGAGTGCGGCACCGGCTGCCGCGGCGGGGTCCGAACGCGGGGTCGCCGCGGATGGCGTTGATCACGCCGTCAACGGACCGTGGTGGAAAGGGGCTCGTGCGAGGGGGAGTCGCCGGCTCGCCCCCACGGCCTCAGTGGCGGACGCGGACGACGAGTTTGCCGGTGGCGCGGTCGTGCTCCATGTCGGAGTGCGCGAGGGGCACTTGCTCCAGGCCGTCGTAGACGCGGTCCACGGGGAAGGCCAGTCGGCCCGCCGCCACCGCGTCGAGGATCTCCTGGAAGACGTCCCGGGGCAGGTCGGCGGCGTCGCCGAAGTAGCCCGCCAGGCGTACTCCTCTCGGCAGGTACTCGTTCGGGGAGAAGTCCGGCACCGTCCACTGGTTGGAGAGGCTGCCGCCGAAGCACGCCGTGCCGTGCACGCGCACCGCCCGCAGGGTGTCGGGCAGGGTCGGCGTGCCGACGAGTTCCAGGGCGGCGTCCACGCCGTCCGGGTACAACTCGCGTACGGCGGGAGCGACGTCACCGGTGTCCAGCAGCGGGTGGGCGACTCCGTGCTCCTTCAGCAGGGCGAGCCGGTCGGGCCGCCGGGTGGTGGAGAGCACGGTGGCGCCGCGCCAGGCGGCCAGCGCGGCGGCCGCCAGGCCCACCGAGGAGGTACCGCCGCGGATCAGCAGGGACTGGCCGGGCCGCAGGTCCAGGCCGACGGTGAGCGAGCCGTGGGCGGTCTGCACCATCTCCGGTAACGCGCCCAGCACGTCCCAGGGCAGGTCGGTGTCGACCGGGATGACCTGGGACAGCGGTACCGACGTGTACTCGGCATAACCGCCGTCGTAGGTGCGCCCCATGTCCCCCATCATCGCCACGACCTTCTGCCCGGCGGTCAGCCCGCTGCCGGCCGGGGCCGCGTCGACGGTACCGACGGCCTCGATGCCCGGCACCCGCGGAAAGCTGACACCCACGCTCACTCCCAGCCGCAGCTTCAACTCCGAACGGTTGAGGCCGAACGCCTCGACCCGGACGCGGACCCAGCCGTCCCGCTCGGGCGGGAGCGGGAGGGTGGTCAGCCGCAGGTTGTCCACCGGGCCGGGCGCGGAGAGCCGGACGGCGCGCATGGTGGTCGGCGAGGACGTCATGGGGTGCCTTCTTCCCGGGGCAGGAGAGTCGCTCGCCGGTGGTCAACACCCGGCCGCCGGACCTTCATTCCCGACGGGACGTCCCCGGCCGGGTGGTACGCCGAAAGGCCCCGCCGCCGACCCGGTGCGCGGCGGAACCAACTGGCGCCCCCCGCCGTCGATTTGCCGGATCGGCAACAAGAGTGGCGTGACCGGACCGGGAGGGGCGACGGTTGATCCGTGACCGACAACAGCACCGCGGGATCGCCCGCGTCCAACGCCACCTCGCATGCCGACGGATACGTCGGAGACCCTGTGGTACGGGCGGAGTGGGACAACCGGTACACCGACCGGCAACAGTTGTGGAGCGGCCGGCCCAACGGCGCGCTCGTGGCCGAGGTCGCCGGGCTCCGTCCCGGGCGGGCGCTCGACGTGGGCTGCGGCGAGGGCGCGGACGCCGTCTGGCTGGCGCGCGGCGGCTGGGACGTGACCGCCGTCGAGGTCTCCGGCGTGGCACTGGACCGGGCCGCCGGGCACGCGCGGGACGCCGGTACCACCGTTCGCTGGGTACACGCCGCGCTGACGGAGGCGGCGCTCCCGCAGGCCTCCTTCGACCTGGTCTCCGCGCAGTACCCCGCCCTGCTGCGCACCCCCGACGCCGCGGCCGAGCGGGCGCTGCTCGCGGCCGTCGCCCCCGGCGGTGTCCTGCTGCTCGTCCACCACGCCGGGATGGACACCCAACAGGCGCACCAGGACAGCGAGTTCGACCCGGCCGACTACGTCTGGCCCTCGATGGTCGCCGCCCTGCTCGACGACGACTGGGTCGTGGAGGTCGACGAGCAGCGTCCCCGCGTGTCACCCGAAGGCGGTGCCGGCGCCCATCACACGGACGACCTGGTGCTGCGCGCGCGACGGCTGCGCTGACCGGTCGTCGAGCAGGCCGAGTCGCCCCGCTCCTCGACTCCCTGCGCGGCGCGCCGAACGGCGTCCGCGTAGCGGGTGGCGAGGAGATCGACAGCTCCCGCGGTTGGGGCGGTCCGACGATGTCGAAGGCGGTGCCGAAGCGGCCGATCGCCGCCGCCAGGCCCGGTCGGGCCGCGGGGCCGTATCCGGTCGGCGCGGAAGGTCCGCCGGTCCTCCCGTTCGAGGTCCCAGGCGAGCGGGTACCCAACGGCCTCACCGGGTGAGCAGGGGAGGGGGCTGGACCCGGCGGGCCGGTCGTCGGTCTCGTTCTCGACTCCGCGCTCCCGACTCATTACCCGTCCGTCTGCGGCGGTGGATATGACGCCGTCGCCGTGGTCACCGTGCCGCCGGTCCGTCCTCGTCCAGACGGCGTCGGTCCTCCTCGTCCCAGGCGCGGGTGTCGCGCGGCTGCGTGTACGGCTCGGCGCCGGGAGGCATACCGCCGGCGATCGCCCGCTGACGCACCGCCTCCGCGTCGAACTCCAGCCCCAGCAGGATCGCCAGGTTGGTGATCCACAGCCACACCAGGAAGACGACGACGCCCGCCATGGTGCCGTAAGTCTTGTTGTAGGAGGCGAAGTTGGTCACGTAGAACGCGAATCCGGCCGAAGCGAGCATCCAGATCAGCAGGGCCAGGAGGCTGCCGGGAGTGACCCATTTGAAGCCCTTCACCTTCGCGTTCGGGCAGGCCCAGTAGAGGATGGCGATCATCACGGTGACCAGAATGACCAGCACGGGCCACTTCGCGATCGACCACACCGACAGCGCGGAACTTCCGATCCCGAGCGCCGTACCCGCCTGGCGGGCCACGCCACCGGAGAAGACCACGATCAGCGCGCTGACGACCGCCAGCACCAGCAGGACGACGGTCACGCCGAGCCGCACCGGGAGGATCTTCCACACCGGGCGCCCTTCGGGCATGTCGTAGACGGCGTTCGCGGCGCGCATGAACGCCGCGACGTAGCCGGACGCCGACCAGATCGCCACCACCAGGCCGACGATGGCGACGAGCGAACCGACACCGGCCTTGCCCTGGAGTTGCTCCACCGCCTGGGTGAGGATGTTGTGCACCGAACCCGGGGTGAGCTGCTTGAGGTTCTTCAGCACCTTGTCCGTGGTCGACCTGCCGGTGAGGCCCAGCAGGGAGACCAGGACCAGCAGCGCCGGGAACAACGCGAGCACCCCGTAGTACGTGAGCGCCGCCGCCCGGTCGGTCAGCTCGTCCTTCTTGAACTCGCGCAGGCTTCCGGAAAGGACCCGGCCCCAGGCCTGTTTGGGCAGTTGGGCCGGCGAGTCCGGGGCCCGTTCCTCCACCTCGGGTGCCGGGCCGGCCCGCTCCTCCGGCGACTGCTCGGCGCCGTTCCCCTCACGGTCTTTTCGTCCAGGAAGATGCGATTCAGCCATGTTCGCCGGGTACCCCTGGCGGTGCGTCCTAAAGTGACCGGGCGCGGTTTTCTCGACTCCGGTGACACGTGCCCCGGCGGACCTGGGGCCCTCCCAGGCGTGCGCTGTCGGCACGCCGGGCATACGTGCCGGTCAGGCGGCCGTCGAGCGCCGCCGATCGGGAGGATTCCACAATGACCGCTGCTGATCCCCATCACGCACGCTCCGCACCGTCGCCGATCTGGACCGTACTGCTCGGCGGCGGCACGATCGCGTCGCCGGTGGACGGAGACCCGCTGGCGCTGGTGGGGCAGGCGCACGCACGGGGCGGCGTCGCCTGGCTCATGGTGCACGCCGATGACGAGGAGGCTCTGCGGAGGGCCGCCGACGCGTGCGGGCTCGACGCCGGTCTGGCCGGCCGGGCGAGCGAGCCGGGCACCCGCCCCGGTCTCGACCGGGTGGACGACGTCATCGTCCTGACCCTGCGGACGTGTCATCTCGACCGGCACACGGGCGGCGCCCCGCGGCTGCCCCGGCTGACCCGCTCCGGCTGTGTGGTGCTGTTCGCGGGTCCCGGTTTCGCGCTGGCCGTGGAGCACGGCCGCACCGACGTGCGGAAGGCCCTCGCGGACAGGTTCGATCACCAGGCCGTGCGCGGCGCGGACTCCACGGAGCTGGTGCGGCTGATGGCGGGAGTCGTCACCGACCAGTACGAGGAGATCGCCGAGGCGCTGGAGGAGGCGACCGAGGACGCGGACCCCGAGCCGCCGGACGACGCGTCGGCCCGGACGGGGCGGGCCGACCGGGCCGAACGCCGGCGGCGGCTCGCGGCGGCACACCACCTGCACCGCCAGATCTTCCGGCTGCGCCGCACCGCGGGCCCTGCCGCGCTGGCTCTGGGCGCCGCCTCCGACGCCTTCGGCGATTCCCGGCAGGACGGCGATCCGCTGCGTGACGTGGCCAGTCGGCTACGGCGCGTGGTGGAGCAGTCCGAGCAGCTCGGGGAGATGCTGGACAGCGCCCGGGACGCCTGGACGGCGGAGGTGGGCGTCAGCCAGAACGACGACATGCGGCGCATCAGCGCGGTCGCGGCCCTCGCCGCCGTACCCACGGTGGTGGTCGGGAACTACGGCATGAACTTCGACCACATGCCGGAGCTGCACTGGCGGTGGGGTTACCCGGTGACCATCGCGGCCACCGTCGTGATCTGTGCGGTCCTCTACGGCTTGTTCCGCCGCCTGAAGTGGCTGTGAGCGGCGGCACGGCCCGGCCAGGTCCGCCTGCCTGAGCGGTGTGGGGGTTCCGGATCGGGTGCGGCAAGAGAATAAGTCCGGGGCGGCCTGAAAGACGCGGACGGGGGCACGAGGGTCTCTGCGGCACCGACCGGCGCCGCAGCCGCCGAACCAAGGAGAAGGCCGTGTACATAGGTCTGGGTACCGTCGTCCTCATCATCGTCATCGTCGCCGTCGTCATGATGCTGCGCCGCGGCTGAGCCGCGCCCTTCGTGCCGCACGACCAGTCATGGACCCCAGCCCGCCCCGAACGGTGTTCCCCAGGGGCGGGCGTGGTCATGTTTCGGCCCCGCTGAGCGGCCGGACACCTCCCCGCCGCCGGGACCGAAACCGTCAAGTCGCCGCCCACACAAGGCAGTTCAGTTTGCCGCCGGTCGCCCCCGGGCCACCGCGCGGAACTCCAGCGGGGTGCGGCCGTCCCGGCTGAGGCGGGCACCGGGCACCCTCAACGGGAGTGCGGCCCGCTGTTCGGGGCCGGCCGCGGCGTCTCGCTCCTCGGCAGACCCAGGTCGTTCGCGATGGCCCTGGCCCGGCTCCGGGTGTCCTGCGCGGGAGCGGGCTGCTGGGCGCCGTCGTAGCAGTCACCGAGGCACGTCAGGCATCGCGCCTCGTGGTTGCGTTCGCCGGTGACGTGGAACAGGTCGACCGCCTGCCGGTAGCAGTCCACCGCCCGGTGGTAGTCGCCGAGTTGGCGGTGGATGTACCCCAGGCTGTCCCAGGTGTGGGCCAGCCCGTCGACGTCCTCGGTGGCCAGGGCGAGCGCGAGGGCCTGCTCGCAGTGGGCCAACGCCTCGCGGTAGTTGCCCAGTTGGGCCAACTGCCAGCCCATGTGGTTCAGGGCGGCCGACTGGCCCGCCAGGTCACCCGCCGCTCGGTAGTGCCGCAGGCTGCAACTGGCGTGTTCGAGAGCCTGGATGTGCTCGCCCCGGGTGCCCGCCAGCCGGGCGAGGTGCTGATAGGTCCGGGCCTGCCCGGCGTCGCTGCCCAGCGCGGCGTACAACTCGAGTGCCCGCGCGTAGTGTTCGCCGGCCGCGGGATGCCGCAGTCGGTCGAGGGCGAGTCCGAGGGTGCGGTGGGCGCCGGCCTGGCCCGCCCGGTCGTTCTCCAGCCGGGCCGCCGTCATCGATCTGCGGCCGGCCTCCTCCAGGGCGTGGTGGTAGCCGTTGCGGTCCAGGTAGGTGGTGAGGACCGCGGTCAGCCGCCAGACATGGCTCCCGAAGTGGTCGGGGGCGTGGCGGACGACCTCCAGGAGTACGGCGCACTCGGCCGTGAACCAGGCCAGCGCCTGGTCGTAGCCCGCGAACTCCGCCACGTTGGCCCCCGGCCGGGCCGTCGGCAGGGGAATGGGGTTGGGCTGCGGGGTCACCAGCGCGTCGGCGGCTCGCGCGGTGTGCAGGTAGTGGTCGAGCAGGCGGTGCAGCGCGGTCCGTCGTACCCGCTCGTCGTCCTGCTCGGCGACGAGTTCGCCCGCGTACACCCGCAGTAGGTCGTGGAAGACGTAGCGGCCCGGGGCGTGTTCGGACAGCAGGTGCCCCCGGGTCAGCTCGGACAGCAACTCCCGGGTCTCCTGCGCCGGGATCCCCGCCAGCGCGGCGACCGCGGCCAGTCCGGCGTCCGGCCCCGGGTGCAGGCCGAGCAGCCGGAACAGCCGGGCCGCACCGCCGCTGAGGGCGCGGTAGGACCAGGAGAAGACGGCCCGGACCCGGCTCGCGGCCTCGCCCGCGTCCAGCGCGTCCAGCCGGTTCCGCTCCTGCCGTAACTCGCGTGCCAGGGAGCCGAGCGGCCGGTGCGGCTGGGCGGCGGCCCGCGCGGCCACCACCGCGAGGGCCAGCGGCAGGCCCGCGCACCGGGCGACGATGTCCCGTGCCGCGTCGGCCTCGGCCGTCAGCCGGTCCGCTCCGATCCGCTGGGCCAGCACGTTCCGGGCGGCGCCGGGGCCGAGCACGTCGACGGAGAGCAGGTGGGCGCCCTCCGAGACGGCGAGTCCGGTCAGCCGGTTGCGGCTGGTCACCAGCGCCATGCAGCCCGCCGCCCCCGGCAGCAGCGGCCGTACCTGCTGCTCGTCCCACGCGTTGTCCAGTAGGACGAGTACCCGGCGGCCCGTCAGCAGGCTCCTGTATAAGCCCACTTGGGCTTCGAGGCCGGGCGGGATGCGTTCGGGCCGCACTCCGAAGGCGTCCAGGAAGCCGCGCACCGCCTCCGCCGGAGTCACCACCGAGCCCCGGGGGTCGAAGCCCCGCAGGTTGACGTAGAGCTGCCCGTCGGGGAAGGCGCTCTCCGTCTGGCGCGCCCAGTGCACCGCCAGCGCGGTCTTTCCGACCCCGGCCATGCCGGAGACGGCCGATATCACCACCGCGGGGGAGTCCTCCCGGGCCTTGTCCAGGATCGACAGGAGCCGGGTCATCTCCTCGTCGCGTCCGGTGAAGCCCCGTACCGCGACCGGGAGTTGGGCCGGCGTCTCGGCCGGCTGAGGGGTCGGCGCCGCCTGCGGGTCCGCCGCGGCCGGCGGTCGCGGCGCGGACGGCTCGGGGGCGAGCTCCGCGATGGGTGAACTCCCTTCCGCTCGTGCGGAGTCGGGCGGCGGGAGCGGTGGGCGCCGGCCGGTGGCGGGCCTGCGGCCGTCGAGGATCGTCTGATGCACCGTGCGCAGGGCCGGCCCCGGGTCCGTCCCCAACTCCTCGGCCAGACGCCGCCGTACAACGCTGTAGCAGTCCAGCGCCTCCGCGCTGCGCCCGGCGTCGTGCAGGGCCCGCATCAGCGTCTCGGCCAACGTCTCCACCAGCGGGTACTCCGCGAGGAGTTCGGTGAGCGGCCCGATCACGGCCTCGGCGTCATGGCGGCGCACCTCGATACGGGCCCAGCCGACCGCGGCATCCACCCGCTGGCGCCGCCATGTCTCCCGCGTCCGGGCGGCCCACTGCCCGTGCAGTCCGCTGAGCGGCTCCCCGCGCCACAGACCGAGCGCCTGGTGCAGCAGCAACGCCCTTGTGCCGTCCGGCTGTTCAGCCGCGTGGGCGCGGTCGATCAACTGCCGGAACCGGTGTACGTCGACCTGCGAGGGGTCCGCGTCCAGCACGTATCCGCCCGAGCGGCGCACCAGGCGCAGCGGCTGTGTACCCCGCTCGGTGGCCTGTTCGCAGACCCGCCGGATCCTGGCGATATGGGCGTGCACCGCGCGTCGTGCCGCGTCCGGCGGGTCGCCGTCCCAGACCCGGTCGATGAGCGTGGCCACCGCGACGGGGCGGCCGATCTCCACGGCCAGCGCGGCCATCACCGTACGGCGCTGCGGAGGGCCCACTTCCATCGTGTACGGCCCGGCCGACAGCTCGACGGGGCCGAACAGGTTCACGTGCACCATGCCGCTCACTCCCCCCGCCGCTGGTGCGGCTGTACCCATCTTTCCCCGTCCTCCCTGCTTCCGGACAAGCATTCGACAACGTTTCGATCCATGCCCGGATGCGAGTCTTCTGGCGTACTGACGGCCGACGACCGAATGCGGCGGCGGCACGCGGAGAGCACGACCGCTCCGTCAGGTACGGGCCGTGTAACGGGGGCGGGCTGCAACGGGGGTGAAGGGCTTGACCGAACACGAAGTGATGGCACCGGAGACATCGGTCCTGACGAAGGCGCCCGAGGGACGGGACACGCCGGGCGCGCGGGAAGCCACGCAGGTGAGGCTACGGCCGGCGGGACTTCAGCAGTCGCCGGCGGCCGTGACCGTGGCGGCCCGGACCAGGACGGCGACCCCGGCCCCGACGGCGGCGGTGACCTCGCCGCCCTCGCCGGCCGGCGCCGGCCGCAGGGTGCTGGAGGGCGCCTTCGGGCTCCTCGAAGCGGTGGAACTGGCCGGAGAGGCGGGGCTGACGAGGCTGGCGGCGGAGTGCGGACTGCCCAAGTCGACCGCCCACCGGCTCCTTGAGCAGTTGGCCGAACTGGGCGCGGTGGAGCGGCACCGCGGCAACTACCGGATGGGGCCGCAGATGTTCCACCTCGGGCACCGCTGGCAGCCGCACCCGGCCCTGCGGTCCGCCGCGCGGCAGCCGGTGCGGGAGCTGGCGGAGCGCACGGGCGTGGCGGTGGGCGTCTGCACGCTGTGGAAGGGGCACGTGCTGGTCCTGGACTGGGCGGCGGGCAAGGAGGCCGAGCCGTCCGCCGCGACGTGCCGCGGAATGACCTGGTCGTGGCGGACGGCGGCGGGCAAGGTGCTGATGGCGGCGGCCGGTCCCACCGCGCTGCCGGGACCGGATCCCGCTTCCTGGCTCCGGGAGGCCGCGGACATCCGGGCCCGTGGCGCCGCCTTCGACCGCGAGGAGCTGATGCCGGGGGTGTGCTGCACGGCCGTGCCGCTGTACGGCCGCCCGGGGCAGCCCCCACTGGCGTCGCTGTGTGTCGTGACCGATCCCGCGCATCACCTGCCGCGGCTCGCCCACGCCGCCGCGCGCACCGCCAAGGTCATCGGCATGGGGCTGCGGGGGCGCTGAACGGTCGCCGCGGGGCTCCGCGGGGCCGCTCACCAACTCCCCTTATACGGAGCGGAGTTGCCGGGTTAGTCCCAGTGATCCGGCGACGGGCGGAACGGTCCGGACGGTCCGCGGTGCGGCGCCGTCCGGACCGGTGCCGCACTCCTCGCGGGCCGGCGCGACAGCGTCGTACCAACGCGACACCCGCCGCCCGCCGACGACTTCAGGCGGGCGGCGGGCGGCGAGGTGTGCTGTCGGAGCGCGGCGGGTGGCGTGCGGTCAGCGCGTGGCGAGGAGTTCGAGGGTGTCGATCACCCGGTTGGAGAAGCCCCACTCGTTGTCATACCAGGCGACGACCTTGATGTGGCGGCCCTCGACCCGGGTGAGAGCGGAGTCGAAGATCGACGAGGCGGGGTTCCCCGTGATGTCGGACGACACGAGCGGGTCTTCCGAGTACTCCAGGACACCGGCGAGCGGTCCCTCCGCCGCGGCGCGGTAGGCCGACAGCACCTCGTCACGGGTCACGTCGCGGGCGACGGTCGTGTTGAGCTCGACGATCGAGCCCACCGGCACCGGTACGCGGATCGAGTCGCCCGACAGCTTGCCGTCGAGGTTCGGCAGCACCAGGCCGATCGCCTTGGCGGCGCCCGTCGTGGTCGGCACGATGTTGATCCCGGCGGCCCGCGCGCGACGGGGGTCGCGGTGCGGCCCGTCCTGGAGGTTCTGCTCCTGCGTGTAGGCGTGCACCGTCGTCATGAACCCGTGCTCGATGCCCGCGAGTTCGTCGAGGACCGCGGCGAGCGGCGCCAGGGCGTTGGTGGTGCAGGAGGCGTTGGAGACGATCGTGTGCGACTCCGCGTCGTAGGCAGCGGTGTTGACGCCGAACGCGAGGGTGACGTCGGCGCCGTCCGAGGGAGCGCTGACGAGCACCTTGCGCGCGCCCGCGTCGAGATGGGCGCGGGCGGCCTTGGCCGAGGTGAAGCGGCCGGTGGCCTCCAGCACGATGTCGACGCCGAGTTCGGCCCAGGGCAGCTGGGCCGGTTCGCGCTCGGCCAGCACCTTGATCCGGTGTCCGTCGACGACCAGGGTGTCCCCGTCCACGGTCACCGGGCGCCCGAGCCGGCCGGCCGTGCTGTCGTAGGCGAGCAGCCGGGCGAGAGCGGCGGGTTCGGTGAGGTCGTTGACCGCGACGATCTCCAGCGTGCTGTCGCGCTCCAGCAGCGCGCGCAGCACATTGCGTCCGATGCGGCCGAATCCGTTGATGGCGATGCGAGTCATGAGTGAGGTCCCTTTCCTTCCCCACCAGGCTCGCTCGCCGCTCACGTCGCGGCCAGTGGCGTGATCGCCATGGTTCGAAAGGATCCCGCCACCGGCCGCTACTCGCCCCGGGTGAAGGTGCGCCGGTACTCGCTCGGCGTGGTGCCGAGGATGCGCTGGAAGTGCAGCCGCAGGTTGGCGCCGGTGCCGAGCCCGACGTCGGTGGCGATCTGTTCAACGCTGCGCCGTGACCTCTCCAGCAGTTCGCGGGCCAGGTCGAGGCGGGCGCGCATCACCCACTGCATCGGCGTGTAGCCGGTCTCCTCGACGAAGCGCCGGGAGAACGTACGCGCCGAGACGCCCGCCCGCTGGGCCAGCACGTCGAGGGTGAGGGGCTCGGCGAGGTGGTGCAGCGCCCACGCGCGGGTGGCGACGAAACGTTCGCCGAGTGGTTCGGGGACGCTGCGCGGCACGTACTGGGCCTGGCCGCCGCTGCGGTAGGGAGCCGCGACCAGGCGCCGGGCCGCGTGGTTCGACGCGGCCACTCCGAGGTCGCCGCGCAGGATGTGCAGGCACAGGTCGATACCGGAGGCGGCGCCCGCCGAGGTGAGCACGGTGCCCTCGTCGACGAAGAGCACGTTCTCGTCGACGCGTACGAGCGGATGCCGGGCGGCGAGGGCCCGCGTGTAGTGCCAGTGCGTCGTGGCGCGTCTGCCGTCGAGCAGACCGGTGGCAGCGAGCGCGAAGGCGCCCGTCGAGATGGCGGCGAGCCGCGCGCCCCGGGCGTGGGCGGCGATCAGCGCGTCGACGACGGCGGGCGGCGGGCCGTCGCGGTCCGGGTGCCGGTAGCCGGGGACGAAGACGATGTCGGCCCAGGCGAGCGCCGCAAGACCGTGGGCGACGTGGTAGGACAGGCCGTCGCCGCCGGTCACGAGACCGGGTGTCGCCCCGCACACCCGCACCTCGTACGGCATGCTCGCGCGGGTCGTGAACACCTGCGCCGGGATTCCCACGTCGAGCGGCTTCGCGCCCTCCAGCACGAGGACGGCGACGCGGTGGGGGCGGGTGGCGGGCACGGGGAAGAGGTTACGTCCGCAGGCGTCGTGGCCGTCGGCGCGGCCTCGGTCAGCCGGTCTCCCGGGGCTCGCCCGTCTCCCGCGGTTCACCTGCCGCTTGCGGTTCGCCGCTCTGCGGCGGCTCGCTCGGCAGGGTGAACGTGATGCGGGTGCCGTCGGTGTACTCGGGGTCGACGAAGATCGTCCCGCCGTGGAACTCGACGATCTTCTTGCACATCGCCAGCCCGATACCGCTTCCGCTGTAGGCGTCCTTGGTGTGCAGCCGCTGGAAGATCACGAACACCTTCTCGGCGTACTCGGGGGCGATACCGATGCCGTTGTCGGTGACGGAGAACCGCCACAACTCCCCGTCCTCCACCGCCGATACGTGGATCCTCGGCGTCCGGTCCGGGGCGCGGAACTTGACGGCGTTGCCGATCAGGTTCTGCCAGAGCATGCCCATCTGGGTGGGATCGGCGGCCAGCGTGGGCAGTTCGTCCCGGGTGATCACCGCACCCGCCTCCTCTGTGCCGACGCTGAGGGAGGAGAGGGTCCGCCTCACCACCGAGCCGAGGTCGACGGGCTCGGGCACGCGGTGGACGCGGCCCACGCGGGAGAAGTCGAGCAGGTCGCTGATGAGGACCTGCATACGGTTCGCGCCGTCGACCGCGTAGTCGATGTACTGGTCGGCGCGGTCGTCGAGTTGACCGCCGTAGCGGCGCCGCAACAGCTGGGTGAAGCTGGAGATCTTGCGCAGCGGTTCCTGGAGGTCGTGCGAGGCCACGTAGGCGAACTGTTCCAGTTCCGCGTTGGACCGCTGGAGCTCCGCGGACTGGGCGTCCAGGCGCTGCCGTGCCTCCTCGCTGAAGTCCAGTTCGCGCACGAGCCGCCTGCGCATGGAGTCGATCTCGCCGCTCAGACGGCGCAGGTCGGCGGGCCCGGTCGGGTTGATGGGGTGGCCGAAGTCGCCGTCGGCGACGGTGCGGGCCGCCGCCCCGAGCTGCGCAAGCGGAGTGGTGATGCCGCGCCGCAGTCCCTCGAAGACCAGGCCCGCCAGGGCGGCGATGACCAGGGCGATCGCAGTGAACACCCAGTTGCGCAGCCTCATCGCGGACGCCAGTTGACTCCGCGCCCGGTCCCGCTCGACGCGCAGCCCGGCCTGCTGGGCGCTCATGGCCCGCCGCGCCCGGTCGAAGGCCGCCTTGCCCGCCGTGGCCTGATCGGCGGCCAGCGGCGAGGGGGCACCGGCCGGAGAGGCGGCGATCGGCCGCGCGAACCCCTCCTGCCACTTCTCCGCGGCCTCCCGCACTGTCCGCAGATCACGGAGGCCGGCCGTGTCGCCGCGCAGGAGGTCCGAGAGCCGCGCCGTGTCCGACTTCTGCTCGGCGATGCCCGTCCGGTACGGCTGGAGGAAGTCCGGGAGGCCGGTGAGACCGTAACCGCGAATGCCGGTCTCCTGGTTGAGCAGGGCCGACTCCAGGCGGACCGAGACCGTCAGGGCGGGGGACTTCACGTCCACGAGGTCGGCGCCGATGGACGCCGTCCGACCGAGGATCCACGCGCCCACCAGCCCGAGCAGGGCCAGCACGGCCAAGGACGCGGCCACTCCCGCCCGAAGCCACCGTCGGGTCGTCCACGCGGACAGTCCCCGCGCACGCGGCTGGCTCTCGTCGCCGGTCATCCTCTGACTCCTCCACTGTGACGGCCGCCCCTGATACGGCGCAGCGCAACACTGTAGAGGGCGTACGACAACGGTTGTTGTCGTGGGCCGCCCCGGAGCCCTAGGGTGCCGGGTATGCCTGGCAAGAACTTCGTCGTGCGGACCACGCCGCACCAGACGACCGCACTCGCGGACGCGGCCGTCGACGAGCTCGCGCGGCGCATCGCACTTCAGCTACTGGAAGATCCCTCGCACCCGACGGCGGACGATCCGACGCAGGCGCTCACCCGGCTGCACGTACTGACCCACCTCCAGCGGGCCGCCGAACGGCTCCAACGGAACGCGGCCGAGGACGCGGCCCGCGCGGGCGCCGGATATCCGCAGATCGGCGAAGCGTGCGACCTGACCCGCCAAGGCGCCCGCCGCCGTTGGCCCGGGCTCTTCCACCATTCCCACGAAGCACCGACGGAGCACTCGATGATGACCACCCCCGCCCGTCCCTTCGACGTCCTGCTCGTCGAGGACGACGTCGCCGACGCCATGCTCATCGAGGAAGCCCTCTCCGAGTGCGGGGCCCGCAACCTGGTCCAGGTCACCGACGGAGTCGCCGCTCTGGAATACCTCCGCACCCCGGACAACGTGCGTCCCGACCTCATCGTGCTCGACCTCAACATGCCCCGGATGAACGGGCGCGACCTGCTCCGGGTCCTGAAGGCCGACGAGGAGCTGCAGACCATTCCGGTGGTCGTCCTCACCACCTCCGCCGCCCCGGACGACGTGGTCGGCGCCTACAGCAGCCACGCCAACGCCTATGTGACCAAGCCCGTCAACCTGGAGGAGTTCGAGCGGACCGTCCAGAGCATCGACGCGTTCTACCGCGAGACCGCGACTCGCCCGCCCCGCGCCTGAACCGGGCCCGACCCGGGCGTCACGGCGCGGGCGGCCGCCACTCCACCATGAGGATGGTGGCGTCGTCCCGCAGTCTGCTGTGTTCGGAGTCGAGGAGCCAGTGGATGAGCCGGCGCAGCGTCTCGGGCGCCAGTTCCCCTCCGGCCGTCGCGCGGATGACCGACTCGGCGAACCGGTCGAGCCCGAACTCCGAGCCGTCCCGCATCCGCGCCTCGGTCACGCCGTCGGTGTAGAGGAGCACCCGGTCGCCGGGCTCCAGCGTCGTCTCGTGCACGGTGCGCGGGGCGTCGAAGAGCGTGGCGGGCGCTCCCATCGGCGGATCCGCCGGACCGGCCAGCGCCCCGTCGACCAGGCGCCGGCCGCGGATGAGCAGGGGCGGCGGATGACCGCAGTTCACCCAGCGCAGCAGCCCGGTGGCCAGTTCCAGCCGGAGGAGGACGCCCGTGCAGAACTGGTCGGGCAGCCACCGGCTGAGGACGTCGTCCACGCAGGTCACCAGGTCGGGGAGGTCGGCGCCGGTGCGGCGGGCGTTGCGGCAGGCCGCCAGGGTGACCACGCTCGTCAGGCCGGAGGCCAGGTCGTGTCCCATGGAGTCGAGCATCGCCGCGTGGAGCGTGGTGGCGGTGAGCGCGTGGTCGAAGGCGTCGCCACCGATCTCGTAGGCCGGTTCCAGTACGGCGGTCGAGAGGGCGCTCGCGTTGCCGATGGTGCGGGGCGGCAGATAGGCGCGCAGCATCTCGGCGGGCAGTTGCATGGGCTCGGTGCGGATGCGCTGGACGAAGCTCTCCCTGTACGCCCTTTTCGAGGTGGTCATCATCGCCAGCAGGGTGGCCATCGAGCGGCTGCGGCGCAGCGTCACGGGGTCCAGCGAGGGGGTGTGCACGGAGATCACGCCCAGCCGTTCCACGCCGTCCACGAGCGGCAGCCACAGCACCATCGCGCCCGCCGCGGACTCCCCGACGCGCGGGGTGAGAGTGCGGTACGCCCATCCCGCGAGCGAGTCGTCGATGTCGAGGGGTGGGGCGTTCTCCGTCAGGGGCATCAGGTGGCGCTGCTGGAGGTCCGCGAGGTACACGACGATCTGCTCGACACCGAGGGCGGCGGCGCAGTGGGACACGGTGACGGCGAAGTCCTCGGCCGCCAGCGCCGGATCGGCGAGGAGTTCCTCCAGAGGCCCATCACCCTCCGCGGGGGCCGGCACGGATTCTCCCCTCGACGGACGCGATGGATGCAATGAATTCAGTGGATGCAGTGGATGCAGTGGATGCAGTGGATCGACGGATACGACAGTCCCGGCGGACTCGGCACATCTCCAGCAGTGAAACACCATGACGTCGGCCCGGCGCGGCGAAGGACGCCGGAGAGCCGCCGGAGCGGCACGTGGAGGCCTGGGGCCGGGTCGGGGCGCCCGAGGCGGTCCAGCCGTGCGCGCCTCGCGGCCCCCAACCACCCGCCCCGCGACGGGTGTTGCGCTCGCGCTGACGTCTCAGAGCACCCGGATCAGTTCGTCCAGCATGCGGGCGGTGGCGCCGACGGCGATCGAGAGGTGCCCCTCGCCCTCTTCGAGATGGGCCACGGCCCCGGGAACGTTCGCGGCGAGCCACTGCCCGTGGGCGAACGGGACCATCAGGTCCGCGGTGCCCTGCCAGACGAAGCCGGGCACCGTGATCTCGTCCACCGAGAACCCCCACGGCTTGGTGAACGCCAGGTCGTCGTCGACCCATCCGTCCACGCCGGGCCGCAGCCCCTCCGAGAAGTTCGCCGCCAGGTCCTCGCCGAGTTCGTCCGTCAGGACCGCCCGGTCGACGGGGGAGAGCAGACTCCGCATACCGGCCAGCAGCCCGGCCGCATCGGTGTCGCGCAGCCCGACCGCCTCCTGCTCCAGGAAGGGACGCAGCGCCACCTCGCCGCGCAGGGCCCGCCCGAACTCCTCGATGTTCCCCTCTCCCATCCCGGCCAGGAAGTCCACGTCCGGCAGGCCGAAGGGGGCGACACCGGCGAGCACCGCCACGCCCGCCACCCGGTCGGCCAGCCGCGCCGCCGTGGCCAGTGCGTGCGGGCCGCCGCCGGACCAGCCGCCGACCAGGCAGCGCGGGGCGCCCAGTTGGTCGAGGACGGCCCGGACGTCCGACGCCACATCCACGACGTCCCGGCCGGGCGCGCGGGTGGACCCGCCGTACCCGGCGCGCGAGAAGGTCACGAACCGCAGTCCCCGCTCGTGCGCGGCGCGCTCCATGGAACGGACCGGCACCACGCCACCGGGGGTACCGTGGTGGAACACGAACGGGATGCCGCCTTCGGGCCCGCTCACGGCCAGGTCGAGCTGCCGGCCGTCCCGCGTCGCAATCATCGTCATGGCACGCATTCTGCCCGCGTTCGCCCATCCCCGCGGCGACGCGACGCCGACCGGCCCGGCAAGGGGACCTGACCGTCCACGAGGTCCCGGCGGCCGGCCCCCGGACCAACATGTGACGCCGCCCCAACACCCGCGCGCCTGAACACCGTTGGCGGCCCATGATATCAACTGTGGCCCTGTCGACGCGTTTCACGGACCTGTTCGGTGTGCGGCACCCGATCGCGCCGGCGCCCATGGGCGGATCGGCCGGTGGCGCGCCGGCGGCGGCCGTCTCGCGCGGCGGCGGACTCGGGATGCTGGGCGCCGGAAACGGGGACGGGCCGCACACGCGGTGGGCCACGAGCGGCCCGATGACTTCGGCAGGGACGAACTCGGCGCGCGGACAGCCGACTTGGGGAAGCCATCGCCTGACGCGGCGGTGCGCCCGGGCCTTCCGCGCCGATCCGACCGGAGGTGCGCCCCCTCCCCCGATTCGGGTCGCCGACCTCGGGTACCCGAGCCTCCCGCGACAAAGCACGATGGACGAAGGGGTGGACGGTGGCGGAGAAAGACACGCAGAGCGAGCGGGGTGAGGGGCGGGACGCACGGACCTCGGTGACGGTCCTGATCGCTCTCGGCGCCAATGTGGCGATCGCGCTCGCGAAGGCGGCCGCGGGGCTTCTGGCCGGTTCGCCCGCGATGCTGTCGGAGGCGGCGCACTCGGTGGCGGACACGCTCAACGAGGTGTTCCTGCTCGTGGCGGTACGCCGGAGCAAGCGCCCCGCGGACGAACAACACCCCTTCGGCTACGGCAAGGAGCGCTACTTCTGGGCGTTGCTCGCCGCGGTCGGCATCTTCGTCATGGGTGGCTGTTTCTCCATGTACCAGGGGATCCAGGCCCTGCGTACGGACGAGCACGAGACCATGACGGGCTATGTGGCGGGGCTGGTGGTCCTCGGCATCTCGTTCTTCGCGGAGGGCACCTCCCTCGCCCGGGCGCTGCTCCAGGCGCGGCGGGAAGGGGCGGCCGACCCCGCGGTACGGACCGTGATCGCGGAGGACACCAGCGCCGTGGCCGGCGTCCTCCTCGCGGCGGCCGGCATCGCGCTGCACATGACCACCGGAAACGTGGTGTGGGAGGGCGGCGCCTCGATCGGTATCGGGCTGCTGCTGGTGTACGCGGCCTACCGGCTCGCCCGCGAGGCGAGGGACCAGCTCATCGGCGAGGCCGTCGACCCGGAGCTGACGCGCGGGATCAAGTCGTTCCTCGCGGCCCAGCCCGAGATCGACACCGTGGCGGGCCTGCTCACCATGAAGCTCGGGATGGACTCGATGCTCGTGGCCGCCCGGATCGACCTCGTGCCCGGCATCGACAGCGAAGAGGTGGAACTCGTCTGCGTCCGCATCAAGCGGCGGATCACCGAGAAGTGGCCCGAGGCCAACCAGGTCTTCCTCGACATCACCGAGGCGCCGGGCCCGGAGGAGAAGGCCCGCTCAGCCGGCGTCAGGTCCCGTTCCGACGTCGTCGGAGCCGGAGTTCTCGGCGCGGGCACGGGCCCACAGGGGGAGCACGAACCAGCAGAGCACGAACCAGCCCACCATTCCGGTCACGGTCCAGGCGGCGGTTGAGTTGTGGAGCGCCACCCGGAGGATCAGCAGCAGGGCGCTCGCCATCGTGCACAACAGCAGGAGCAGTCCGAGAACGGTCAGCCGGGAGGCGTAGCGGACCGTCTCCGGCTTCAGCCGCCGTCCGGTGAGCATCCGGTGCAGAGCCACCGGGCCGATCAGCGCGCCGGTCGTGGCGGCGCCGAGCACCACGGTGGTCAGGTAGATGTTCCGGTCGAGGGGCGTGAGGGTGGTGAAACGCTGCTGGAAGACCACCGTCAGCAGAAAGCCGAAGAGGATCTGCACGCCGGTCTGGGCCACCCTCAACTCCTGGAGGAGTTCCACCCACATCCGGTCGGCCCGCTCCTCCTCGGTCTCGTTCCGCCCACGGTCCGGTGACCGTTCGAGCTCGCGCACCACAATCGCTCCCCTCGATGACCAACTTTGATCAGCTCTTTACCCCCTCTCGGTCGACTCAGGCCCGGACCCGGAGCGGGTGCTGTTCGCCGCCGTCGCGGCGATGTTGCGGGCCATGCCGCCGAAGACGACCGCGTGAAAGGGGGAGACGGACCACCAGTAGGCGTGGCCCAGCAGTCCGCGGGGGTGGAAGAGGGCGCGCTGGCGGTAGCGGGTGCGGTTGTCGCCCTCCGTCTCCGCGTACATCTCCAGCCAGGCGAGGCCCGGCAGCCGCATCTCCGCCCGGAGCCGCAGCAGGTGGCCGGGAACGATCTCCTCGACCCGCCAGAAGTCCAGCGAGTCGCCGACCCGCAGGTGTTCGGCGTCACGCCGGCCGCGGCGCAGACCGACCCCGCCGACGAACCGGTCCATCAGGCCCCGGACGGTCCAGGCCAGCGGGAAGGAGTACCAGCCGTTGTCGCCGCCGATGCCCTCGATCACCCGCCACAGCTCCCGCGGCGAGGCGCGGACCGACAGTTCGCGCTCGTCCTGGTAGAGGCTGCCGCCCGCCCAGTCCGGGTCGGTGGGCAGCGGATCGCTGGGCGCCCCCGGCACCGCGGCCGACGACCACCGCGTGGAGACCTGCGCCTCCTGCACCCTCCGCAGGGCCAGGGCGAGCGCCGCGTCGAACGGCAGCGGCCGGCCCGGCGCGTCGGGCACGTAGCGGGCGATGTCGTGCTCGTGGCAGACGACCTCGTGGCGCAGCGACTCGGTGAGCGGCCGGGCGAGCGAGGCGGGCACCGGCGTGACGAGACCGACCCAGTGGCTGGAGAGCCTCGGCGTCAGGACCGGGATCGGCACGATCAGCCGCCGGGCCAGTCCCGCGACGACGGCGTAACGGCGCATCATCTCCCGGTAGGTGAGGACGTCCGGGCCGCCGATGTCGAAGGTTCGGTTGACGTCGTCCGGCATGGTGGCAGACCCCACGAGATAGTGCAGCACGTCCCGTACGCCGATGGGCTGGGTGCGGGTGTGCACCCAGCTCGGGGTGACCATCACCGGCAGCCGCTCGGTGAGGTACCGCAGCATCTCGAAGGACGCCGACCCCGAGCCGATGACGACCGCCGCGCGCAGCACGGTGGCGGGCACCGGCGCCGCCAGGAAGATCCGCCCCACCTCGGCCCTGGACCGCAGGTGGGGGGAGAGCGAGGCTTCCGGCACGCCCCTCGGGGTGAGTCCGCCGAGGTAGACGATCCGCCGCACCCCGGCCGTCCGGGCCTGCTCGGAGAAGACGCGCGCGGCCTCGCGGTCGGTGTCCTCGAACCCGGCGCCGGTTCCGAGGGCGTGCACCAGGTAGTACGCGACGTCGATACCGCGCATGGCCGCGCCGACCGATCCGGGGTCCGTGACGTCGCCGCGGACCGTCTCGACGGCGCCCGCCCACGGATGATCACGGAGCTTCTCCGGCGAACGGGCCAGACACCGTACGCGATGGCCGGCCTCCAGCAGCTGCGGCACCAGACGCCCGCCGACGTAACCGGACGCCCCGGTGACGAGACAGCGCAGCCCCTCGGATGCGTCGTCGCCGCGTTCCTCCGTGCTCACGATGGTGCCTCCCACGTTCTCCGACGCCGTATCCCTGTCCGCCTGTCCTCAGATCATGGCCGCATGGGGAGGAGGCCGCGCGGTACGGCGAAGGGGGTTCGGCCGCGCGAAGACAGTTCACGCACCGGGCCGCCGCGTGGCTCGCCTCGCGGGGCATCGACCCGTTCCTCGACATCGGCACCGGCATCCCCACCGAGCCGAATCTGCACCAGAGCGTCCAGGAGATCACGCCGACGGCGAGGGTCGTCTACGCCGACAACGACCCGATCGTGCTCCGGCACGCGCAGGCCCTGCTCTCCAGCCGTTCGGAGAGGCCACGGACTACCTCCAGGCCGATGTGCGGCAGCCGGCGGCGATCCTCCAACACGCCCGCGCCGTACGGGACTTCGACCGCCCCGGCGCGCTGTCGTTGATCGCGCTGACGCACTTCGTCCCCGACGAGTGGGACCCGTACGGCATCGTCCGCAACCTTGTCGCCACCCTGCCGGCGCCCGTCGCCGAGGGCAGCGGCAGCTACACGGCGGTGGCCCGCGTCCGCTGACGCCCCCACCGGTGGCGGTCCCGCCGTTCGGGGGAACGCCGGTGGCCGATGGAGGGGGCACGGCGTGGCGGAAACTGAGGATGGCGCACCCAGGACAACCATTCCGGTGTGATCATCGGACGGCGTCGGGACCTGGGCCCCAGAGGACGGCACCGCCGACTCGCCGTACTGCTTCTGCTGTCATCGTTGTTCACCGCGCTCGCGGGCGTCGGGCCGCCGCCCCCGGCCCGTGCCGACGGCACGGGGGAGAACGCGCTGACGCTGTGGGTGACCGTCAACTCCCGCCCCGGACTTGGGGCGTTACGGCCCGGGATCCGGACCGGGGACCCGGTGGTCAGGACGTACTGGCTGACCAACCGGAGCGGCGCCGACCTCTACGACGTCCGCGTCACCGACCCGGGCCTGCCGGGCGTGGCGATCAGCTGCCCCGGCGGCGACCGGGTGCCGATACTGCGCGGCCTCTCCTCGACCCGCTGCACCGCCGTGACCCGAGCCCGGCCCGGCACCTGGATCGCCGACGTCCGGGCCGTGGGCCGCATCCCCTATCTGGGCACCGACTCGACGGCCGAAGCGCGGTCGGGATACGCGGGCGTCGGCGGCGCCCTCGCACTCTCCGAGACGGTGGCCGTCGACGACGGACTGGCCACCATCCGCTACGACGTGACCAGTTGGGGCAACCGCGTCGTCCACGACGTCTGGCTGAGCGACCCGCTCGTCCCCGCGCCCGGCATCGACTGCGGGGGAGGCAGACCCCTCGTGCCCCGCATCGATCCGGGGCGCTCCGTCACCTGCTGGGCGTTCGTCCACCGGGGACCGGGCGTGTACCTCAGCACGGGGTTCGCCGAGGGAACCGACCGGACCAGCACGCTCGATCGGGCGGGCGGGCTGGTTCCGCCCCCGTGGCTGACGGCACGGTCCTCCGCCGGTTTCACGGTCGCCGCACCCCCGATTCGAGTCACCCAACCGCCGAGACCGCCGGTCCGTCCGACCCCGCCGGTCCGCCCCCCGGCTCCGCCGCCCGCTCCCCGCCCGCAGCCCAACCCGCCCCCGCAGCCCAACCCGCCCCCGCTGCCCACTCCGCCACCGCAGCCGGGTCCGCCCTCGCAGCCCGCCGTGCCCCTGGTCCCCCCGGTCCTCCCCGTGCCGCCCGGCCCCCCTTCCGGACCGGCCCCGCTGACCCTCCCACCGCCCGCGGCAGCGGAGCCACCGGGGGCGGGCGCGGGACCTGGCGTCGGTGCGGGTGCGGGTGCGGGTGCGGGTGCCGGCGTGGGTGCCGCCGCCGGCACGGGTGCCGTTGCGGGCACTGACGCGGGCGCAGCCGCAGCCGCCGGAGCGGGCGCCCGAACAGGCGCGGACACGGGCGTGGGCAGCGGGACCGGCACGGGCGCCGGCACCGGCACAGGCACAGGCGGAGGCGCCGGCACCGGCACAGGCACGGGCGGAGGCACCGGCACAGGCGCCGGTGTTGCCACAGGCGGGGGCACCGGCGTCAGCGCGGGCGCCGGCGCTGCCGTAACCACCGGCACCACGACTGGCGCGACCGCCGGTACGACCGCCGGTACGACCGCCGGTACGGGCGCCGGAGCGGGCGTGAACACCGGCACCACGACCGCCGCGGGAACCACGACCGGGACCGGCACCGGCACCACAACCGGCACTGGCACCGGCACAACCACCGGGACAGCCAGCTCCACGGGCACCACCACCGGCACCACGGGAACCACTACCGGCACCACCGGCACGACCGGCGCCACCCCCGTAACTCCCAAGCGCCACGCGCCCGTTGCCCACACCATCCTGGGCCGGTTCTACCGGGCGGGGAAGGGTCCCACCGGACTGGGTCTGCTCAGCGCGCTCTTCCTCGTCCTCATCCCCGCGGCGATCGCCGCCGCCGTCCTCGGCTCGCGACGGGGGTAGGAGCCGCCGCTCGGGCCGCCGCACCGTACGTACGCCGACAGGAGGCACCCCGCCCGTGATCGAGATCATCGCCATCGTCCTCGGCGTCTCCCTGCTCGCCGCCGGGTGCGTGCTCGTACGGCACCGCTTCTGGCCACCGGCCCCGGACGAGGAACCGCGGGAGGACGTGGCGGAGTACATCTCGATGATGGTCGGCGTGCTGTACGCCCTGGTCCTGGGGCTGGCCCTGGTCTCCGTCTGGGACTCCCGCTCCAGTGCCGAGGACCATGTGCAGACCGAGGCGAGCGCAGCCCACCAGGTGTATCTGCTGGCCGACGGACTGCCGGCCGACGGTACCGAGCGGCTGCGCACGGCGATGACGGCGTACGTCCAGCACGTCGTCGGCGCCGAGTTCCCGCTGATGACGCGGGGACAGGCGCTCGGCATGGACGGCTGGACGCTGCTGCACCGGGTGCGCGCCGCCGACCAGGTGCCCGACAACGCGACGCCCGCCCAGCAGGCCACCGTGCAGGAGGTGCTCGCGCAGCTCAGCACCCTGGACGACGCCCGGCGCGGGCGGGAGGCCGACGCTGTCAACAGCCTCTCCCCGACGCTCTGGTTCGGGCTGATCGTCGGCGGGACGCTCACCGTGGCGTTCATGTTCATGTTCGGGGTCAGGCGCAGCTTCACCCACGTCGTCATGGTCATGGGCCTCACCGCGCTGATCACGTTCACCGTCCTCCTCGTCTACCAGCTGAACCTGCCGTTCAGCGGTCTGCTCGCGGTGGACTCCTCGACCTTCACCCGGTACTTCCCGCACACCTGACGCGTGCGCGCCGCGACACCCGGATGCACCGTCGACGTGCGACGGGTTCGCACCCGGCCGAAGATGACCGAGTGCGGCACGGCTCGCGCACGCATCCGCATTCCCTCACCCCGGGCGGTCATCACCATGGACTTCCTCACCGCGTACGACGCGGTCCCCGAGCCGGACTCGGCGCGACGGATCGCCCTGCTGCGCGCGAAGACGGCCACCGACCGGGCCGGACTCTTCCGTGAACTGCGCGCCGCCCGGCCGGTGTTCGCGACACCGCTCGGTCTCTTCGTCACCCGGTATCCGGACGTTCTGGAGGTGCTGTCCACCTCGGAGTCCTTCACGGTCGGGGTCTACGGACCCGCCCTCGAAGACGCGCTGGGCGCCCCCTTCGTCCTCTCCCGTGACGGCGCCGACGTGCACTGGCGCGAGCGCGGATACGGGCAGGTGGTCCTGGCGCCCGAGGACGCGCCCCGGGTACGGGCCCTGACCGCCTCCCTCGCCGACGAGGTGCTGGACACCGCCGTGGCCGCCGCGGCGGAACGCGGCAGCGCCACCTTCGACCTGATCGAGGAGTACGCCTGCCGGGCGGCGGCCCGGGTCGCCGCCGAGTACCTGGGATTCACCGGCATCCCGGAGGAGACCCTGCACACCTGCACCCGCTTGATGCAGTGGGCGTTCGCCGCCAACCCGTCCGGCGACCCGGAGATCCAGATGGCGGGTACGGCCGCCGGCAAGGAACTGCACGACCGGGTGGCCGCCGTCATCACCCGCCGCCGCGCGACCGCCGACGGCTCCGGCGACGTGCTCGGACGCATGCTGCGCACCCGTCTGCCCGCCGAGTTCGGGTTCGACGACGAGCGCGTCAACGCCAACCTGGTCGGCTACCTCACGGGCTACCAGCAGAACGCCACCCAGTGCACGGCCACCGCGCTCAAGGAACTCGCTCTGCGCCCCGAGGTGCTCGCCGAGGCCGAACGGGCCGCCGCCGAACCCGATCCCGCGCGCTTCGACGCGTACGTCTGGGAGGCGCTGCGCTTCCACCCCTTCGTGCCCGCCACGCCCCGGCTGTGCGTACGCGAGCACGTCCTCGCGGCCGGAACTCCCCGGCAGACGACGATTCCCGCCGGTACCCCCGTCGTGGCCTCGTTCTACTCGGCGATGTTCGACGAGGAGGTGATCGAGGCGCCCACCGAGTTCCGCACCGACCGGCCCCCGGCCCACAACCTCGTCCTCGGCCACGGCGCACACGACTGCCTCGGCAGGTACGCGGCCTCCGTCATCGTCCCGGAGCTCGTACGGCGGGTCCTGCTGCGGCCGGGCATCCGGCCGCAGCCCGGCGCCGAACAGGCGATGGACTACGCCGGCACGCCGTACCCCCAGCACTACGCGGTGACGACCGAGAGAGCGCGAGCGGAGCGCCCATGACCGGCACCACCTCGCGGACCGGAGCCGAAACGGGCGGCCGGGACGCCTCCCGAGACGGGCTGCGCAACCGCTTCGAGACCCATCTGCTCACCCACTACGGCCCGCTGTGGCGCGCGGTGCACCACCGGCGCGGACTGCACCGCCGGGTCAACTCCGCCCTCACCGACCTGGCCGTGCTCAAGGCCCCGGCCCGTCCCCACCCGCTGAGCACCAGGAGCCCGTACACCTCCTGGTCGTCGCTGACCGACCGCTCGTACGTCGGACGCCACCTCCCGCCGGACACCGCCCGGCGCCGCGGGCGGCCGGACGTGGAGACGGTCACCGAGCTGTTCCGGCGCGGCGGTCCCACCCGGTTCTGCGCACGCTCCAGCGCCCTGCTCCCCGCGTTCGCCCAGTGGTTCACCGACGGCTTCCTGCGCGGCCACGGCGCCACCGGCGATCCGCGCAGGACCGACTCCCCGCACACCCTCGACATGTCCCAGCTGTACGGCGACAGCGAGGCCGCCGCCGCGTGTCTGCGCACCTTCGAGGGCGGGCGGATGAAGAGCCGTACCGTCGGCGGGGGAGAGTTCCCGCCCGCGCTGTGCGAACAGGGGGAGATCAAGCGGGAGTTCGGGGCGCTGCGACCGGTCCGGTTCGACGAGGTGCCAGACCGGCTGCGGGACACCCTGTTCGCCTGCGGCGGCGACCGCGTGCACGCGCACATCGGGCCGATGGCGATGAACGTCCTCTTCCTGCGCGAGCACAACCGGGTGGCCGGCCGGCTCGCCGCCGCGCACCCGGAGTGGGACGACGAGCGGATCTTCCAGACCACCCGCAACACCCTTGTGGTGATGATGATCCGGGTGATGCTGGAGGAGTACATCAACCACATCACGCCGTACCACTTCCGCTTCGTCCTCGATCCGGTCCGTACCGACCGCGGGGTCTGGCACCGGGAGAACTGGGCGACCATCGAGTTCAGCCTCGTCTACCGGTGGCACAGCCTGATCCCGTCGAGCTACGCCATCGGAGGCCACGACGTACCGCTGGCCGGAACCGTCGCCGACGGACAACTCGTCCTGGACCGGGGGCTGGGCCCGCTCTTCCAGGACCTCACCCGTCAGCCGGCGGGCAGATCCGGCCTGTTCAACACCGACCCGCTGCTGCTGCCCATCGAGGCCAGGAGCATCGCCGTCGGCCGCGAACTCGACCTGGCTTCCTACAACGACTACCGCGCGTACTACGGCTTCCCGCCGGTCACCGACTGGCGGCAGATCTCCGGTGACCCGCGGGTCCGCGAGGCGCTGAGGGACACCTACCGCGCCGTGGACGACGTCGAGTTGTTCGTCGGGCTGTTCGCCGAGGAGCCCGGTCCCGGCGCTATCTTCGGCCGGCTGCTCGAACGCGTCATCTCCGTCGACGCGTTCTCCGAGGCGCTCAACAACCCGCTGCTGGCCCCGCGGTTGTTCGGGCCGTCCACCTTCTCGTGCGAGGGCATGCGGATCATCCGCGAGACCCGTGACTTCTCCGCGCTGGTGCACCGCAACCTGCCTGAGGACGACGGCCGTTACGACATCGCGCTGTCGACGCCCGCCGCCCGCGCGCACGTTGACTCGGCGGAGAGACAGCCCGCGAGGGCCTGAACGACCGGACGGGCAGCCTCGCCGTCCGTGCGGCGCCGCCTCAGCCGGGCAGCGCGCGGGGGCGGGCGGCGCGGGCGTGGGCGTCCATCGCGATGGCCGCCGCGCGCAACTGACCGGCGGCGACGAGACAGGCCGACGCCTGCTGTTCCAGGACGGGCCCGCTCCACTCCGGTGGGTCGTCCAGGGCGCCGAGGGCCCTGGCGGTGGTGCGCAGGGTGTGCGCGTACTCCTCCATCCTGGTCGCGTCGCCGCGCAACGCGTCGGCGAGTGCGGGGAGTCCGCCGGGGGCCACGGCGGGCGCGCTCCGGTCCGGAACCTCGGTCACCATGTGCCTCACCTGGTCCTCTGTGCCTCGGGGTCGGTGTGTTCAGCGCGGCAGTTCGGCGCCGGCGCTTCGGTGTGCCATGAAGTCGCGGCAGGTCAGCACGGAGCGCGGCCGGGCGGAGTCCAGCCCGAGCCGGCGCAACTGCTCAGCCAGCGGGTGCGACCCGGTGCCCACCCGCAGGCGGACGCGCGGCGCCGGATGGACGCGCGGCCGCCCGTGGGTGCGGACCTGGATCCGCAGGGTCCTCTCGCCCCGGCGGCCGTAGAGCACCCAGTCGGCGTCGGGACAGCGGGCGCCGGGACCGAGTCCGCCCGTCAGCCGGATGCCGGACTCCCCGGTTCCGGCGTCGATGCCGCGGCCCGGCAGGTCGACGTCGACGGGTGCCACCGACGCCCGCTGGCCCCACACTTCCTCGGCGACCGCGCGGGCCTCCTCGGTGGAGACGGTCAGCCCGACCACGTAGCGGCCGGTGCGCCGCAGGTCGACGCGGCGTGCCAGGTCGAGGGCGAGGTCGTAGGGTCTGGGCCGCCAGAGGTCGTTGACGATCACCGACAGCCCGATCTCGCTGTACGGGCCGATCGTGGTGCACCGGTGCTCGTAGACGGAGAGCACGGCGAGCGCCCGCCGGCCGAGGCGGGCGGGCACCATCCAGGTGACGTCGGGGAGCAGACTCCTGGCCGCGTCCGGGTCGACGGGGAAGAACGCGTGCGCCGCGGTGGAGTCGTAGTAGCGCACCGGGGTGTCGACCGGACCGGCGGAGGTCGTCACTGGGGCGGTGGGCACGGTCAGGAACGGATAGCCCTGCGGCGGGTGGGCCCGGTCCTTGAGCTGGTAGCACTCGGTGCGCAGCACTTCGCCCCGGTAGGGCGCCAGCGCCTCGTCCACGTGCCGGGCGGCCTCCGGGATCACCGTTTCGAGATCCCTGATGTAGGTGCCGAGCATGTGGCTGAGGGGGAACTCGTGGGTGGTGCCGGTGTAGTCGACCTCGTACCAGTCCGGGTGCGGATCGAAGGCCGTACCGGCGCCCCTGCCGTCGAGGACGGGCACGATGTCGTGCTGGTTGGTGATGGTCGCCGCCCAGGTGCGCGGATCGGCGGGCTTCTTGTTGTCGACCGGCGAGCCGACGGCGACGACGTGCGTGACCCGGTAGGCGCGGCAGAACTCCTCGCTCTGGGCGAGGTTCATCACGGCGATGCCGCCCTCGCTGTGCCCGATCAGCGCGACCTCAGCGCCGCGCGGAATGCCGTACTGCCCGATGGCCAGCAGGATCGACCGGGTGTACGGCGAGTCCGGCATGAACAGGTTGCGCCAGGCGCCCACGAAGTCCTGCGGGGAGTCGTTGCGGGGGCGGCCCGGAGCCATCCCCGGCGCGTGCACGACGTGCCGGACCGTGCCGTCCGGGCCGCGGACGTCCTGGAGGAGGACCCGGCCGTCGGTGGACAGCAGGTCGATGTTGCGCAGGAACCCCAGGAACGAGCCGCGGTCCGCCAGGCGGCCGGACTCGTGGGCCGTGAGTTCGACCGGGTCGGCCGCGCCCTCGCCCCGGTCGAGCTCGCAGACGTAGGCCGTGTTGATGCCCTTGATCGGATCGGCGCTGAGCACCCGGCCCGTCGCGAGCGCCCAGCCGGTCTCGTCGTTCATCGGGTCCTCGTCCAACAGCGCCCGGATCGCGAGGACTTCGGCCATGACCGGGGCGAGCGCGGAGAGTGCCCGCTGGGCTCCCTGGTCCTTGAACAGGGCGCGCAGCGCCCGCAGCGACGCCAGGTCGCGGTCGGCCGTCACCGCGTTCATCAGCCGCCGCATGCCGGCGTGCCGGGCGAGTTCGGGGTGGTCGAGCAGGACCGCGGCGATCCGCAGCCGCAGTGAGGCGACGGCGACCAGCGCGGCGAGACTCTCCCGGCCCAGGATCTCGCCGCCCTGGCCCAGCCGGCGCCCCACCCCGCGCTCCGCCGTGATGGCGGAGCCGAGGCCCTGTCCGCTGGTGAGGACACGCAGGACGGCCCACTGGGCGGGCAGCCCCGCGCGCGGATGCCGGCGCGCGGAGGAGCGGAACTCCGGGTTCAGGAACACGGCGGTGGTGCGCGCGGAGACGGCGCGGATACCTTCGGCGACGGCGACCACGTCACGGGCGCACCGCCGCAGCGACTCCCGGGCCTCGCGGTTCGCTCCCGCCGCGACGGCCGGGGGACCGTCCGCCCGCGGCGACCCCTCCGTGTCGGTGTGCTCGGCCATCGCGATGGTCCCTTCCCCGGCCGGGCATCGCCTCGACCGGGGCCCGTGCTGCGGAACCCCATCCTGGACAGGTCCGCACCCCCGCGCACGCCGGGAGACAGGGGTACGGCTGGTGCGTACGGGTGACCACGCGGGGGCCGTGCCGTCCCGTCCGCGCCCGCCGCGCCGGACCGCCGGAACCTCCCGCCGACTCCACCGGCGGGCTCCCGGGACCGGGCACGGCCGTGGCGGCCCGGACCCTACGACCGGTCGCCGCGCCACGCCACCGGATCCGGGCGCCACCCGGGCGCGCACGGCCGCACAGCCCCGCCCGCCGCCGGCCGTCCCCGCTCACCACCGGTCCGTCGCCGTCCTGCCGAACGGCCGTTGCTCCGGCAAAGTGATCGTCAGGAGCGCCCCGCGCGTCCCGCGCCGTCCCGTCCCCGTCCAGGAAAGCCCAGCGAACGAGAGCCGCCCATGCCCGCGTCCCCGCCGCCCGCCGTGCCCACCCTCCGCCAGCCGCTGCCCGACACCGTGCCCGTCGGCCTTCCGCTGCGCACCGGCTATCTCGTACTGCTCGTGGTGCTGCCCCTCGTCGTCCTCGCCGCGGCGGTCCCCTACGCCTGGGGGTGGGGCATCCACGGCCGGGACGTGGTGCTCGCCGTCGGCATGTACGCGGTCTCCATCCTGGGCATCTCCGCCGGCTACCACCGCCACTTCACCCATCTGTCCTTCAAGGCGAAACGCCCGCTGCGGATCGCCCTCGGCCTCGCCGGCGGCATGGCGATGGAGGGACCGGTGTCGATGTGGGTCGCCGAACACCGCCGCCACCACCAGTACTCCGACCGCGACGGCGACCCGCACTCCCCGTGGAAGTACGGCACGAGCCGACGCGCGCTGACCAAGGGGCTGTGGCACGCGCAGGTCGGCTGGTTCTCCTCCTCGCCGGTGCGCTCCAACTACCCGCGCTACGTCCCGGACCTGCTGGCCGATCCGGACGTCCGGCGGCTTGACCGCTGGTACTGGGCGATCGCCGTCTTCTCCCTGCTCCTGCCGCCGGCGCTCGCCCTCGCCTGGACCCTGGACTGGCACGCCGCCGCCTCGGCCTTCTTCTGGGCGAGCCTCGTGCGGTACGCGGTGGTCCACCACGTCACCTGGTCGGTCAACTCCGTCGCGCACGCCTTCGGGCCGCAGCACTACACCTCCCGGGACCAGTCGAGGGACGTGCGGTGGGTGGCGGCGCTCACCTTCGGCGAGGGCTGGCACAACCTCCACCACGCCGACCCCAACAGCGCACGCCACGGCGCCCTCAAGGGCCAGCCCGACCCCACGGCACGGCTGATCGCGCTGTGGGAGAAGCGCGGCTGGGCCTACGACGTGCGGTGGCCCGACGAACGTCGCCTCGCCGCCAGGAGACTGCCCACGGGACCACCCGACCGGGCGGACACGGCGTTCGCGGGGGACGGGGCGGACACGGTTTAGGTGGCGCGGGCCCGCCTTCGGGAGCCGGACGGCGGCGCCGGGTGGGTTTTCTTGACGAACCAACCCCCTTCCACGACTCTGCGCCGAACGAGTCACTGCCCCCGGGGACGGCCACGTGCTGACCGGACAACCATGAGGTCGCACGAATAATCCGTCCATAGATCCAGCGAAGGCGTACCGGTGAGGCGGGGACCCGTGGCCGTCACCGGCCTGGGGCTGATCACCCCGGCCGGGATCGGGGAGAAGGCCACCTGGGAGGGGCTGAGCGCCGGCTGTTCCACCGCGGCCACCGATCCCGACCTCGACGGGCTGCCCGTGGCGTTCTCCTGCCGCGTCCCCGACTTCGACGTCCGGCGGCAGCTGGGGCACCAACGCGGGCGCCGGTTCGACCGGTTCACCGCCCTCGCGCTGCTCGCCGCCCGGGAGGCCGTGGCGGACGCGGGCCTCGCGGCCGGTACGCCGGTGGGGCCGCGCGTGGGTGTGGTGATGGGGGTGGGCACCGGCTCGATGCAGAGCTGGCAGGCCGAGTTCGACCGGCTCGCGGACCGCACACCCACCCGGATCTCGCCGCTCGCCCTCTCCCGCAGCGTGCCCAACATGGCGGCCGCCGAGATCGCCATCGACCTCGGCGCGACCGGCCCCAACATGGTCGTCTCCACCGCCTGTGCCTCCGGGACCAGCGCTATCGGGCTGGCCCGGGAGTGGCTGCTCTCCGGCGCCTGTGACGTGGTGATCAGCGGCGGCAGCGAGTCGGCGCGGCTGCGGATGACGGCCGCCTGCTTCGCCCAGATGCGGGCGCTCTCCGGCCGCGCCGGCGCTCCGGAGGCCGCCTCCCGCCCCTTCGACCGCGACCGTGACGGGTTCGTCCTCGGTGAGGGAGCCGCCGTTCTCGTGCTGGAACGGCCCGAGGACGCCCGCTCCCGCTCCGCCCGGGCCCGGGCCTACGTCGCGGGCTTCGGGGCGAGCTGCGACGCGTACCACTTCACCGCACCGCACCCGCGCGGCGACGGTGCCGCCCAGGCGATCCGTGCCGCACTGGCCGACGCGGGCCTCTCGCCCGAGGACGTCGACCACGTCAACGCCCACGGCACTGCCACCCCGCGCGGGGACGCCGCCGAGTACTACGCGCTGCGCCAGGTGTTCCACCGTCCGCCGCCCGTGACCGCCCTCAAGGGGACCATCGGACACGCCATCGGTGGCGCCGGGGCCATCGAGGCGGCCTGCACGGTGCTGTCCCTGGAGCACCAACTCATCCCGCCCACCGCCAACCTGGACCACCTCGACCCCGAGATGGAACTCGACGTCGTGACCAAGTCACCCCGCTCGCAGGCGATGCGGGTGGCGATCAGCAACTCCTTCGGGTTCGGCGGACAGAACGCGGTGCTGGCCTTCACGGCCGCCGAGTGACCCCCGGCCGACCGACCGGGGCGCCGGGCGTTCGCGTGAACTCCGTTGACGAGTTGAGCAGTTGCGGGGCGGTGTCCTCGTCGTGCCGCGCCGCATCCGTCCGTTGCCGGACACGGGAGCGGGCGGCGCCCCGAACCGCGCCGGCCGTGGTGCCGCCGACCGCCGCCGAGGTGCCGCCCGTCGGCACTGGTGCCGGGGCTCGGTGAACCCTTCGGTCAGACCGTGCCCGAGTCCTCGACGAGGATTTCCTTGGAGGTCTTGCCGCTGCCGGAGCCGAGCTTCTCGATCTGCCGCACGAGGTCCATGCCCTCGACGACCTCACCGAAGACGACGTGGGCGCCGTCCAGCCAGGAGGTGACGGCGGTGGTGATGAAGAACTGGGAACCGTTGGTGTTCTTGCCCGCGTTCGCCATGGAGAGCAGGCCGGGCTTGGTGTGCTTGACGGTGAAGTTCTCGTCGTTGAACCGCTCGCCGTAGATGCTCTTGCCGCCGGTGCCGTTGCGGCGCGTGAAGTCGCCGCCCTGGAGCATGAAGTCGGGGATGACACGGTGGAAGGGGGACCCCTTGTAGCCGTAGCCGTGCTCACCGGTGGCCAGCTCACGGAAGTTCCGCGCGGTCTTGGGCACGATGTCGTCGTAGAGCTTGAAGACGATCCGGCCGGAAGGCACGCCGTCGATGCTGATGTCGAAGTAGACGTTGTCACTCATGACCTGATCATCCCATGGGTCACCGCGGCTTCGTCGCCCTCGTGGTCCGACCGGGGCAGGCGCGGCTCCGTCCGGGTGGCTGTCAGGCCCGGGCCGCGTCGCGTACGGCCTGGGGAGCCTTCTTGTCGAGGGCGACGCGGACCAGGGCCGAGGCCAGGACGGCGGGCGGGGTGTCGCCGGCCAGGCGCAGCAGGGCGACGGGGGTGGTGGGCAGTGCCAGGGCGTCGGCTCCTTGCAGCGCCTTGGCGTCCAGGAAGGGGGCGATCCCGGGCCAGACCGCCTGCGCCTCCCGCAGGAAGATGTCCGCGCCGGCCGGCCCCAGCCCGGGGAACTGCTGGAGCAGGCGCCGCAGCGCGGCCGTGTCGTCGCCGGCCTCGTCCCGCAGTCTCCGCAGGTCGCCCCCGTAACGCTCGATGACGAGCCGCGCGCCGTCGCCGAGCTGGGTGGCGGTGCGCTCGTCGTAGCGCCGGTAGCCGCCGCGGCCGAGCGCGTCGACCCGCTGCTGCCAGGTCGCCCCGGCCGTCCGGCGCGGGTCGCGCATGCCCGCGGCGGTCAGTTCGCGGGCCGTGGCGACCGCGATGTCGGCTCGGATGCGGGCGCTGAGCAGGGACGCGAGCACCAGCAGCTGGTACAGCGGCTGCGGGGTGTCCTTGAGGCGGATGCCCGCCTCGGCGGCGTAGGTACGGCCGTAGCCGTCCAGCAGCGCGCGCATCACGTCTCGCCGGGTGGTCGTGGCCATCCGCTCTCACCTCCGACTGCCGCGTTTCCGCTGCGGACCGGACGAAACAGGGGGACTGTGGGGGTTTGTCCGCGCCTCAGGCGTGTACGCGGACTCCATGACCGAGTCGAAGCGCGAGACAGAGCGGAAGTACGAAGTCCCCGCGGCGGACGGCACCGGATGGCTGCCCGACCTCACGGGCGTCGCCGGCATCGAGTCCGTCGTGGACCAGGGCATCGAGGAGCTGGACGCGGTGTACTACGACACCGACGACCTCCGCCTCGCGGGCGCCTCGGCCACGCTCAGGCGGCGGACGGGAGGCAGCGACGCGGGCTGGCACCTCAAACTGCCGCTCACCGCGGACAGCCGGGAGGAGGTGCGGGCCCCGCTCTCCGGCACCGTCCCGGACGCGCTGCGCGACCTGGCCCTTTCCCGCAGCCGGGGGGCCGAACTGAAGCCGGTCGTCCGCATCCGTGCCTCGCGAGGCGTACGCCGGCTCGTCGGCGCCGACCGCACGGCCCTCGCCGAGCTGAGCATCGACGTGGTCCGCGCCGAGCCCCTGCACGGTGACGCCACCCCGGCCGCCTGGATCGAGATGGAGGTGGAGGTGGCGACGGATACCGACCCCGGTTTCCTGGACGCCGTGGAGAGGACGCTGAGTGAGAGCGGTGTCGGCCGCGCGCCCACCCCCTCCAAGCTCGCCCGCGCCCTGCGGGAGACCGGGCTGAAGGCGTCGCGCGCGCCGGAGGAACACGCCGGGACCGTGGTCCCCGGGTCCGCCGGTGACGAGGTCCGGCGCTACGTGGAAGCCCAGGTCCGCGCCCTGGTGGACCTCGATCCGGCGGTACGGCGGGAGCGGCCCGACTCCGTGCACCGGATGCGGGTGACCTGCCGCCGGCTGCGCAGCGTCCTGCGCTCCTACCGCCCGGTGCTGGACCGGGCGGTCACCGATCCGGTCCGCGAGGAGCTCAAGTGGCTGGGGAGCCGTCTCGCCGACGCCCGCGACCAGGAGGTTCTGCTGGAGCGGTTCACCTCGCGGATCGAGGCGCTGCCCCCGGAACTCCTCTTCGGCCCCGTCTCCGCGCGGCTGCGGGTGTGGGACGTCGGCAGTGCTTCCGACGCCCGGCGGCGCACGCTCGACGCCCTCGGCTCCGACCGCTACCTGGCCCTGCTCGACTCCCTGGCGGCCCTGGCGCGACGGCCGCCGCTGCGGGACACGGCCGCCGGGGACGCGCGCAAGGTCATGGGCAGGGCGATCCTCAAGGAGTACGGCCGCCTCGAAGGCCGGGTGGCCCACGCCCTGGAGCTGCCGCCGGGTCCGGCCCGTGACACCGCCCTGCACCAGGCCCGTAAGGCGGCGAAGAAGACCCGGTACGTCACCGAATCTGCGTGCGAGCCGCTCGGCAGACCCGCCGAGCGGTTCGGGAAGCGCGTCAAGAATGTGCAGAAGGTGCTCGGCGGGCACCAGGACAGCGTCGTGGCGCGGCGAGCGCTGTGGAAGCTGGCCTCGGCGGCGCAGTCGGCGGGCGAGCCCGGTTTCGTCTGGGGACTGCTGTACGGCCGGGAGCAGGCCGCGGCCGACGCGCGCGAACGCGAGCTGCCGGCCGCGTGGGCCAAGGCGTCGCGGCCCAAGTTGCGCAAGACGTTCGGCAGTTGAGCCCGCCGAGCGCCCGGGCGTCAGGCCTGGGTGTCGATCCCGGTGACGACGGCGGGGCCCAGCGGGGCGTCCGACTCGGAGACCCCCGCGGCGGCGAACGCGGCCGTCACGGCCCGCTTGGCCCGGTCCTCCGCGCTGTGGCTGTCGTCCGCCTCCACCTCCAGCCGGACCCCGAACGTGCCGTCGTCGTTGACGGAGAGGATGTCGAGGTCCTCCGCCCGCCCCAGCGGCGTCCGCTGCGGGTCACCGGGGCGCAGCCGGGCCTCGATGGTGGAGCGTGCCGCGTCCGTGGGCTCGCTGAGGAAGGTGCCCGGGACGGTGATGATGTACGTGGTCATGCGTTCTCCTGACTTGAAGCGGAGCGGCCGTTGACCGAGTACCCCGAAGAGGGCCGAGTTGTACATGGTGTGCCGGATCGGCCGTACCCGGCGACCGCTCCGGACCGCGCACGGCCCGCGAGGATCAGGGGAGATCGCGGCGCATCGCGTCGGCGACGAGCTCTCCGATGAGGACAGCCGTCGCCGCCGGGCCGCGCAGGGGAGGGGTGGGCAGGATCGAGGTGTCCGCCACCCGGAGGCCGTGGACACCGTGCACCCTGCCGTGGGCGTCGACGGCCGCCGTCGGATCGCCGGCGGAGCCCATCGGGACCGTGCCGCAGGTGTGCTGGGAGGTGCCGAGGCGGAGGCGGATCCACCGGTCGAGCAGGCCGTCCTCGGCCAGAACCCGGGGCGTCGGCTCCGTCAGCGGCAGGGAGATCTCCGCGAAGGCGTCGGTGGCGATCAGCGCCGCAGTGGCCCGGACGGCCTCCCGCAGGCGGCGTCCGTCGCCGGCCGTGGCGAGATAGCCGTAGTCGATCGCCGGGGGTGTGGCCGGGTCGGCGGAGCGGATGCGGAGTCTGCCGGTGAGGCGCGGGGTCTGTACGCAGACGAGGAACGGGAAGGGGGCGCCGGGGACGGACACCTCCCCGCCGACCAGCCCGGACAGGGGGACCAGCGACTGAAGGATCTCCAGATCGCCCGCGGGACAACCCCCCACCGAGGACAGGTGCAGCGCGCCGCCCAGCCAGGAGTCCACGGGTGCGGGCAGCGGCGACCGGGGCGCCCACTCCACCACCACCTGGGGATGGTCGCCGAACCGGGCCCCCACGGCCGGGACGTCCGCCACGACGGTGATGCCGAGGCGCTCCAGCTCGCGGGCCGGTCCGATGCCCGACAGGTGCAGCAGATGGGGCGAGGCGAAGGCCCCGGCACAGAGCACCACCGTGCCGGCCGCCACCACCGAGCGGTCTCCGGCCCGCTCCACCAGCACGCCGGTCGCACGCCCCCCGGTCATGACCACCCCGCGCACGACGCTGTCACCCTCCACCGTGAGGTTCGGGCGGTCGAGGGCGGCCAGGAGATGGCTGATGCCGGTGTTGAGGCGCACTCCGTCCACGGCGTTGATGGGCACCGGTCCGAAGCCGGGCGCCCCCTCGGCGTTCTTGTCCGGCTCGTCCGGGAAGCCGCGTTCGCGCGCGGCGGCCCCGAACGCGGCGCAGGCGGGGTGCAGCAGTTCCGTGCGCCGGACCCGCACCGGTCCGCGGTCGCCGTGCGCCGGGTCGGCGCCGTGGTCGAGGTCGGTCTCCAGGGCGCGGAGGAACGGCACCGCCCGCTCGTACGACCAGGCCGCGCCCGCCGCCGCCGACCAGCGGGCGAAGTCCTCGCGGCGGGCCCGGACGAAGTACCCCCCGTTCACCGTGGTCGAGCCGCCCAGGAAACGACCTCGGACGGCGGTGTACGGGTGTTCCGGGGTGAGGCGCACCGGCCACCGTCGCACGGCGGGGTGTCCGGGCCGGGCGCCGGGGACGAGACGCGCGTCCAGCAGATCGGGGGCGAACCCGCGGCGGTGCCGTGGCACCGGGCCCGCCTCCAGCAACAGCACCCGGCGTCCGGGGTCCTCGCTGAGCCGCGCCGCGAGAACGGCGCCGCTGCCCCCGGCGCCCACCACGACCACGTCCGGACGGCTGATCCCCTCCATGAGCACCGGATTGAACGCCTGACGGTCAACGGCTTCGCGCGCCCGTCCCGTTGACCGGGACCGCATCCCGTCCCCGCCCCCACGCCGCCGTTACTGTCCCGGCAACCGACGGCAGCGCTCCGTGGCGTCCGACCTCGGAGTCGCGGAACGACCAGGGACCCAGGGAGAGTTCGTATGAACCAGCTGCACTCCGTCCCGCCCGACGAGGCCAGGGCCCAAGAGGCGGTGGCCGACGACGAGTTGATCGAGGCCGACGACCTCATCGAGGAGATCTCCATCGACGGCATGTGCGGCGTCTACTAGGCCGCGGCGATGACCGCCATGGACCTCGACCGGCCCTGGGCCCTGCACGCGCAGGTCGCGCTGCGACCGGAACCCTTCGGCGCGCTGCTCTACCACTTCGGCACCCGCAGGCTCACGTTCCTCAAGGACCGCCGTCTCCTCGCGGTCGTCCAGTCCCTCGCCGAGGCGCCCACGGCCCGCGCCGCCTGTCTGTCCGCCGGTGTCCCCGGCAACGAACTGCCGTGCTACAGCGCGGCGTTGGCCGCGCTCGCTCACTCCTCGATGGTCGTCGGAAGGCCCTCATGACCACCTCCCCCGAGGAGACCACGGCCGCGTCCCGCCCGGCCCGGCTGACCGACCTGTTCGAGTCGGGCCTCGACGCGCCGATCTGCCTCACCTGGGAACTCACCTACGCCTGCAACCTGTCCTGCACGCACTGCCTCTCCAGCTCGGGCCGCCGCGACCCGCGCGAACTGAGCACCGACGAGGCCAAGTCCGTCATCGAGGAACTGGAACGGCTCCAGGTCTTCTACGTCAACATCGGCGGCGGCGAGCCCACCGTCCGCCCCGACTTCTGGGAACTCCTGGACCACGCCACCGCCCACCACGTCGGCGTGAAGTTCTCCACCAACGGCGTCCGCATCACCCGCGAGACCGCCCGGCGGCTCGCCCGCAACGACTACGTCGACGTCCAGATCTCCCTCGACGGCGCCACCGCCGACGTCAACGACGCCATACGCGGGGCCGGTTCGTACGCGACGGCACTGCGCGCGCTGGGCCGCCTCGCCGACGCCGGCATGCGGAACGTCAAGATCTCCGTGGTCTGCACCCGCCACAACATCCCGCAGCTCGACGAGTTCAAGAACCTCGCCGACCGCTACGGCGCCCAACTCCGCCTGACCCGGCTACGACCCGCCGGGCGCGGCGCCGACGTCTGGGACGACCTGCGCCCGACGGCGGGCCAGCAACGCGAGCTCTACGACTGGCTGTTGGCGAACGGCGAGAACGTCCTCACCGGCGACTCCTTCTTCCACCTCTCCGCCTACGGCCAGGCACTTCCCGGCCTCAACCTGTGCGGCGCCGGACGCGTGGTCTGCCTCATCGACCCGGTCGGCGACGTCTACGCGTGCCCGTTCGCGATCCACGACGAGTTCCTCGCCGGCACCGTCCGCGCACCCGGCGGCTTCACCCGGGTCTGGCGCGACTCCGACCTCTTCCGGCGCCTGCGCACCCCGCAGCAGGGCGGCGCCTGCGTCTCCTGCGGGTTCTACGACAGCTGCAAGGGCGGATGCATGGCCGCCAAGTTCTTCACCGGACTGCCGCTGGACGGACCCGACCCGGAGTGCGTGCAGGGGTACGGCGAGCACCGGCCGCAGGACCGGACCCACCTCCCCAAACCGTCGGCCGACCACTCCCACCGCTCCGCCCCGTCCAGCCGCCCCGTCGACCTCGTCCTCACCCGCCGGCCGGACCTGGACCACCCCCCGGTGAGCGACTGCGCCGAGAGCCCACTCGCCCGGCCGCGCCGCACCTAGCCTTCCCAGCAGACAGCAGACAGCAGACAGCAGACAGCAGACAGCAGACAGCAGAGAGGGGAGAACGCGCATGGCCAGGAACCCCTGGTTCGAGACGGTCGCCGAGGCGCAGCGCCGGGCCAGGCGCCGGTTGCCGGGCAGCGTCTACGGCGCGCTCCTGGCCGGCTCCGAGCGCGGCCGCACCATCGACGACAACGTCGCCGCGTTCGACCGACTCGGCTTCGCACCCCGCGTCGTGGGCCACCACGCCGACCGCGACCTGACCACCACCGTGCTCGGGGTGCCGACGGCACTGCCCGTGCTCATCTCCCCGACCGGCGTCCAGGCCGTGCACCCGGCGGGAGAGGTCGCCGTGGCGCGCGCGGCGGCGAACCGAGGCGTCGTCATGGGGCTCAGCTCGTACGCGAGCAAGCCGGTGGAGGAGGTCGCCGACGCCGGACCGGACCTCTTCTTCCAGCTCTACTGGAGCGGCACCCGCGAGGCGATGGTCCAGCGCATGGACCGCGCCAGGGCGGCCGGCGCCAAGGCGCTGATCGTCACGCTCGACTGGTCCTTCTCCCACGGCCGCGACTGGGGCAGCCCGGCCATCCCCGAGAAGCTCGACCTGCGGACCATGCTGCGCCACGCCCCGGACGTACTGCCCCATCCCGCCTGGCTGTGGCGGTACGCCCGATCCGGCCGACTTCCGGACCTCACGGTGCCCAACCTTCGCCCGCCGGGCGGCAGTTCGCCCACCTTCTTCGGGGCCTACGGCGAGTGGATGCGGACCGTTCCGCCCACCTGGGACGACGTCGCATGGCTGCGCGAGGAGTGGGGCGGCCCCTTCCTGCTCAAGGGCGTGACCCGGGTCGACGACGCCAGGCGCGCGGTCGACGCGGGCGTGACGGGCCTCTCCGTCTCCAACCACGGCGGCAACAACCTGGACACCACGCCCGCCACCCTCCGCGTCCTGCCCTCGGTCGTGGCGGCCGTCGGCGACCAGGTCGAAGTCCTGCTGGACGGCGGGGTGCGGCGCGGCGGAGACGTCGCGAAGGCGCTCGCCCTCGGCGCCCGGGCCGTCCTCATCGGCCGCGCCTGTCTGTGGGGCCTGGCGGCCAACGGACAAGCCGGGGTCGAGAACGTCCTGGACATCCTGCGCGGGGGCCTCGACTCCGCCGTACTGGGCCTCGGCCACGCCTCGGTCCACGACCTGTCGCCGGACGACCTGGCGATCCCGCCGGGGTTCGCCCTGGCCCTCGGCTCGGGCGCGGACAGCCGACAGGGGCGGGACGCGGCCGTATGAGAACGGCGCAGGACGGCGAACTGGCCCGCACCGCCTGGCCGGCGGTTCCCGTCGGCGGCCCGGTCCTCGTTCCGGTCGGCTCCACCGAACAGCATGGGCCGCACCTGCCGCTCGACACCGACAGTGTCATCGCCCGCGCCGTTGCCCAACGGGCCGCGTCCGCCCTCCCTTCGGGGCCGGCCGGACCCGCGCTGGTGGCCCCCGTGCTGGCCTACGGCGCCAGCGGTGAACACGCCGGCTTCCCCGGAACGGTCTCCATCGGGCACGAGGCTCTGGGCGCGGTCGTCGTGGAGCTGGTGCGGTCCCTGTCCCTCTGGGCGGGGCGGGTCGTCCTCGTCAACGGCCACGGCGGCAACACCGCCACCCTCGACACCGTCGTCCCGCGGCTGCGCGCCGAGGGCCATGCCGTCGCCTGGACCGGCTGCGGTGTCCCGGGCGGCGACGCGCACGCCGGGCGCGCGGAGACGTCGTTGATGCTGCACCTGGCTCCCGACACCGTGCGCATGGAGCACGCCGTCGCCGGTGACACACGGCCTCTGCGCCTGCTCCTGCCGGACCTGATGGCCCGCGGCATCCGTGCCCTCTCCCCGTCGGGCGTACTCGGCGATCCGGCCGGCGCCTCGGCCGCCGAGGGACGCCGGACGCTGGAGGCGATAGTGTCGGCCGCCGTCCGCCGGATCGCCGGGGACCTGGTGGACGACCGGGGCCGGCTCGGCGAACCGGCCCCGAACCCGCCGCCCAAGGTGCCGCGCGGATGACCCTGCCCGCCGGCTTCGTGGTCGAACTCGACCGCCACACGCGGGTGCTCGACGGTGGCCGTGCCCTGCTCGGCGGCCACCCCACCCGGCTGCTGCGCCTGACCCCCCGGGCCCGCCGACTCCTCACCGGCCGGACGGTCACCGTCCGCGACGCGGCGGGCGCCCTGCTCGCCGACCGGCTGCTGGACACCGGCATGGCCCATCCCGTCGCCGACGCCCTGCCGCCCCGCCCCGACCCGCGGTACACCGTCGTCGTGCCGGTCCGTGACCGCCCCCGGCAGCTCGACCGGCTGCTCGCCACCGTCGGCTCCGGTCCGCCGGTGATCGTGGTCGACGACGCCTCACGGCACCCCGAGGCCGTCGCCGCCGTCGCCGCCCGGCACGGGGCGCGGCTGCTCGCCCTGCCCGTCAACACCGGCCCCGCCGGCGCGCGCAACGCGGGCCTGCGACGCGTCACGACCCCCTACGTGGTCTTCGTCGACTCCGACGTCGTGCTCGCCCCCGACACCGTCCCCACCCTGCTCGCCCACTTCGCCGACCCGGCCCTCGCCATGGCCGTACCGCGCATCACGGGCCTGCCGGGCACCGCCCCGACCTGGATCGCACGCTACGAGAACGCCCGCTCCTCCCTCGACCTGGGCGCCCACCCGGCCGCCGTACGACCGGGCACACCCGTCTCCTGGGCCTCGACCGCGTGCACGGTGGCGCGCGTGGACGCCCTGAAGGACGGCTTCGACGAGCGGATGCGCGTCGGGGAGGACGTCGACCTGTGCTGGCGGCTGATCGAGGACGGCTGGCGGGTGCGGTACGAACCAAGGGCCCGAGCCGCCCACGAACACCGGGCGCGCCTCGGCGACTGGCTGCTCCGCAAGGCGGTCTACGGCACCGGCGCGCATCCGCTCGCCGAACGGCATCCCGAGTTCATCGCCCCGGCCGTCTTCGCCCCGTGGGGCACGGCGTTCGTCACCGTCCTTCTCCTGCAACGCCGTTGGTCGCTGCCCGCCGCCGCGGCCGTCGCCGGTGTCACCGCCCTGGGCATCGCCCGCAAGCTCGACGGCACCGGCCACCCGCACCTGCTGGCACTGCGGCTCACGGCCAACGGGGTCGCCGGCGCGCTGTCACAGACCTCGGCCCTGCTGACCCGGCACTGGTGGCCGCTCACGGCGGTCGGCTGCACGGTGTCGCGTCGGCTGCGCCGCGCGACCCTGGCCGCCGCCCTGGCGGACGTGGCCCTTGAGTACCGGCACGACCGCGCCCGTCTCGACCCGGTCCGCTACGGCGTCGCCCGGCGGCTCGACGATCTCGCCTACGGGGCCGGCGTCTGGTGCTCCGCCCTCAAGGGCCGGTCGCTCGCGGCCCTCAAGCCACGCGTCACCCGGTGACGGCCGGGCTTCCGGCGGCCGCCGCCGCACCCCGCTCCGCAGGAGTCCCGGTCAGCGGAAAGCCCCCAGCGGCCGGGACCGGCGCGAACCAACAATGAGGTGATCCCGCCGCCGGCGTGCGGCACTGTGATTCACCGGTACGCAGGAGGTGTGCGGCGTGGCGCACGAAGTAGTCGGTCGTATCGAGGAGATCGGGCCCGAACTGGCCGCGCTCGCCGAACAGAACGAGAAACTCGGCAAGTTGAGCGACGACACCGTCCAACTCCTGCGCTCGGCAGGGGTGATCAGGATGCTCCAGCCCAAGGAGTTCGGCGGTCACGCCGCCCATCCCCGGGACTTCGCCGAAGCGGTCATGGCGGTCGCGAGCCACGACGGGGCGGCGGGCTGGGTGTCCGGCGTGGTCGGGGTGCACCCGTGGGAGCTGGCGCAGATGGACCCCCGGCTCGGCCACGAGGTGTGGGGCGAGGACCCGGACACCTGGATCGCCTCGCCCTACATGCCGAACGGTGTCGCCGACCCCGTGGACGGCGGCTACGTCCTCAGCGGACGCTGGCCGTTCTCCTCGGGAAGCGACCACTGCGGCTGGGACTTCCTGGGCGCGCTCGCCGGTGACGGCAAGGGCAGGCCCGCCGGACCGATCAGCGTGCTGCACGTCGTGCTGCCCCGCTCGGACTACGAGATCGTCGACGGCTCCTGGGACGTGATCGGGCTGGCCGGCACCGGCAGCAAGGACGTCGTCGTGAACGGCGCCTTCATCCCCGAATACCGCGCCATACGACAGGAGTTGGTCACCGAGGGCGCCGCCGCCGAGTCGGTCGGACTGACCGAGACCGTGTACAGGCTGCCGTTCAGCGCGATGTTCCCGCTCGGCATCACCGCGGCCGTCATCGGCATCTGCGAAGGGGCGCTCGCCCTCCACCTGAGCCAGCAGCGCGACCGGGTCGCCGTGACGGGCGTCCAGGTACGGGACGACCCCTACGTCCTCTACGCGGCCGGTGAGGCCGCCGCGGAGATCGGCGCCTCGCGGGTCCAGCTGATCGACGGCATCAGCCGCCTCTACGACCAGGTCGAGGCCGGCCGGCCCGTCACCATCGGGGACCGGGCCGACATCCGCCGCAACCAGGTGCGCTGTGCCTGGCGCGCCGTCTCGGCGCTGGACGAGATCTTCGCCCGCTCCGGCGGCAACGCGATCCGGCGCGGCAACCCCATCCAGCGGTACTGGCGCGACGCCCATGTCGGACTCCAGCACATGATCCACGTCCCCGGCACGGCATACCACGCCAACGCCCTCGCCCAGATGGGCCTGGAGCTTCCCGACTCGATGCGCGTCCTGATCTGAGCCGCGGATGGACACGGTCAACGGACGGTACTTCCGCGGTGTACTGGGCCACTTCCCTACCAGTGTGGTCGCGATCACCACCACGGACGCCGATCAGCGTCCCAGGGGCATGATCGTCGGCACCTTCATGTCCGTCTCCCTGCAACCGCCCCTAGTCTCCTTCCTGGTGGACAGCTCCTCGGCCACCCTGGCGACGGTCCGGACCGCCGGACGCTTCTGCGCCAACGCCCTCGCGGGGAACCAGGAACGCCTCTCCCGGCAGCTGGCGGCCGGCCGCGCCGACCGGTTCGAAGGGGTGACGTGGCAGCCGTCCCCGCTGGGCAACCCCGTCCTGGACGGGGTCGTCGCATGGGTCGACTGCGCGCTGGAGCAAGTCGTCGAGATCGGCGACCACTTCCTGGTCGTCGGCCGGGTCCGGCACCTCCGCGTCGAATCGAAGAGAACCCCGCTGCTCTTCTTCCGCGGCGGATACGGGGACTACCTGTCGACCACGACGCTGGTGCTGGACCGGCTCGTCGGCTGGTAGCGAGCCCACAACGAGCAGCGAGATCAAAGGAGATCCGTTGATGAGACAAGACCAGCACTTCCGACTGGAACGCGCCTCCGCCTGGTGCGGATTCGTGCTCCTGATCGGATTCATCGTCGCCTTTTCCCTCGGCCACCTCATCACGCCGCTGGACCCGACGACGAGTCCCCAGGGCGTCGTCGCGTTCCTCACCGACCACCGGACCGGAATCCTCGCCTGCACCACGATCATGGTGCTGGTGGTCCCCTTCGAGTACCCGTTCGTCGTGGTGACGAGCATGCAGATGCGGCGCATCGAAGGCGGCTGGGGTCTGCTCTCCATGATCCAGCTGACCACGGGTGTGGTCGCCCCGATCGGGTTCTTCTTCCCGCTCGCGATACTCTCCGCCGCCGCCTATCGTCCCCAGAGCCACTCGGCCGACGTACTGACGGCGATGTCCGACATGTACTGGCTGATGCTGGTGGGCAACGCCTGCATCTTCGTCCTCCAGGTCTGGTCGATCGGCTACGCGGCCCTCATCGACACCCGCAGCAGGCCGGTGTTCCCGCGCTGGTTCGGCTATCTGAACCTCGTGCTCGGGGTCCTGCTCATCCCGGGCGCGTTCGTCTACCTGACGAAGACGGGCCCGTTCGCGTGGAACGGACTGCTCGCCAACATCCTCCCCTCGCTGGTGTACTTCGTCTGGAAGATCGCCACGCCGATCATGCTGCTGCGTGCCGTCAAGGCGGAGGAGGCGGAGGCGGCCGAAGCCGCGGAGCCCGTCCAACTCGCCACCACATAGGCGGAGTCGAGCCGCGACAGAGACGAAGCCCCGCGATCGGACGCGATCGCGGGGCACCGTCGTGAACACCGTCCGGGAGTCAGACCGAGAGCGCGAAACCGCCCGTCACGCGCAGCGTCTCGCCGGTGACGAAGGACGCCTTCGAGGAGACCAGGTACAGCAGCGCCTCCACGACGTCCTTCTCCTCGCCCTCCTGCCGCAGGATCTGCTCGCCGAGCACCCGCTCCGCCTCGGCAGCCGACAGCTGCGCCCGTACGGCCTCGGTGAAGATGAGCCCCGGCGCGATGGCGTTGACCCGGATGCCGTCGGCCGCGAACTCGCGCGCGAACGACACCGTCAGACCGCGCACCGCCAGCTTGGACACGCCGTACACGGTCCGGTTGGCGTAGGCCGCCGACGAGGAGATGTTGACGATGGAGGCGCCGGCCCGTCCGCTCATCGCCTCCCGGGCCGCGAGCGAGCAGATGACGACACCCATGACGTTCACCTCGAACACCCGCCGCACGGCCGGGAGTCCGAGCTCCGTGAACGGGCGGTTGAAGGCCGCGTGCAGACCGGCGTTGTTGACCAGGATGTCGAGACCGCCGTGGCGCTCCGCCACCTCGCCGATGGCCGCGCCGACCGCGGTCTCGTCGGAGACGTCGCAGGCGACACCGGCGGCGCTCCAGCCGTGCGCGGTCAGCTCCTTCGCGGCGGCGGCGGCGACATCGCCGTCGATGTCGGCGAGCACGACATGGGCGCCGCGCCGGGCCAGGGCCGCCCCGAACGCCTTGCCGAAGCCCCGGCCGCCTCCGGTGATGAACGCGACCTTTCCCTCATGTTCCGTGTCCGGCATGCGGCTTCTCCTGTCGTCGCCGTTCGGATGGATCGTGCGCTGCGGTGAAGTCACGGCTCACCGTCACCTCGGGGCGAACCGCTGGCCCGCGTCCAGGCGCAGGCACTGGCCGTTCAGCATCGGGTTGTCGATGATGGCGAGCGCGAGTTTGGCGTACTCCTCGGGACGGCCCAGCCGCTTGGGGAAGGCCGCGTCCTTCACCAGCGCCGCCCGGGTCTCCTCGGGGATGCGCTCGGTCGCCCCGGTCGCGAACAGGCTGGGCGCGATGGCGAGGACGCGGATGCCGAGCGAGCCGAGGTCCCGCGCCATGGTGAGGGTCATTCCGGCGATGGCCGCCTTGGCCGCCGAGTAGGCGACCTGCCCGACCTGCCCCTCGAAGGCGGCGATGGACGACGTGGTGATGATGACCCCGCGCTCCCCGGTGCCGTCCGGCTCGTCGGGGGCCTGGGCTCCGTCGGGTTCGTTCCGGCTCATGTGCAGCGCGGCGAGCCGGCTGATGTTGAAGGTGGCCACAGTGTTGAGATCGAGGACGCGGCGGAAGGCGTCCAGGTCGTGCGGGCCGTTCCTGCCGAGCGTGCGCTGCACGCTGCCCCCGCCGGCGGTGGTGATCGAGACGTGCAGTCCGCCGAGCGCCCCGACGGCGTCGGCGAGCACGCTCTCGGTCGCCTCGAAGTCGGTGACGTCGACGGGGTGGAAGCGGCCTCCCAGCGCCGCGGCGACGTCCGCGCCCGGCGACGCCGGACGGTCGAGCACCGCCACGTCCGCGCCGCGGGCAGCGAGCAGTTCGGCGGCGGCCCGGCCCATTCCGGAGGCGCCGCCGAACACGACGGCCTTCTTGCCCTTGATCTCCATCGGATCCCTTTCACTGGCCGCGCCGGACCGGTTCAGACGGACGCGGAGGACTGCCGCAGCAGGGTGCACAGCCGGTCGCGGTGGACGTCGGCGTCGCCGTACAGGACGCTGTCGGCCTTGGCCCGGCGCAGGTAGAGGTGCAGGTCGTGCTCCCAGGTGAAGCCGATGCCGCCGTGCAACTGCAGTGCCCGGGCGGCGACTTCACCGGTGGCGTGCGCGGTGTAAGCGGCGGCGGAGCAGGCCGACCGGGCGGCGTCGGGAGTGCCCGCGTCGGCGGCCATCGCCGCGTGGTAGGTGGCGGCACGGGCACCGTGCACGAGCATCGCCATGTCGGCACAGGCGTGCTTGACGGCCTGGAAGGTTCCGATCGGCCGCCCGAACTGCACGCGCGTACCGACGTGTTCGACGGTGAGTTCCAGCATGCGCTCCATCGCCCCGAGCGAGTCGGCGCAGACCAGCACCGCCGCGTCGTCGAGCAGTCGGCGGACCGCGCCGGGTCCGCCGTGGAGCCGGCTGCCGGAGGGCACGCGTACGGCCTCGAAGCGGACCTCGTAGAACGCGCGCGTCGGATCGAGGCCGCGCTGGCGCCTGACCGCCACCCCGGGAGCGTCCCGGTCGACGAGGAAGGAGGCCGGCACTCCGTCGTGCCGCGCGGTGACGAGCAGCCGGCCGGCGCCGCCCGCGTCCTGTACGGCCGTCTTGACCCCGTCGAGAACGAACTCGCCTTCTTCGCACCGGACTTCGGCGCGTACGCCGTCGGGCGTCCAGGGCGCCCGCGGCTCCGCGAAGGCCCAGGTGGCCCACGAGGTTCCCGCGGCGAGCTCGGGCAGCACCCGCGCCGCGAGCGGGGTCGGACCGGCGGCGGCGAGCGCGCGGCCGACGAGGGCGGTCGGCAGGAAGGGGACCCGTCCCAGCGCCCGCCCGGCCTCCTCGGCGACGAGCGCCAGCTCGACCAGGCCCTGCCCGGACCCGCCGTACTCCTCCGGCAGGGCCAGCCCCGGCCAGCCCAGCTCGGCCGCCGACGCCCAGAGCCGGGGGTCGGCATCGGCCTCCTCCAGCCCCGCCCGTACCCGTTCCATGGGCGACCTGTCGGTCAGCAGGTCGCGGGAGGCCGCGCGCACCATGCCCTGCTCGTCGCTGAGTTCGAAGTTCACCCGTCACCGCCTCGGTCGACAGCACTCCATTGACGATGAAGGTATCCTCTTTTGCTCCTCCGGTCGAGATTCTGACCGCGTATCGCCAGGAGCGGGAGGAGTTGAGTATCATCAATTCATGACTGATGCCGTGCTTCTCGCCGCGTGCCGCACCGCGATCGGAACCGCCCGGAGAGGCACCCTCCGGGACACCAGCGCCTTCGACCTCGCCACCGTCGTCGTCCGCGAGGCGGCGCGGCGCTGCGGGGTGCCGGCCGAGGAGATCGACGACGTGGTCCTCGGCGAATCCCTGGCCGGCGGCGGTGACATCGCCCGGTACGCGGCGCTCCGGGCGGGGCTCACCCACGTTCCGGGGCTGGCGCACAACCGGCACTGTGCCTCCGGGCTGGCGAGTGTGGCGACCGCCGCCGGCAGTGTGCTCGCCGGCATGGACCGGGTGGTGATCGCGGGCGGCACCCAGTCGTCGTCCACGGCGCCGGTGGCCCGGCGGCGCGTTCCCGGCACGGACGACTGGCAGGACCCCTGGATGTCGCCCACCCATGTGCCTGCCCCCGACGCGCCCAACGACGACATGGCGCTCCTCGTCGGCTGGAACACGGCCCGGCTGGCCGCCATCTCCCGTACGGAGATGGACGCTTGGGCACTGCGCTCGCACCGGCGGGCCGTCCGGGCCGTCGACGAGGGCAGGTTCGCGGACGAGATCGTCCCGGTGGAGGTCACCGGTCGGTCCGGCGACACCTCGCTCTTCGACGTGGACGAGCATCCCCGGCGGGACACCAGCGCCGAGAAGCTGGCCGCACTGAAGCCGCTGCACCCCGAGATCGAGGGTTTCTCCATCACCGCCGGGAACTCCAGCGGGGTCAACGACGGCGCCGCCGCGGTCGTCGTCGCCGGGTCCGACGTGGCCGCCCGGCACGGGCTCACCCCGCTCGCGACGGTCCGCGCCTGGGCGAGCGTCGGCGTCGAGCCGGTGCGGACGGGGCTCGCACCGGCCCTGGCGATCCGCAAGGCGCTCGACCGGGCCGGGCTCGCCCTGGGCGACGTGGACCTGTTCGAGATCAACGAGGCGTTCGCGGCCGTACCCCTCGCCGCGGTACGGGAGTTGGGGCTCGACCCGGACAGGGTCAACCCGTTCGGCAGCGGGTGCAGCCTCGGACACCCGGTGGCGACCACCGGCACCCGCATGATCGTCACCCTGGCCCACGAACTGCGCCGCCGGGGCGGTGGCACGGCGGTCGCCGCCATGTGCGCGGGCGGCGGCATGGGTTCCGCGCTGGTCCTGACGGCCTGAGCGGCGGCCGGGTCAGCGCGCCGCCCAGGTGACGGACTTGGTCTGCAGGTACTCGTCGAGTCCGGACGCGCCCCACTCCCGGCCCAGTCCGCTCTGCTTGTACCCGCCGAACGAGGACCGCGGACTCACCCCGGGGCTGCCGCCGTTGATGGTGACACCCCCGGCGCGGATACGGGTGGCGAGGTCGTACGCGGTCACGGTGTCGGCGCTCCAGACGGCGCCGGCCAGGCCGTAGGGGCTGTCGTTGGCGATGTGGACCGCCTCGTCGTCGGTGCGGAACGGGATGACCACGCCGACCGGTCCGAAGAACTCGGTGCGGGCGATCGTCATCGCGTTGCTCACGTCGACGAAGAGGGTCGGCTCGACGAAGTAGCCCCGGTCGAGGGCGGCGGGCCGGCCGCCGCCGCAGACCAGGCGCGCCCCCTCCTCCTCGCCGACGCGGATCAGCTTCTCCACCTTGTCGCGCTGCGCCTCGCTGATGAGCGGGCCCATCGTGGTCGACCCGTCCGCCGGATCGCCGACCCGGACCGTGGCGAGGGCGGCGCGCAGCCGCTCGACGAACTCGTCGTGGACCGACTGGTGCACCAGCGACCTGGTGAGCAGCGAACAGCCCTGCCCGGCATGGGTGGTGATGCCGGTGAACGCCGACCGGACCGCCCCGTCCAGGTCGGCGTCCGCGCGGACGATGTTCGCCGACTTGCCGCCGAGTTCGAGGACGACCTTCTTCAGCGAGGCCGCGGCCTGCGTGTGGACCATGCGGCCCACCGCGTCCGAGCCGGTGAAGCTGACGAGGTCCACGCGGGGATCGGTGGTCAGCTCCCGGCCCGCCTCGGCGTCCCCGGTCACGATGTTCAGCACACCCGGCGGCAGCCCGGCCGCGTCGGCGAAGTCCCCCAGCAGCAGGGACTCCAGCGGGGTCGCGGGCGCCGGTTTCAGGACGGCGGTGCAGCCCGCGGCGAGTGCGGGGATCACCTTCATCATGCTGAGGAAGAACGGGAAGTTGTAGGCGGGGATCAGCGCGCACACGCCGAACGCCTCGCGCCGCAGCACCCCTTGGGCGATCCCGACGCCCGGAGCCACCGTCGGCTCCATCGGGCGCTCCCAGGCGAAGGAGGGCAGTACCCGCTCGGCCATGTCCCGCAGATGCGCGAGCGGAACGCGCGTCTGGAGAGACTCGGCGAGCGACCGCACCGAGCCCGCCTCGGCCATGTTCACCGCGACGAGTTCGGGCAGCCGGCGCTCCAACTCCTCGGCCAGGCGCAGCAGTACGGCACCCCGCTCGGCGGGCCTCAGCCGCGGCCACGGCCCCTCGTCGAACGCCCTGCGCGCCGCACCGACCGCCCGGCGCACATCAGCGCCCGAGGACCGGGGCACCTCGGCGACGGGTTCCTCCGTGGCGGGGTTGCGTACGACCGTTCGGTCCCGCGACTCGCCGTCCGTGCGGCGCCCGTCGATGTAGAGCTGAGTGGAGAAGCTGTACGGCGTCGGCATGTCCGTCTCCTCAGTTTACGGCGGCCTCGGTGTCCCGTCCGGGCAGGGCGTCGAGCAGCGCCAGGCTGGAACGGGCGTACGCGGCACGGCGTTTGCGGCCGACCAGGAAGGTGGGCGGGGCGAAGTAGCCGACGTCGCGGGGGAGCGCGTCGGCGCGCGCGGCCAGGGCGGTCCGGGCGTCGGCGGTGGTGCCGCAGAGGGCGATCGAGGTGACCATCTCGTCGGTGACGGCCTTGGCCATGGCGTCGGTGTCCCCGGTGCGGAAGGCCGACCGGAGTCGCTCGACCGGGCCCTCCCAGCCGTGCCGGGCGACGAAGGGGTCGTAGGTCCGGACCGTGAGGTAGAAGGCGATCATGCGCCGGGCGTCCGCGACGGCGCGCTCGGGCGCGGCGTCGTCGATCGCGGTGATGAGCCAGCCGTGTTCGAGGGAGCGCGGCTTCTCACCCGCCCCCCGGCGCACGGCGGGGCGTACGACGTCGTTCCACCAGGAGCGGGTGAAGAGGCCGTGTCCGACGACGCCGTCGGCGACCCGGCCCGCGGTGGTGGCCATCCCGGAGTTGAACGCGGCGAGCAGGACGGGGATGTCGAGCCGGCCGAGCACCGGGGCGCGTACGTCGGCGTCGATGGCGTAGAACTCCCCTGTGTGGCGCACGGGTTGGCCGTTCTCCGCGTGCAGCCAGGTCCGGACGGCCGCGACGGTGTCGGCGATCCGGGCCACCGGCCGCTCGGCCGGTACCCCGAGCCAGTCGCGGTTGACGCGGAACGCGGCGCTGCCGAGCCCGAGGAAGAGCCGGCCGGGAGCCTGGGCGTGCAGCTGCCGCAGGGCGGTGGCGTGGGCGTAGGGGGTGCGGGAGAACGCGTACGCGATGGCGGGCCCGACGAGCGCGCGCTCGGTGTGGGCGACGATCTCCGCCAGGGTGACGTAGGCGTCGTGGTCGGCGAACTCAGCGGCGCAGAAGGCGCTCACGCCGGCTTCCTCGGCCTCGCGCCCCACCTCGGGTCCCGGCCATGGCATGCCGAACCGCATATCCACCTCCTGGATCGAATCAGTGCCCTCTTTTTAGGAGGGTAGGGAGGTGTCAGCGCAGTGTCCACTGCCCGCGGGAGACCGTTGAGCGGTCGACCTCGGCCTTGCCGAGCGGGTTGCCCAGCTGGGTGTAGGAGAGGCCGGTGCGCAGGGCCTGGGTGCGGGTCGCGTCCAGCGACTCCCAGATCGCCCGGACCGTGCCCTGGATCGCGGCGGGCGGCTTGGCGGCGATGACGCGGGCGATCTCGTCGGCCCGTTCCCACAGCCGCTCGCCCGGGATCACCTCGCTGACCAGGCCGATCTGGAGGGCGCGGGCCGCGGAGACCCGCTCGTCCAGGCCCAGCAGCGCGATCCGCAGCGCCTCGCCGAGCGGGACGCGCCGGGCCAGTCCGATCGGCTCCAGGGCCGCGGTGAGGCCGTAGCTGACATGCGGGTCGAAGAACGTCGCGTCTTCCGAACAGACCACGATGTCCGCCTCGTTGAGCCAGTAGAAGGCGCCGCCCGCGGCCATCCCCCGCACCGCGCACACCAGCGGTTTCCACACCCGGTTGAGCTTCGGCGACAGCTTCTCCCCGGGGTCGGTCTGGGACCAGACGTTGGGGTGGCGGTCGATGCCCTCCTTGACGTCCATGCCGGTGCTGAACGCGCGCTCGCCCGCCCCGCGCAGGACGACGACGCGCACGTCGTCGTCCTCCTTGACGGTGTGCCAGATCCGGGAGAAGTCGTCGAGCATCTCCTGCGTGAAGCTGTTCATGGCGTGCGGCCGGTCCAGCGTGACGGTGGCGACGTGGTCGGAGACCGCGTAACGGACGGTTGTGAGGTCCATCGGCGAAGCGTAGATCCGCCGGCCGCGGTCGCCGCCGGGTACCGCCCACTCACCGGGACGCCCCGTTCCTTCCCTCGACGTGATCGCGGTAAGCCGTATACTCTTTTTCGCCGGACGGCAGGTCGAGAGCCGCGGAGGAAGCTGCGATGAAGCCACGCGTGGGGCAGATGCTCGCCAGTACGGTCGACACGACGACGGTGGTCGTCGTGCGGGCGCCCGGCGGCGACCTGGAGATCACCTGCGGAGGGGCGGTGATGACCGAGCCGGGCGGGGGAGAGGCCGCCACCACCGGCGTCCCCGCGCCGGAGCGGACGGGCGGCTCGCTGCTCGGCAAGCGCTATGCCGACGAAGGGCTCGGCGTGGAACTGCTGTGCACCAAGGCCGGACCGGGGACCCTGGCCGTCAACGGCGTACCACTGGCCGTCAAGGGCCCCAAGCCGCTGCCGGCCTCGGACTGAGGGCGGGGCCGGGCCGATGAACCTGACGACACTGCTCGACATGGCCGCCGACGGGTTCGGCGACCGGATCGTGGTCGGACGCAACCACGACGGACTCACCCCGCGGCGCCTGCGCGCGCTCGCCGCGGGAGGCGCCCGCGCCGTCCGTGAGGCCGGCGCCGACGCGATCCTCCACCTCGCCGTGAACGGACCGGCCTTCCCGGTCGCGCTGTTCGCCGCCGCCCACGCCGGGGTGCCCCTGGTACCCGTCAACTACCGCTTGGGCGAAGCCCAGTTGGCGGTACTGCTGGCCAACCACCCGCGGGCCCTCGGCATCGCCGACCCGGAACAGGCCGAGGTGCTGCGCCGGGCCGGGCTGCCGGTGCTCACTCCGGCGCGCTGGCTGGAGACCGCCGCCGCCGGCGCGGACGGCCGCGACGGTCCGGCCGCCTCCGACGCCCCGGCCGTCATCATCTACACCAGCGGCACGACCGCGGCCCCCAAAGGTGTGCTCCTGCGCCCCCACAACCTGATGTCGTACGTGTTCGGCACCGTGGAGTTCGCCGGGGCGGACCCCGACGAGGCGGCGCTGGTGAGTGTTCCGCCGTACCACATAGCCGCCGTGTCGAACGTGCTGAGCAACCTCTACGCGGGGCGCCGCACGCTCACCCTCGAACAGTTCACCCCGCGGGGCTGGCTCGACCTCGTACGCGAACAGCGGATCACGCACGCGATGGTGGTGCCGACGATGCTCGCGCGGATCATGGACACCGACGGCCTGGACCGGTCGGTGCCGACCCTGCGTACGCTCGCCTACGGCGGGGCGAAGATGCCGCGCCGGGTGATCGAGGCCGCGCTCGGGGAGTGGCGGCACGTGCAGTTCGTGAACGCCTACGGGCTGACGGAGACCTCCTCCACGATCTCCGTCCTGGGCCCGGACGAGCACCGGGCGGCCGTCGCCGGCACCGATCCCGAGATCCGGGCGCGGCTCGGCTCGGCCGGGCTGCCGGTGCCCGGCGTGGAACTGGAGATCCGCGACGAGTCCGGCGCGGTCCTCGGCGGGGGGCGGCCCGGCCAGATCTGGGTACGGGGCGAACAGGTCTCCGGCGAGTACGCGGGACAGGGCTCCGCCACCGACGAGCGCGGCTTCTTCCCCACCCGCGACCGGGGCCGGCTCGACACCGCCGGCTACCTGTATGTCGAGGGCAGGGCCGACGACACCATCATCCGGGGCGCCGAGAACATCGCCCCGGCCGAGATCGAGGACGTCCTGCTCCGGCAGCCGGGCGTGCTCGACGCCGTGGTGGTCGGCGTCCCGGACGAGGAGTGGGGCCAGCGCATCGAGGCGGTCGTCGTCACCCGCGCCGGCGCCCGGGTCGACCCCGGGGAGCTGCGCACGGCGGTACGCGACACCCTGCGCGGATCGCGGACACCCGACCGCATCACCTACTGGCCCGAGCTGCCGCGCACCGCCACCGGCAAGCTCGTACGCCGGGACATCGTGGCGGCCCTGACCGCCGAGGGCCGGCCGGCCACCGGCTGACCATCCCGCCGAGAAGGGCAGGTCGAAGCGATGAGCACGGCCATGAACGGCACTGAACCGACAAGGGAGTTGACCGCGCGCACCGCGGCCGCGGTACGGCGGTGGGCCCCGGGGGCCGGTGTGCGCGGCGTCGAGCCGCTGACCGGGGGCACGTCGAGCCTGACCTACGTGGTCACCCTGTCGGACGCCCCGGCAGGGCACGAACGCGTCGTCCTCAAGGTGGCCCCGCCCGGCCTGGCGCCGGTGCGCAACCGGGACGTACTGCGGCAGGGGCGGATCATGGAGGCCCTGGCGGGCCGTCCGGGCGTACGGGTGCCGAAGGTGCTCTTCCACCACGAGGGCGAGCCGCCCGGCGTCCCGCCCTTCGTGGCGATGGAGCTGGTGCCCGGTGAGTGCGTGGAGCCGGTTCTCGTACCGCGCGGCACGGTCCCCGCCGAGCAGGTGCGCGCCCGCGCCCTGGACGCGGCCCGGCTGCTCGCCGCCCTGCACCGCGTCGACCCGCGCGAGTTCGTGCGGGCGGGGGAGCCGGTGGTCTCGCTCGACGACGAGATCGGCCGCTGGACACGCGCGTTCACCACCGTCCCCGAAGAACTCCGCACGGGGTACGAGAAGGTGGCCGGGCGGCTGCACGCCACCGTGCCCCGCGCGATGGACCCGGTCTTCACCCATGGCGACTACCGGCTCGGCAACACCCTGTGCGAGGGCGGGTCGGTCACCGCGGTCATCGACTGGGAGATCTGGTCGCTCGGCGACCCCAGGGTCGACGTGACCTGGCTGACCTTCTTCACCGACGAGGCGTGCCACCCCGCCGCCCTCTCCGCCGAACCGACCGGGATGCCCCGCAAGGCGGAACTCCTGGACGCCTACCAGCGGGCGCGCGGCGAACCGCTCGACGCGCTGCCCTGGTTCGAGGCACTGACCAAGTACAAGGAGTCCGCGGCGACGGCGCTGCTCATCAAACGGGCCCACAAGACGGGCCGGTTGAAGGACATGCACCGGCGCATGCTGCCCGCGCTCCCGGTGCTGCTCGACGACGCCCTGGAGCTGCTGGGGTGACCGCGTCCGCGATCACCCCCCAACTCCCCTAATACAGACCGCCGTCCACCCGGATCAGCGCTCCCGTGGTGTAACTGGCCGCGTCGCTCGCGAGGTAGAGCGCGGTGCCGACGATCTCCTCCGGCCGGCCGGGCCGGCCGATCGCGCTGCGGGTGCTCTGCCGGGACTCCGGGGCCCAGGAGCGGGAGACATCGGTCAGGAACGGTCCGGCCGAGATGGTGTTGACGCGCACCGTCGGGCCGTACTCCAGGGCGAAGACGGTGGTCAGCGCGTTCAGGGCGGCCTTGGCGCCCGCGTACGGCCCGAACCGGGGCTGCGGCATCAGCGCCCCCGACGAGGAGACGTTGATGATCGAGCCGCCGCCCGCCTCCGCCATCCGCCGGCCGATCAGCGAGGCGAGCCGGAACGGGCCCTTGAAGTTGACGCCGATCACCTTGTCGAAGAGTTCCTCGCCGGTCTCGGCCGAGGACGGGGCGAGCGGGGACATGCCGGCGTTGTTGACCAGGACGTCGACCCTGCCGAACGTGTCGTAGGCGGTGTCGGCGAGCCGGCCGAGGTCGTCCCAGTGGCCGACGTGGGCGGCGACCGGCAGCGCCCGCCGGCCGAGGGCGCGTACCTCGGCGGCGGCCGTCTCGCACGCCTCGGCCTTGCGGCTGGCGATCACCACGTCCGCCCCCGCGGCGGCGAAGGCCCGCACCATCTCCCGCCCGAGACCCCGGCTGCCGCCGGTGACCAGGGCGACCTTTCCGGAGAGGTCGAAGAGGTCCGCGGGCGCGGGGGAGGACTTCGCGGGTTCCCCGGTCATGCGTCCGCCCGGCCCGTCAGGCTCTCGTCCCCGATGATGTGCGCGTACCGCTTGCGGGCCGCTTCCCGCTTCGGCGGGATGTGCTCGCTGGGGAACATCCCCTCGGCGGGCCGGTACTCCTTCAGCACCTGCCTGGCGATCGTGGTGCGGTGCACCTCGGTCGGGCCGTCGGCGAGGGCGAGGTTGGGGGCGGCCATCCACCAGCGGGCCAGGGGCAGTTCGTTGGTGGTGCCGAGCGAGCCGTGCAGATGCAGGGCCCGCCCCACGATGTCGGGCAGCACCTTGGCGGTGGCGACCTTGCACATGGCGATCTGGGTGCGGGCGGCGCCGTGCGGCCGGTTGTCGATGATCCAGGCGGTGTGCAGGACGAGCAGCCGGAACTGCTGCAACTCCAGCCAGGAGTCCGCGATGAACTGCTGCACGGCCTGCTTGTCGGCGAGCAGGGTTCCCTGGGTGCGCCGCGACAGCGCCCGCTCGCACATCATGTCGAAGGCGCGGGCGCACTTGCCGACCGCGCGCATGGCGTGGTGCACACGGCCGCCCCCGAGGCGGGCCTGCGCCACCTTGAAGCCCTCGCCGGGGCCGCCGAGCATGGCGTCGAGCGGGACGCGTACCTGGTGGTAGCGGATGTAGGCGTGGATGCCCTCGTCGAGGGAATCGCGCTCGTCCATGGTGCCGACGTTGCGCTTGATCTCGATGCCCGGGGTCTCGGCGGGGACGATGAACATCGACATCCGGGAGTGCGGCGGCGCCTCCGGGTCGGTGACGGCCATGACGATGAGGAAGGCCGCGTACCGGGCGTTGGAGGAGAACCACTTCTCCCCGTCGATCACCCACTCCTCCCCGTCCCGCTCGGCCCGGCAGACGAACTCCTTGGGGTCCGCGCCGGCTTGGGGCTCCGTCATCGAGAAGGTGGAGACGATGTCGCCGTCGAGCAGCGGCTGGAGGTACCGCCTCCGTTGCTCCTCGGTGCCGAACATCGCCAGGATCTCCGCGTTGCCGGTGTCGGGGGCCGCGGTGCCGAACACCGTGGGGGCCCAGTAGGAGCGGCCGAGGATCTCGTTGAGGAGGGCGAGCTTCACCTGTCCGTAGCCGGGGCCGCCGAGTTCGGCGCCGAGATGGCAGGCCCACAGGCCCTGCGCGCGGACCTGTGCCTGGAGCGGCCGGAGGATGGCGCGGGCCTTCTCGTTGCGGGTGTCGTAGGGGTCGCCGCCGTGCGGGAAGAGGAGGTCGAGTGGCTCGACCTCCTCCCGCAGGAAGGCCGCGGCCCAGTCGAGCTTGGCCTGGAACTCGGGTTCGACTGAGAAGTCCAGCATCGGTCCTCCGCGCGAAAGAGTGGACGAAATAGGCGCCCCGTACCCCCGAATAAGGCGAACTGTGGGGAGCTTGATCTGAAATAAGTGTACGTAATTTCCGTCCGGTGTCTTCCTTGCATGCGAAGTCACACCTACTCTGACTCCGGGCCGTCGGCCCGGTCCGAGGTGATCCCGGTGAGTGGGCGCACCTACGTCAGGAGGGGTTGATCCGATGCCGAACCCGATGCAGGGCATACGGGTGCTGGAGGTCGCGCAGTTCACCTTCGTCCCGGCGGCGGGCGCCGTCCTCGCCGACTGGGGAGCCGAGGTCATCAAGGTCGAACACGCCGAACGCGGCGACGCGCAGCGCGGGTTGGTCCGGGTGCTCGGCTACGAGGCCACCAGCGAGGGCTCGTCGTTCTTCCCGATCATGGAGGGACCCAACCGGGGCAAACGCAGCGTCGGACTCGCGCTGGAGAAGCCGGGCGCCCGGCGGGTGCTCGACGAACTGATCCGCACCAGCGACGTGTTCCTCACCAACTTCCTGCCCGAGGCCCGCGCGAAGCTGGCCATCGACGTGGAAGACGTGCGCGCGGTCAACCCCGACATCATCTACGTACGCGGCAGCGGCTTCGGCGCCCGAGGCGCCGAGGCGGACAAGGGCGGCTACGACAGCACCGCCTTCTGGGCGCGCGGCGGCAGCGCCGCCGGTGTCACGACCCCCGGCGCGGACCGCATGACCCGGATGCCCGCCGGTGCCTACGGCGACTCGATGGGCGGACTGACGATCGCCGGGGGCATCGCCGCCGCCCTCTACTCCCGGGCCACGACCGGCCGGCCCTCCGTCGTGGACGTCTCGTTGCTCGGAGTCGGCGCGTGGGCCACCCAGTTCACCGTCAACCTCGCGCTGATGGCCGGCGGACCCCTCCCGCCCCGGAACCAGCCACGCCACGGCTCCGCCACCAACCCGCTCATCGGCGCGTATCTCACCGCCGACGGACGGTGGATCGAACTGTCGATGCTCCAACCCGGGCGGTACTGGGCGGAGTTCTGCGAACTGGCCGGCCGCGGCGAACTCGCCGCCGACGAACGGTTCGACAGCACCGAGAAGTTGATGGCGAACGCGCCCGAGGCCGCGGAACTCGTCGCCGCGATCATCGCCGGCCGCCCGTTCGCGGAGTGGGTGGAGATCCTCTCCCGGGGCGAGGGACAGTGGGCGGCCGTGCAGAACGGCTGGGAGGTCGGCCAGGACCCCTCGCTGCGCGCCAACGGGCTCATCGCGCCGCTCGTGGACGCCGACGGCGTCGAGCGCGAACTGGTCGCCAATCCCGTCCAGTTCGACGAGACCCCGGCCGCCCTGACCCGTGCGCCGCAGTTCGCGGAGCACACCGACGAGGTGCTGCTGTCGCTCGGCATCAGCCAGGAGGAACTCCTCGCCCTCAAGATCGACGGCGCTGTCAGCTGACGCGGACCTTCCCTGCCGCCCGCGTCCGGCGCCGCCGTGACGACGCGCGACGGCCCTTCGGCGCTCGGCCCCGCACAACGAAGAGAGGACCCGCGATGAGCACGACCCTCGAACCCGAGGGCACCCACGAAGGCGTGCCCGCCTACCACTTCGACAACCGTCTCGGCGGTCCGGTCCTCAGCCACCAGCACCGGTGGGACGAGATGTCCCGTGCCCACTCCGGTTTCCGGAGCACCATCGCGCAGGGCTACTGGGTCGTCACCGACGGCCCCGCCGTCCAGCGGGCACTTCAGGACTGGGAGACCTTCTCCAGCACCTCGGTGACGGCCCTCGAACCCAACCCCCGGTTCCTGTGGATCCCCGAGATGCTCGACCCGCCCCTGCACGGCAAGTGGCGCCGGCTGCTCGGCAAGGACTTCTCACCGAACGCCGTCGCCGCACGGGAGACGGAGATCCGCCGGGTCGCCGCGGACCTGATCGACGCGGTACGGGAGACCGGAGGCACCGACGTCCTCGACGCGTTCGCCCGTCGCTTCCCCACCCTGATCTTCATGCGGCTGATGGGCCTGCCCGAGGAGGACCTGGCCACCTTCCTGGCGTGGGTGCACAGCATCCTGCACCTCTCCTACGCCGAGGACCCGGACGGCGCCCGCCAGATCGCGGCCATGAACGAGGTGTCGGACTACTTCGAGGAGCAGATCGCCCTGCGCCGCCGGGAGCCCCGGGACGACCTGCTGTCGCGCGCGATGACCTGGCGGATCGACGGCGAGCCGATCGGCGACCGGGACATGCACGCCTTCTGCGTGCTGATGTTCCAGGCCGGCTTCGACACGGTACCCATCTCGATCGGCTGGGCGCTGTACCACCTCGCCACCCACCCGGAGCTGCGCGCCGCCATCGTCGCCGACCCCTCGCTCATCGCCACGAGCGTGGAGGAGACGCTGCGCGTCTACTCCTTCGTCGTCCCGGCCCGCAAGGCGGCGAAGGACGTGGAGATCGGCGGCTGCCCGGTCCGGGCGGGCGAGATGGTGATGCTTCCGCTCGCGGTCACCAACCGCGACCCCGCCCGGTTCGAGAACCCGCTGGAGGTCGACCCGCACCGGGAGACCACCAACCACGTCGCGTTCGGCTCCGGCCCCCACCGCTGCCTCGGCTCCCACCTCGCCCGGCTCGAACTGAACGTGGCCGTCGAGGAGTGGCACAAGCGGATCCCCGACTACCGGCTCACGCCCGGCCAGGAGTTGGAGCAGCACGGCAACATGTACGGCCTCAAGTCCCTCCGGCTCGCCTGGTGAGCGGCGCACGGGCCGTGCCCCGCCCCCTCGACGCGACGGATCTCTACCACACCGGGATCGTGGTGCCGGACCTGGCGGCGGGGAAGTCCGCGCTGACCGGGATCGCGGGTTACCGCTGGACGGACACGCTCGCCGTCGAGCTGCCGGTCCGGCTCGCCGACGGGGAGCGCACGCTGTGCCTGCGCTTCGCCTACTCCCTCGACGCCCCGCACGTCGAACTCGTGCAGGAGATCCCCGGCACCCCGTGGACCGCGACCCCCCACGCGGCGACCCACCACCTCGGCTACTTCTGCGACGACGTCCCGGCGACGGCCAAGCGGCTCCAGGAGGCCGGGTTCGCCCTGGAGGCCTGCGCGGTGGTCGACGGGTCTCCGGCGGTCTTCGCCTATCTGCTGGACCCGGCAGGTGTGCGGATCGAGATCGTCGACCGGGCCCGCATGCCTGACTTCCCAGAATATCTGCGGTCGAAGACCTCGGGCTGAACCCCGACGAGGAGGCACCAGGTGGCGCTGACGCTCACCGAGGAGCAGGACGAACTCCGGGCGATACTGCGCCGGTTCCTGTCGGAGAAGTCGCCGAGTGCGGCGGTGCGCCGGTGGTCGGAGTCCGAGGAGGGCCACGACCCGGCGCTCTGGCGTCAGATGGCCGGCCAACTCGGCCTCCAGGGGATGGCGTTGCCGACGGAGTACGGCGGAGCCGGATGCGGCCCGGTCGAACTGGGCGTGGTCGTACAGGAGTTGGGCCGGTCGTTGCTGCCGTCGCCGTACTTCGCGACCGTGGCCCTGGCCGGCCAGGCGCTGACCGTCAGCGGCGACGGCACCGCGAAGGCGCGCTGGCTGCCCGCGATCGCCGACGGTTCGCTGACCGCCACCCTGGCGCTCGCCGAGGAGAGCGGATCGTGGCGGCCCGAGGACGTCACCGCCGCGGCGCACCGCGGAGCGGGTGGCTGGACGCTCTCCGGCACCAAGATGTTCGTGATCGACGGCGACAGCGCGGGACTGCTGCTCGTCGTGGCGCGCGCGGACACCGGGCCGGCCCTGTTCGCCGTGGAGGGCGGTGCGCCCGGGGTGACGCGGGCCCGGCTCGACGCGCTCGACCCGACCCGGCGGCTGGCCAGGATCGATCTGGACGGCGCGCCCGCGCGGCGGATCGGCCCGGACGGCGACGCCTCCGCGTATCTGCGCGCCGTGACCGATCTCGCCCTCGTGGCACTCGCCGCCGAGCAGGTGGGCGGTGCGCAGGCATGTCTGGACGCGGCGGTGGGGTACGCCGGGATCCGGGTGCAGTTCGGCCGGCCGATCGGATCGTTCCAGGCGATCAAGCACAAGTGCGCGGACATGCTGCTGGAGGTCGAGTCGGCACGCTCGGCGGCCTACCACGCCGCGTCCGTGGCCGCGCGGGAGCCGGCCGCGCTGTCGGCGCCGGCCGCGCTCGCCGCCGCGTACTGCTCCGACGCCTTCACCCACGCGGCGAAGGAGAACCTCCAGATCCACGGCGGCATCGGCTACACGTGGGAGCACGACGCCCATCTGTATCTGAAGCGGGCGAAGTCGAGCGAGCACCTGTTCGGCGCCCCCGTGACGCACCGGGCCCGGCTGGCGGAGCTGACAGGGATCTGAAGCCCGAACATTCAGTGCACTCAAATGGCGCGATAGGAACCCTCAACGGAGTATGTGCTCCTCAAGGCGGCCAATAAGTGTACTCTGTTGAGGAATGGCGCAGTGCGTCACCTCGGCCTCCCGAAAGGCTGATCACGTGGGAATTCGCGACCGACTGTCCGTGCTGCTGGCCGAAGCGCCACCCGGCGCCGAGGCGATCGAGCACGACGGGGTGTGGTGGACATGGGGACAGGTGCAGCGGACCGCCCGTGAGGTCGGTGACGTGCTCGACACCGCGGGAGCGGGCGCCGGGGGCCGCGTCGGAGTCGTACTGGAGAACCGGCCCGAGCACATCGCGGTCGTCGCCGCCGTCATCGCCTCCCGGCGCTGCCTGGTGATGCTCAGCCCGCTGCAACCCGCCGCACGGCTGACGGCCGACGTCACCCGCTGCGCACCACCCGTCGTCGTCTCGGGCCCCGAACCCCTCGCCCGCGAGGGGGTGTTGGCCGCGGTCACCGGACACGGCACGGCGCTGGAACTGGGCCTCGACGGTGCCGTACGCGCCATCGGCGGCACCACGCCCACCGGCACCCCCACGAGTCCCGGCATCGCCGTGGAGATGCTCACCTCCGGCACCACCGGCCCGCCCAAGCGGGTGCGCCTGCGCGACGAGCAGCTCGACCAGGCGCTCGTCTCGGGCGGCCAGACACCCAAGTCCGGCCGCCTGCTGTCGGGTTCGGCGTCCCTCGTGGCCGCCCCGCTCGTGCACATCGGCGGACTGTGGCGGGCGCTGGCCTGTCTCGCCACCGGCCGCCGCATGGTGCTGCTGCCGAGGTTCGCGGTGGAACCGTGGGCCGACGCGGTGCAACGGCACGGACTGCGGGCGGCGAACCTGGTGCCCGCCGCCATCCGCGCCGTACTCGACGCCGACGTGCCCGCCGAGCGGCTGGCGAGCCTCCAGGTCGTCACCTCCGGCACCGCGCCCTGCCCGGCCGAGCTCGCCGACGCCTTCTTCCACAGGTACGGCATCCCGATCCTGATGACCTACGGCGCGACCGAGTTCGCCGGCGCCGTAGCCGGCTGGACCCTGCCGCTGCACCAGAGGTGGTGGCGGCGGAAGGCGGGCAGCGCCGGACGCGCCTTCCCCGGCGTCGACCTCCGGGTGACCGGAGACGACGGCACCGAACTGCCCGCCGGACGGACCGGGCGGCTGGAGGTGCGCACCGAACAGAGCACCAAGGGCGGTCGTACCTGGGTGCGCACCAGCGATCTGGCCCGCATCGACACCGACCGCTTCGTGTGGATCGAGGGCCGCGCCGACGACGCCATCGTCCGCGGCGGCTTCAAGGTCCAGCCCGAGACCGTCCGACGCGCCCTGGAATCACACCCGTCGGTGCGTGAGGCGGCCGTCGCCGGACTGCCCGAACCGCGCCTGGGCGAGATACCGGTGGCCGCTGTCGAGACGGAGCCGGGCCAACCGCCGCCCACAGCGGACGAGTTGGTCGCCCTGTGCCGGAAGCAGCTACTGCCGTACGAGGTGCCCGCCCATGTCGTCGTGCTCGACGCCCTGCCGCGCACACCGTCCGGAAAGGTCGGCCGGACGGAGCTGCTGGACCTGGTGCGCGCCCGCCTCGCCCACCCCACGACGGCCTGAGCGTCCGAGGAGGAACCGATGACCAGCACCGGCACGGAGCGCTTCGGCGCGCTGACCGACGAGGCGATCGAGCGCTCCCGGCGCCGCCTCGGCATCCCGGTACCGCAGCGCAACCCGCCGCACAACCTCGAGGTGAGCCAGGACGGCGTCCGCCACTTCGCGTACGGCTACGGCGACGACAATCCGCTGTACTGCGACCCCGAGCACGGGAAGAGGAGCCGCTGGGGAACGCTCGTGGCGCCGCCCACCTTCCTCTACACCATGGGCGAGGACGCCGCCCCCACGCCCGACCCGGCGACCAAGGCGCTGCTGAAGGGCGACCCCTTCGCCGGGCTCGGCTCCTACCAGGCGGTGATGGAGTACGAGTGGTGGCGCCCCCTCCGGCTGGGCGACCGCTGCCGGATGCTGGAGACGCAGGTCGGCGTCGAGCCGAGGCGCAGCAGTTTCGGCGGCCGCTCCGCGCACGTCGTCCGCGACTACCTCTACGCCGACGGGCAGGGCGAGTTGCACGCCGTGCGGCGCGGGACCTGGATCAACACCGAGCGGCACGCGTCCAAGAAGCGGGCCAAGGAACGGCTCGTCCAGGAGCCGTACACGGCCGCGCAGCTCGCCCGGATCGACGCGGCCTACGCGGCCGAGACCAGACGCGGCCCCGAACCACGCTACTGGGAGGACGTGCAGATCGGCGACGAACCGCAGCCGAGGGTGAAGGGGCCGCTCACCACCACGGACGTCGTCGTCTGGCATCTCGGCTGGGGTATGCAGCTCACCCCGCCCGGTGTCTTCGGCCTCTCCGCCCGGGTCCGGCGCAAGGCCCCCGGGCTCTACCCGCCCAACCCGCTCAACATCCCCGACACCGTGCAACGCCTGCACTGGGAGCCCGAACGGGCCCGCGAACTCGGCCTGCCGAACCCCTACGACTACGGGGGCATGCGCGAGACCTGGCTCTGCCACCTGCTCACCGACTGGATCGGCGACGACGGCTGGCTGTGGCGGCTGCGCTGCGAACACCGCCGCTTCAACTACCTCGGCGACACCACCTGGGTGCGCGGCCGGGTCGTGGACAAGCGGCGGACGGCCGACGGTGACGAGGTGCACCTCGCGGTGCGCTGCGAGAACCAGCGGGGCGAGGTGACGACGCCCGGCACGGCCGTCGTCCTCCTCCCGAGCCGGGACCTTCCCCTCACCCTGCCCGCGCCCCCCGCCGCCGGTCTTGACGGCATGGTCGCCCACGAACTGGCCCGATTCGCGGTGCCGTTGACGAACGACAACACCTGAAGGAGACAACGTGTCGGACGAGGTGCTGGTGGAGCGCCGTGGCGCGGTCCAGGTCATCACGATCAACCGGCCGACGGTCAGGAACGCGCTGGACGCCTCGGTGGCCGCCGGGGTGGCGGCGGCCGTGGACGAACTCGACGAGTCCGACGACCTGCGGGCCGGCGTCCTCACGGGCGCCGGCGGCACGTTCTCGGCCGGGATGGACCTCAAGGCGTGGCTGCGCGGCGAGACCCCCGCGATCGAGGGCCGGGGACTGTGCGGGATCACCGTGACCCCGCCGCGCAAACCGCTGATCGCCGCGGTCGAGGGCTGGGCCCTGGCCGGCGGCTTCGAACTCGTGCTGGCCTGCGATCTCGTCGTGGCGGCCCGCACCGCGCGGTTCGGCGTACCGGAGGTGAAGCGGTCGCTCGTCGCGCGGGCCGGCGCCGCGCTGCGACTGCCGCAGCGCATCCCGTACGCGATCGCCCTGGAACTGCTGCTCACCGGCGACCCGGTCGACGCCGTACGCGCGGCCTCGGTCGGCCTGGTCAACCGGCTCACCGACGAGGGCGAGGCCCTCGCCGGGGCGCTGGAACTCGCCGGGGCGATCGCCGCCAACGGCCCTCTCGCCGTGGCGGCCACCAAGGAGATAGCGCGCTCCGCGGCCGGCTGGACGGCGGCGGAGGGCTGGGCGAGACAGGCCGAGATCGCCGCGCCGGTCTTCTCCTCGCAGGACGCCCGGGAGGGCGCGGCGGCGTTCGCCGAGAAACGCCCGCCGGTGTGGAAGGGGCGATGACGGTGGCAGGGCCACTGGCCGGCTGCCGGGTGGTCGAACTGGGCGGGATCGGCCCCGGTCCGTTCGCCGGCATGTTCCTCGCCGACCTCGGCGCGGAGGTCGTGCGCGTGGACCGGCCCGCACGAGCCGCCGAAGCAGATGCGGGCGGACCCGCCGACGTCCTCAACAGGGGCAAGAAATCAGTGGTGTTGGACCTCAAGCGGCACTCCGCGCGCGCCGCGCTCCTCGCCCTCGTCGGACGCGCCGACATCCTGATCGAGGGGTTCCGCCCCGGCGTCACCGAACGGCTGGGCATCGGCCCGCACGACTGCCTGGCCCGCAACTCCCGCCTGGTGTACGGCCGGATGACCGGCTGGGGCCAGGACGGCCCGCTGGCCGCCACGGCCGGTCACGACCTCACCTACATCGCGGTCACCGGCGCGCTCGGAGCGATCGGCGAGGCGGGCGGCCCTCCGACGATCCCGCTCAACCTCGTCGGCGACTTCGGGGGCGGCGGCTGCTACCTCGTCATCGGCGTCCTGGCCGCGCTGCACGCCGTGCGGCGGACCGGCCGGGGACAGGTCGTGGACGCCGCGATCGTCGACGGCACCGCCCACCTGCTGGCGAGCACCTTCGGCAAGCTCGGCCGCGGCGAGTGGACCGACGAGCGGGGCGTCAACCGGTTCGACGGCGGCTGGCCGTTCTACGCCGTGTACGGCACCCGGGACGGCCGGCACATGGCGGTGGGCGCCCTGGAGCCCAAGTTCTACCGGCGCCTGGTCGAACTGCTCGGCCTCGACGTCGACCCGGACCGCCAGCACGACCGGTCCACCTGGCCGGACCTGCGCCGCCGCCTCGCGGAGCGGTTCGCGCAGCGCACCCGGGACGAGTGGGCGGAACTCTTCCTGGGGACCGACGCCTGTGTCGCACCGGTCCTCAGCCTCACCGAGGCGGCGGCCCACCCGCAGCTGCGGGCCCGCGCCGGCCTGGTCGACCGGGACGGGGTCGTACAGCCCGCCGCGGCCCCCCGGTTCTCCGCCACGCGCACCAGCCCCGGCACCACCGCACCGGCCGTCGGCGCCGACACCGCCGCCGTGCTCCGCGGCTGGGGGGTCGAGGGCCTGGACGAACTGCTCGACAGTGGCGCCGCCGTACAGCGCGGCCGGCCGAACGAGAGGATCCGACCATGAGGGACGCCGTCATCGTCGACGCCGTACGCACCCCCATCGGCAAGCGCGACGGCTCGCTGTCCGGGGTGCACGCGGCGGACCTGTCGGCCGAGGTGCTCCGCGCGCTGGTGGAGCGCACCGGAGTGGACCCCGGGACCGTGGACGACGTGATGTGGGGATGCGTGACCCAGGTCGGCGACCAGTCGAGCAACATCGGCAGGTTCGCGGTCCTGGCCGCCGGATGGCCCGAACACGTCCCCGGCGTGACCATCAACCGGGCATGCGGCTCCAGCCAGCAGGCGGTCGACTCCGCCGCGCACGCCGTCATGGCGGGACAGTACGACCTCGTGGTCGCCGGCGGTGTCGAGACGATGAGCAGAGTCCCGCTGGGCTCGCACCGCACCACGGGCATGCCCTACGGTCCGGCCGTCCTCGAACGCTACGACGGGTTCACCTTCAGCCAGGGCGTCGGCGCCGAACTCATCGCCGAACGCTGGGGGTTGAGCCGGAGCCGGCTCGACGAGTTCGCGACCGCCTCGCACGCCAAGGCCGCTGCCGCGATCGACGACGGGGCCTTCGACGACCACCTGGTGCCGATCGAGGTCGACGGTACGAAGTTCGCCGTGGACGAGGGGCTGCGCCGGGGCACCTCACCGGAGACGCTGGCCCGCCTCGCACCGTCGTTCAAGGAGGACGGGGTGATCCACGCCGGGAACTCCTCGCAGATCTCGGACGGTGCCGCCGCCCTGCTCGTCACCACCACGGAACGCGCCCGCGAACTGGGTCTCACCCCCATCGCCCGCTACCACTCGGGCGCGGTCAGCGGCGCGGACCCCGTCACCATGCTCACCGGCCCGATCCCCGCCACCGAGAAGGTGCTGCGCCGGGCCGGGCTCACCATCGACGACATCGGCGTCTTCGAGGTCAACGAGGCTTTCGCACCGGTGCCGTTGGCGTGGCTGGCCGAGACCGGCGCCGACCCCGAGCGGCTCAACCCGCTCGGCGGCGCCATCGCGGTCGGCCACCCGCTCGGCGGCTCCGGAGCGATCCTGATGACCCGGATGCTCGCCCGGATGCGCCGCCGCGACCTGCGCTACGGACTCCAGACCATGTGCGAGGGCGGCGGCACGGCGAACGCCACGATCATCGAGCTGCTGCGGTGACGGCCGGCCGGCCGCTGCCCCAACCCACCCTCGCCAGCGCCGAGTTCTGGCGCTCCGGCGCCGACGGCGTACTGCGGATCTCCCACTGCGACGACTGCGGACGCCGCTTCCATCCGCCGCTGCCGCTCTGTCCGTCCTGCCGCGGCCGTTCGGTGGCGCTCAAACCCGTCTCGGGGCGGGCGGTGGTCGTCGGGTTCACCGTCACCCACCAGAGCTGGCTGCCGTCCTTCCCGCCCCCGTACGTCGTGGCGGTGGTCGCCCTCGCCGAGGACGAGGGCGCCCGGCTGACGACCAACATCGTCGGCTGCGAACCGGACCGGGTGAGCGTCGGCATGCGGGTCCGGGTCCGCTTCGAGCGGACCGACGACGCCGAGAACGCCGAGGGCGACAGCGGCGCCGGGGCCGACGCCGTGTACCTTCCGCTCTTCGAACCGGACCCCGACGCCGACACCCCCGGCCCGTTGCCCGAGCCCCGCCAAGTCCGCACCGCTCCACGGCCGTTGGTGTCCCGGCACAAGTACGAGGACCGGGTCGCGCTCACCGGCGTAGGGCAGTCCCGTGTGGGCCGCCGGCTCATGGTCGACCCCCTCTCGCTCACCGTCGACGCCTGTCTGGCCGCGGTCGCCGACGCGGGCCTCACCCTGGACGAGATCGACGGTCTGTCCACCTACCCGGGACCGACGCCGGACGGTATGAGCGAGGGTGGGATCACCGCCCTGACCGAAGCGCTCCAACTCCGCCCCACCTGGGTCAACGGCGCTCGCGAGGTCCCCGGGCAGATCGGCTCGATCACCGCCGGCATGCTCGCGGTCGCGGCCGGACTCTGCCGGCACGTGCTGTGCTTCCGCACGGTCTGGGAGTCCTCCCACAACGCGCTGGTCCGGGCCGGCCGATGGCCCGCCGCCACCGGCCGCGCCACCGGCATGTTCGAGTGGCGCAGCCCCTTCGGCGCCGTGTCGGCCGCGCAGTGGATCGGCTGCAACGCCTCGCACTACATGCACCGTTACGGAGTCGGACGGGAGGCGCTCGCCGCCATCGCCGTCACCGAACGGGCCGGTGCCGCCCGCAACCCCGAGGCCCTCTACCGCGACCCGCTCACCCTCGACGACTACTACGCCGCCCGCACGGTCACCACCCCGTTCGGGCTCTACGACTGTGACGTGCCGTGCGACGGCGCGGTGGCCGTCGTCGTCTCCGCCGTCGAGACCGCCGCCGACCGCCCCCGGCCGCCCGTCCTGGTGGAGGCCGCCGGCACCGCGATCCTGGAACGGCTCAGCTGGGACCAGGACACCCTCGGCCACGTTCCCCAGTCCCTGGGCCCCTCCGCCCACCTGTGGACCCGCACCGGCCTCACCCCCGCCGACGTCGATGTCGCCCTCCTCTACGACGGGTTCACCTTCAACGCCCTGTCGTGGATGGAGGGCCTCGGCTTCTGCGGTCCCGGCGAGGTCACCGACTTCCTCGCCGGCGGCAGGACGATCGCCCTCGACGGCGACCTCCCGCTGAACCCGCACGGAGGACAGCTCTCCGCGGGCCGCTTGCACGGCTACGGCTTCGTCCGCGAGGCGATGCTGCAACTACGCGGTGAGGCGCACGGACGACAGGTCGACGGCGCCCGGACGGCCGTGGTCACGGCGGGCGGCGGAGTGCCCTCGGGGGCGCTGCTCCTGCGCACTCCGTAGCTGCCGGAGCCGGAGGGAGACGGGCGGCCCCGGCGCCCCCCGGTCCTCCGTCACCGGCGGGGTTCGCGGGGGAGCCCGAGGCCGCGTTCGGCGATCTGTGTGCGCAGGACCTCGTTGGCGCCGCCCGCGATGGTGAACGCCCGCGAGTACAGGTGCGCGTCCTGCCACCAGCCGTCCGCCACGGCGCCCGGGTCGCCCTCGGTGAGCAGCCCGTCGGTGCCCTGCAACCGCAGCCCGAACTCGACCAGATCATGGTTGAGTTCACTGAAGAAGATCTTGCCGAGCAGCGCGTCGGCGGGCCGCTCGGTGCCGGCCAGCATCCGCGACTGGGCCAGGCCGGTCATGGCCGCGTTCACCTGCACCCGCGCCGCCAGCTCGCCGATCGCCCGGCGGGTGGCCGAGTCGTCGAGCGCCGGCCGCCCGTCGACCGCGGTGGCCTCGGCGAGCCGCAGCAAGTCGTCGAGCACGGCGATCAGTTCGACCCCGCGCGCGGCCACGCCGGAGCGCTCGTGCCCCAGGCTGCTCATCGCCACTCGCCAGCCGTCGTTCACCTCGCCGATCACGTTCACCGCCGGAATCCGGACACCGTCGAGGAAGACCTCGTTGAAGTCGGCCGTACCGGTGATCTCACGCAGCGGCCGGACCTCCACCCCGGGGCTGCGCATGTCCAGCGCGAACGCGGTGATGCCCCGGTGCCTGGGCGCGTCCGGATCGGTGCGGGCGAGGAGGTAACCCATGTCCGCGTGCTGCCCGTTGGTGGTCCACACCTTCTGTCCGTCGACGACGAACACCGACTCCTCGCCTTCGCCCGTCCGGCGGGCCCGGGTCCGCAGTGACGCCAGGTCGCTGCCCGCCTCCGGTTCGCTGAACAACTGGCACCACACGTCCTGGCAGGCGCGGACGCGCGGCAGGAAACGGGCGCGCTGCCCGTCGGTACCGAACTCGATCAGGGCGGCCGACGCCAGCGAGCCGGCGCCGACCGGCGGCCAGGTCCGGGCCCGGCTGATCTCCTCGGCGACGACGGACGGTTCGAGCGGATGCGCGTCGGGCCGGCCACCGTACTCGGCCGGCCAGTCGATGCCGAGGTAGCCCGCCTCGTACAGCTTCGCGGTCCACTCCCGGACGGCCGGCATGAGACCGGGCTCGGGCGCGCGGACCCCCGCGTGCCGTTTGACGCCGGGAGCGTGCTCCGCGACGAAGGCCCGTACTTTCTTCCGGAACGCGTCGAGCTCCGGGGAGGACTCAAGCCGCATCGCTGTCCGCTCCTCGTCGTCTGGGATCAGGCGCCGCTATGAGGTCACTGTAAGAGCCGGGTCCAGGAGCCGACCAGGGTGCGTCCTGGATGTTTCTCTCCGGCAGGGGAGAAAGAGTGCACTCTCGCAGGCATCCGGGCCGTCCCCCGGACAACTAGACTGGGGCTCCGCGACCCCCGTCCGAGGAGTGCACCCATGGCGACCGCCGCCGACGTCGAGCCCGCCGACAGCGAGCCGGAGCCGGATCCCGAAGCGGCCGGGACCGGCACCCTGGCCGGGCAGATCGCCCAGCGCATCGAGGCGGACGTGATCCGCCGGGGCTGGCCCGTCGGGGAGTCGCTCGGCTCCGAGGTGGGGCTGCGCGAGCGCTTCGGGGTGAGCCGCGCGGTGCTGCGCGAGGCGGTGCGGCTGGTCGAGCACCACCAGGTCGCGAAGATGCGGCGCGGCCCGAACGGCGGACTCTTCGTCTCCGCCCCCGACGCCGGGCCCGCCACCCGGGCCATGGTGATCTACCTGGAGTACGTCGGCACCAGCGTCGCGGACCTGCTGCACGCCCGGCTCCTGCTGGAGCCCATCGCCGCCGGACTCGCCGCGGACCGGATCACCGAGGAGGGGATCGACACCCTCCGCGCCACCCTCGCCGACGAACTCGCCCACACGGACGAGCCGGGCGTCCACTCCCAGGACCCGCTCCACCCCGCGCTCGGCCGCCTGTCGGGCAACCCGGTGCTGCACCTCTTCGTCGACGTGCTCACCCGCCTCACCGCGCGGTACGCGCACACCTCCCGCCGGATCTCCAGAGCGGAGACGCTCACCGCCAAGGAGACCTCGCACGCGGCGCACAGCGCGGTCGTCGACGCGGTGATCGCGGGTGACGGAGCCCGCGCGCAGACCGAACTCGGCGCGCATCTGGAGTCGGTGGCCGGCTGGATCGAGAAGCACCGGGTGCGACGCGGGCCGCGGATCGCCGGCACCGTGGTCGAGCCAGAACTCGCCGAGGGTCCGCGGGCCAAGCTCGCGGAGGTGGTCGCCGCCCGCATCCACGACGACATCGCCGCGCGCGGCTGGCAACTCGGCCTGGTGCTCGGCTCGGAGACCGATCTGCTCGCCCGCTACGGCATCAGCAGGGCCGTACTGCGCGAGGCCGTACGGCTGTTGGAGTACCACTCGGTGGCCCGGATGCGCCGGGGGCCGGGCGGTGGCCTGATCGTCGCCGCCCCCGAACCGCAGGCCAGCATCGACACGATGGCGCTCTTCCTGGAGTTCCAGGGCGTCACGGCCGACGACCTGCGGATCGTCCGCAACGCCATCGAGCTCGGCATCGTCGCCCGGGTGGCGGCCCGCCACGACGACGGCGAGGTGGCCGGCCGCCTCGGCGACGCCGTGCGCTGGGCGACCGAGGGTCCCGCGGGCGACCCGCGCAAGGCCGACCTGTTCCACTCCGAACTCGCCGAGCTGGCGCAGAATCCCGTGCTGTCGCTGTTCCTCTCAATCATCACCGAGCTGTTCCGCAGACACGCGGCCGGCCATGACCAGCCGCTGCCGGGCGACACCGCCGCCGCCGAGGTCCAGCACGTGCACCAGCGCATCCTCGACGCGGTGCTGGAAGGGGACGCCGGCCTCGCCAGGCACCGGATGCGCCGCCATCTGGACGCGCTGATTCCCTGGTGGCACTGACGTGGTGACCCCGATGTGATGCCACTGTTTGATGACACTGATCTGACATCGCGCCCCGCACGGTCTCGCTGTGCGGGGCGTTCTCCTGTTCCCGGTGAGGCCAATTGCGTATACTGAATTGGCCGAGTCGAAGGAGATCCGATGCGCCGGTCGTTGTTCGCGCAGGACCATGAGGACTTCCGTCAGCTGGTCCGCGACTTCATCGCCCGCGAGGTCACCCCGGTCTACGAGGAGTGGCGGCGCGCCGGTCTCGTCCCCCGGGAACTCTTCACCGCGCTGGGCAAGCTCGGCATCATCGGCACGGCGATCCCGGAGGAGTACGGCGGGGGAGGACAGGACGACTACCGCTTCAACGTGGTCATCCAGGAGGAGTGCGCCCGCGCCGTGGTGACCCTGGGCGGCCTCCGTACCCATCTCGACGTCGTGGTCCCCTACTTCACCGGCCTCGCGGACGCGGACCAACGGGCGCGCTGGTTCCCGGGGTTGGCCTCCGGCGAGCTGTACACCGCGATCGCGATGAGCGAGCCCGGCACGGGTTCCGACCTCGCCGGGATCGCCACCCGTGCGGTCCGCGACGGGGACGATTACGTGCTGAGCGGAGCCAAGACCTTCATCACCGGCGGACACCACGCCGACCTGGTGATCGTCGTGGCCCGCACCGCCACCGACCCCGAGGACCGGCGGACCGGCCTCTCCCTCCTCGTGGTGGAGAAGGGCATGCCCGGATACACCGTCGGACGGCGGCTGGAGAAGATCGGACTCGCCACCCAGGACACGGTGGAGCTCTCCTTCGACGAGGTCCGCGTCCCCGCCGCCAACCTGCTGGGCGAGGAGGGCGCCGCCTTCACCCATCTGGGCCGCAACCTCGCCCAGGAGCGGCTGGCCATCGCCGTCGGCGCGGTCGCCCAGACCCGTACCGCCATCGACCTGACCGTCCGCTACGTCCGCGACCGGGCGGTGTTCGGCAGACCGCTCTCCCAGTTCCAGAACACCAAGTTCGAACTGGCCGCCATGGCAGCGGAGTCGGCGGCGGCGCTGAGCCTGCTCGACGCCTCGGTCGAGGCGCTGGTGGCCGGTGAGCTGAGCCCCGCGGACGCGGCCACCACCAAGCTGTTCTGCACCGAGACACAGGGCCGGGTGGTCGACCGCTGCCTCCAACTGCACGGCGGCTACGGCTACATCACCGAGTCCCCGATCGCCCGGCTGTACGCGGACGCCCGCGTGACCCGCATCTACGGCGGGACCAGCGAGGTCATGAAGACCATCATCGGCAAGTCCCTCGGACTGTAGGGAGTGTGCATGCGCATCGACGGTTCCTCGGCGCTGGTCACCGGCGGTGCCTCCGGGCTCGGCCTGGCCACCGCGCGCCGGATCATCGACCGCGGCGGACACGTGGTCGTCGCCGACATCTCGGAGGAACAGGGCGTCAAGGCCGTCGCCGAACTGGGCGGTGCCGCGCGGTTCGTGCGCGCGGACGTCACCGACGAGGTCTCGGTCACCGCCGCCCTCGACGCGGCCCGGGAGCACGGACCGGTGCGCTGCGTCGTGCACTGCGCCGGCCGGGGTGGCGACCGTACCCGGATCGTCGACCGCGCGGGAGCACCCGGTGACCTCGCCACGTTCGCCGAGGTCGTCCGGGTCAACCTGATCGGGACGTACAACGTGCTGCGGCTGGCCGCCGCCCGGCTCGCCGGCAACGAGGTCGTCGACGGCGACCGCGGCGCCGTGGTCCTGACCGCCTCGGTCGCCGCGTTCGACGGCCAGATAGGCCAGACCTCCTACACCGCCGCCAAGGCCGGTGTGCACGGGATGACCCTCGTCGCCGCCCGGGACCTGGCGAGCCGGCAGATCCGGGTGAACACCATCGCCCCCGGCATCATGGACACCCCCATGCTGGGCCGCCTCCGCGAGGACATCCGCGAGGGTCTCGCGGCCTCCGTGCCCCACCCCAGACGGCTGGGCGACCCCGACGACTTCGCCCGGCTCGCCGTCGAGATGCTGGAGAACCCCTACCTCAACGGCCAGACCGTCCGGCTCGACGGCGCCATCCGGATGGCACCGCGTTGACCGGGCGGCGCGGCGGGACGACGTCGGGTGTGCGGGAGCGCGCGAAGGACGGGGAGGAGAGCGACGACGAGTTCCGCACCCGTCTGCGGGGGTTCCTCACGGAACACCACCCCGGCCGCCGCCCCAAGGAGCCCGCCGAACGCCTGGCCTGGCAGAAGGCGTGGCTGGCCACGCTGTACGACGCCGGCTACGCCGGGCCGAGCTGGCCGCGCGAGTACGGCGGCATGGACCTGAGCTTCGCCCGCCAGGTCGTCTACCAGGAGGAGTACGCGCGAGCCAGGGTGCCGGGGCCGCTCGGCACCGGACTCGGCATCGCGGCGCCCACCCTCCTCGCCTACGGCACGGCGGAGCAGCAGGAGCGCTTCCTGCGGCCGATGCTGCGCGGCGACACGGTCTGGGCGCAGGGCTACTCCGAACCGGAGGCGGGTTCCGACCTCCCCGCGCTGCGCACCTCCGCGCGGCGCGAGGGCGGCGGCCCCGACGATCCCGGCGCGGAGTACGTGGTCAACGGGCAGAAGGTGTGGAACAGCGCGGCCGACATCGCCGACATCCTCTTCACCCTGGTCCGCACCGGGCCACCGGGCTCGCGCCAGGAGGGCATCAGCTACCTCCTGATCGACGCGCACGCGCCGGGCGTCACCGTACGGCCGCTGCGCGATCTCACCGGGGACGCCCACTTCTGCGAGATCTTCCTCAGCGACGTACGGGTGCCGGTCGCCGACCGGATCGGTGCGGAGAACGGCGGCTGGCCGCTGGTCCGTACGAGCCTCGGCCACGAGCGCGCGGCCGGGGCGATGAACCAGGCCGCCCGCTACCGCCGGGTGCTGGACGAGTTGACCGAGCTGGCACGCGAACGCGGGGCCACCGCCGACCCGTTGGTGCGCGACCGGCTCGCGGACTTCGAGATCCGCGTCTCGATCATGCGTCTCACCGGGATGCGGACGATCGCCGACATCATCGCCAAGGGCGAGCCCGGCCCCGCGTCGTCCACGTCACGGCTCTTCATCGCGGTGTTCGAGCAGGACCTGCACGAGTTCGCCCTGGACCTGCTCGGCCCCTACGGCATCCTCGGCCGCCGCGATCCGCACGCCGTCCAACGCGGGCGCTGGGTCTGGGGGTTCCTGCGCACCCGGGCCTCGACGATCGGGGCCGGCACGGCCGAGATCCAGCGCAACACCATCGCGGAGCAGGTACTGGGACTGCCCCGTGACCCGTCCATGCCGACCGCGGAGAGGACACGATGAGGGCCGCACGCTGTACGGAGTACGGGCCGCCGAAAGGCCTCACGGTCACCGAGACCGACGACCCCCGGCCCGGCCCCGGCGAGGTGCTGGTCCAGGTCCACGCCGCCGCCGTCAACTTCCCGGACGTGCTGATCGTGGCCGACCGCTACCAGGTGCCGGCCGCGCTGCCGTTCACCCCCGGCAGCGAGTTCGCCGGCGTCGTCGCGGGTCTCGGTCCCGGGGTGAGCGGGCCACCGGTCGGCTCACCGGTGGCCGGGGCGGTCCTCACCGGTGCCTTCGCCGAGCAGGTCGTCGTCCCCGCGGCGAGCCTGCGGCAGGTGCCCGACGGGCTCGACATGATCCACGCCGCCGCGTTCCACGTCACCTACGCGACCGCCTACCACTCCCTCGTCACCGTCGGCCGGGCGGCGGCGGGGGAGTGGGCGGTCGTGCTCGGCGCGGCGGGCGGGGTCGGCTCGGCGGCGGTCGACATCGCGGCCCGGCTCGGGCTGCGCGTGGTCGCCGCCGCGTCGGCCGAGGAGCGGCTCGCGGTCGCCCGCGGGCTCGGCGCCGAGGCGGGTGTCGACTACGTGCGGGAGAACCTCAAGCTGCGGGTCCGTGAACTGACCGGCGGCGAGGGCGCTCACCTCGTGATCGACCCGGTGGGCGGCCGGTACGCGGAGGCCGCCCTGCGCGGACTGCGCCGGGGCGGCCGGTTCGTGACGGTCGGCTACGCCGACGGGGAGATCCCGCGGATACCCCTGAACCTCGTACTCCTGAAGGACCTGGTCGTCCGGGGCTTCGAGATCCGGACCGTGCGCCGGTACGCGCCGGACGCGGTGGCCGAGGCCGACCGCGTTCTCGCCCGGCTGGTGCGCGAGGGGATGCGTCCGCTGGTCTCCCGCGTCCATCCCCTCGCCGGCGTCGCCGCCGCGCTGACCGACGTGGCCGAGCGCCGCACCACCGGGAAGGTCGTCCTCGACCTCACGGCCCGCTGAGTCGGACTCGACTCCGTTCAGAACGTGGGGAGTTGGGGCCTTCGCTTGACGTAACCCCCGGCGTCCACGCGCAGTTGCTGGCCGGTGATGTACCGGGACTCGTCCGAGACGAGGAAGAGCACGGTGTCCGCGATGTCCTCTGGCTCGACGTAGGGGATGCCGAAGCCGGTCGTGGCGGGGAAGGACGGCAGGGCGTCCGCACGGGTCGGGTGGGGGAGGTCCGGCCGGAACGAGCGGTACATGACGTCGCTGTTGAGCATGTCGGTGTTGACGTTCGTCGGGTGCAGCGCGTTGACCCGGATCCGCCGGGCGGTGAGCACGGTGGCGAGGTCGTGGACGAACGCCGCGACCTGGCGCTTGGCGAACGAATAGCCCAGCCCCCCGGGCCCGTTGGCGGGATTGTCGGTGGTCGCCGGGATCAGTGCCGCGATCGATCCGGTCGCGATGACGGAGGCACCGTCGGGCAGATGGGGCAGAGCGGCCTCGACCGCGTGCACCACACCGTGGAAGTCGACGGTGACCGCGTCGATGAAGGCCTGCGCGCTCTGCCCCGGGCCGATCGGGCAGATACCGGCCTGGGCGACCACGGCGTCGAGCCGTCCCAGCTCCGCGACACCCTCGGCCACCGCCGCCTTGAGCGCCGCGGCGTCGCGTACGTCCGCCTTGCGGGCGACGATCCGCCGGCCGAGCTTCTCGACCTGGCGCACGGTCTCGGCCAGGTCCTCCCCGGTGGCCAGCGGGTAGCCGTTGGTGGCGATGTCCTCGCACAGGTCCACGGCGATGATGTCGGCGCCCTCCGCGGCCAGCCGGAGGGCGTGCGCCCGCCCCTGCCCCCGCGCTGCTCCGGTGATGAAGACGACCTTGCCCTGTACTCGCCCCATGGTGTCTCCGTAAGGTGTCAGATGCTAGAAAGAGTGCACTGAATGCAGGTGTGGACGTGTGGATCGAACGACACTGCCACTCATGATCACGGACCCGCACGGAATTCGGCGGCCGGCTTCCACTGAGTGGGACTTGATCAGTGCACACAATTCGCCGACGTTGGAAAGTCTCCGAGACCGAGGGAGCACAAGGATGCCGTTGCAACCGTGGATGAAGCTGCTGTCGACCGACGACCACCTGATCGAACCTCCACGACTGTGGTCCGACCGCCTGCCCGCGAGGCTCCGTGAGGCGGGTCCGCGCATCGTGGAGCAGCCACGCCGGGAGGGCCAGGCACCGGCCGAGGTGTGGACGTACGAGGGCCGTGTCTACCCGTACATCGGCCTCAACGCCGTGGCGGGCAAGGACCCCGCGGAGTTCGGCGTCGAGCCGACGCGCTACGACGAGATGATCCCGGGCTGCTACGACCCCAAGGCCCGGCTGCGTGACATGGACCTCGACGGGGTGTGGGGCGCGCTCTGCTTCCCCTCGTTCCCGGGCTTCTCCGGCCACGTCTTCCTCGACGGCAAGGACCGCGAGCTGGCGCTCCTCTGCGTACAGGCGTGGAACGACTTCGTGCTCGACGAGTGGTGCGCCACCGCGCCCGGGCGGCTCATCCCGCTGGTCATCATGCCCATGTGGGACGTGCAGGCCTGTGTCACGGAGATCCACCGGACCGCGGCCAAGGGCGCGAAGGCCATCTCCTTCCCGGAGAACCCCGCCCCGCGCGGCCTGCCCTCCTTCCACACCGACTACTGGGACCCCATGTTCTCGGCGGCCGAGGAGACCGACCTCCCCCTCTGCCTGCACTTCGGCACCTCGGGCAAGCCGCCCAAGACGGCCGAGGAGGCCCCGTTCGCCGTCACCATCGCCCTGTTCGGCTGCAACGCCATGTTCGCCACCGCCGACCTGCTCTTCTCCCCGGTGCTCCACAAGCACCCGAAGCTGAAGATCGGCCTGTCCGAGGGCGGCATCGGCTGGATCCCCTACCTGCTGGAACGGAGCGACGGCACCTGGGAACGGCACCGCTTCTACCAGAACATCAACCAGAGCGTGCGGCCCTCGGAGTTGTTCCACAAGCACTTCCACGGCTGCTTCATCGACGACCGGTTCGGCATCGAGGTACGGCACCACGTGGGCATCGACAAGATCACCTGGGAGTGCGACTACCCGCACTCCGACTCGTACTGGCCCAAGAGCCGCGCCTACGCCGCCGAGGTCCTCGCCGACGTACCCGACGACGAGGTGCACAAGATCGTGGAACTGAACACCCGCCGCCTCTACAACCTCCCGGCATGAGCGCGCGCCCCGAGTCCGAGCGGTCCGACTGGACCGACCTGGACCTGCTGACCCGCGACGAGGCGTACGGACGGCTCCAGTCGGAGATCGGCGAGACCGAGAAACGGCTCGCCGGACTCGGTGACGGCGAGGCGGCCGAGCGCGAACTCCTCACCACGCGGCTGCGCGCCCTGCACGAGGCCGCCGCCGACCTGACCGACAACACGACGAACTGAGGTGCACATGGGGCGAGTTCAGGACAAGGTCGCACTCATCACGGGAGCCGCGCGGGGCCAGGGCCGCTCCCACGCCGTACGGCTCGCGGAGGAGGGCGCGGACATCGTCGTCACCGACGTCTGCCACGACATCAGCGAGGCGCTGCCCTATCCGCTGGCCTCCAAGGAAGAGCTGGAGGAGACGGCCGAGTTGGTCAGGGCCACCGGCCGGCGCTGTATCGCCGTGCAGGCGGACGTCCGCTCGGTGGGCGAGGTACGGGCCGCCGTCGACGCGGCGACGACCGGCCTCGGCCGGCTCGACATCGTCGTGGCCAACGCCGGCGTCATGAGCATCGGAGCCGCCTGGGAACTGACGGAGGAGGCCTGGGACGTCGTCCTGGACGTCAACCTCAAGGGCGCCTGGAACACGGCGAGAGCCGCGATCCCCCGGCTGATCGAGGCGGGCGAGGGCGGCTCCATCGTGATCACCAGCTCGGCCGCCGGCATCCGCGGCCATGTGCCGTACGCCCACTACGTGGCGAGCAAACACGGTGTGGTCGGACTGATGAAGGCGCTCTCCAACGAACTCGCCCCGCACCGGATCCGGGTGAACACCGTCCACCCCACCGGGGTCAGCGACACCGGCATCACCGTCGGCGTGCCCATCGAGGAACTCGCCGCGCGTGAACCGCTGTTCGCGCTCGCGGCGATGAACCCGCTGGCCCCGTACGTCGAACCGAGAGACGTCTCCAACGCCGTGCTCTTCCTGGCCTCGGAGGAGTCCCGGTACGTCACGGGCCTGCAGTTCACCGTGGACGCCGGCTCGACGAACAAGCCGTAGCGCGAACCAGTGACCGAGAACGGAGCGGTGCGATGAAGATCAGCATTGACACGACGGCGTGCTCCGGGCACGCGCGGTGCGCGGCGGCGGCCCCGGAGCTGTTCCGGCTGGACGACGACGGCTACGCCCTGCCCGTCGAGGGCGACGCTCCCCAGGACCTCGAGGAGGCCGCCCGCGACGGTGAACGCGCCTGCCCGGAGCGGGCGATCACCCTGCGCTGACCACCGGCTGTCAGCCCGCCGGCTGGGGCGGCGGCGAGAAGCGGTGGCCCCAGAAGGCGCCGTCGGTGATCTCGTAGACCGGCACCGGCTCCGGGACCCGCAGTCCGTTCCAGCCGAACTCGACGGCGTAGTTCTCCGGCGACCACACGTAGAAGGACACCATGTGGTCGTTGGTGTGCTTGCCCAGCGAGTGCATCATCGGGATCTCGTACTTCCCCGCCCGGTCCAGGGCCAGCCCCACATCGTCCAGGGTCGCCCCCTCGACCATGAAGTGCAGCAGCCGCCCCGGACCGGGCATCGGTGTGATGCCCAGGGTGTGGTGGCGGGGGTTGCACCCGAGGAACCAGGTCGTGCCGCCCGGCGAGCGCATCGTGTTGCGCTCGACGAAGCCGAGGACGTTGACGTAGAAGTCGAACGCGGCCCGGGCGTCCTCGGCGGAGATGATGGCGTGCCCCATGCCCATGTCGCCGGTGACGAACTCCGACACCAGCGGGGTGCTGACGGGCACATGGTCGAGGATGGGGCCGTAGAACAGCTCGACCGGGTTGCCGCCCGGATCGTTGAAGCGGACGAAACCGGTGACCCGGCGCTCCTGCGCCTCGGCCTCCGTCCCGGGGGACACCTTGATCCCCGCCCGCTCGACGTCGGCGACGAGGGTCGCCAACTCCCGCTCGTCCAGGACCTCGAAGCCCAGCGCCGTCATCCCGTCCTGCGCGCCGGGGGAGACAGCGATCCGGGCCGGGTAGCCGTCCAGCCGGAAGTACAACGACTCGGCGCTCCCGCCCTCGACGGGCATCAGCCCCAGGAAGTCACCGCCGAACAGTTTCCATTTCTCGATGTCGGTCGATTCCAGCCGCAGATATCCGAGCGAGCGCACACCCATCCGACTCTCCCCTTCACAGTGATCAGGTGACGGCCGGCGTGAGCCCCCGAGCCCCACGCCTCGGGCGACGGTAATCAGCCGGTCCCGGCCGCCGCCCCGGCCCGTCCCACTGATCGGGAGCCGGTGGAACGCCGACCGCCCGGACCGCGAAACGCTGGCTGTCACCTGTCGACCGGAGGGGCACAGCCATGACACTCACCCACGAGGACACCCTGCGCGAACTGGAGACCGACGAGGGCACGCTGCGCTACCACGAGGCGGGCGACGGGCCGCCGTTGCTGCTGCTGCACGGGTCGGGACCGGGCGTCACCGGCTGGCGCAACTACCGCGGCAACCTCCCCGCGCTCGCCCAGCACTTCCGCTGCCTCGCCCTGGAGTTCCCCGGCTTCGGCGTCAGCGACCCCACCGCCGAGAACCCGATGGCCGCCGCTCCCAAAGCGGTCCTGCGCTTCCTCGAAGGACTGGGACTCGACCGCGTCGACGTCGTGGGCAACTCCATGGGCGGGTACATCGCGGCGGGCCTTGCCGTGGCCCGCACCGACATCTTCCGCCGGATCGTCACGATCGGCGGCGTCGGCCGCAACATCCTCACCCCGGCCCCGAGCGAGGGCCTGAACCTGCTGATGGAGTTCGCCGAGAACCCCACCCGGCAGGCGCTCGCGCAGTGGCTGCGGTCGATGGTCCACGACCCGGCGCTGCTCACCGAGGAACTCGTCGAGGAGCGCTGGAACAGCGCCACCGACCCGGCCACGCTGGAGGCCTCCCGCCGGATCTACGGCCGTACGGCGATGGCGGCGACCCTGGCCGCGCAGGCCCACTCGGACCAGCCGATCTGGGCCGCTCTCCACCGGATCACCGCACCCACGCTGCTAACGTGGGGACGGGACGACCGGGTCACACCCCTGGAGAACGCCCTGCTGCCGATGCGCACCATCCCCAAGGCGGAACTGCACGTACTGCCGGACTGCGGGCACTGGGCGATGATCGAGCAGAAGGCGGCCTGGGAGAGTGCGGTACTGGCCTTCCTGACCCGCCCGGAGGCGTCCTGAGCGGCCGGCGGAGGAACCCGACGACATGGGGGACGGAGTGGCGAGGACGGCCGAGCCGCGGCAGCCTGCCGCTCCGGTGTCGCTGACCCAGCAGGCCCGCAGGGTGGCCATCCTCCGCGCCGCCGGCGAACTCGGCGCCCGCGAGGGCCTCGCCGGGGTGCAGATGCTGGACGTGGCCAAGGAGGCCGGCGTCGCGATCGCCACGCTGTACCGCTACTTCCCGTCCAAGACCCACCTCTTCACCGCGGTCCTGGAGTGGCACATCGAGATGTTCCTGGCGGGCCATCCCGATCGCACCGGCGCCCGGCTCCGGCCGGCGGCGGCCGTGACCGAGGTCGCCGAGACCCTCGTCGCGCTCACCGCGAAACTGCTCCAGAGTCCGCAGCTGGCCTCGGCCGTGGCGCTGTCGTCGTTCACCGAGTACGCGAGCGCGGTGCCGTCCCGCTACGACATCGCCGGGACCTGCCTCGGCCGGACGGTGCTGCGGCTGCTCGGCATCGGTGAACCGCGGGACGAGGACCACAGCACGGTGCGGCTGCTCATCTACAGCTGGTGGGGCCTGTTCGTCGCGGCGCAGACCGAGGAGCTCTCCACCCGGCAGGTGGAGGCGGACCTGCGCCTGGCCACCCGGCTGATCCTCGCGCCGTACACCGACCGCGACCCGCGTTCGCGGTGAACGGACCCGACCACGTCTGAGGGCCTCCCGGAGCACCGGGAGGCCCTCAGAACGCGGTCGGGTCCGTCCGGACCGCTACGCCGGTTCGGCGAGCGCCGGATCCGGCTCCCCGCTCAGATCGAGAGCGATGTCCACGATCATGTCCTCCTGGCCGCCGACCAGTCCGCGCCTGCCGACCTCCAGCAGGATCTGGCGCGCGTCGAGGTCGTAGTGGCGGGCCGCCGTCTCGGCATGGCGCAGAAAGCTGGAGTAGGCGCCCGCGTACCCCAGGGTGAGCGTCTCCCGGTCGACCCGTACCGGCCGGTCCTGGAGCGGGCGGACCAAGTCGTCGGCGGCGTCCTGGAGTTGGAAGAGGTCGCAGCTGTGCTCCCAGCCGTTCAGGGTCGCCACCGCGATGAACGGCTCGATCGGGCAGTTGCCCGCGCCCGCGCCCTGGCCGGCCAGCGACGCGTCCACGCGCGTGACGCCCTCCTCCACCGCGACGACGGAGTTCGCCACCGAGAGGGAGAGGTTCTCGTGCGCGTGGATACCGATCTCGGTCGCGGGGTCGAGGACGTCCCGGTAGGCGCGGACGCGCGCACGGACCCCGTCCATGGTGAGCCGGCCGCCCGAGTCGGTGACGTACACGCAGTGCGCGCCGTAGGACTCCATCAGCTTGGCCTGCTCGGCGAGTTTCCCGGCGGGTGCCATGTGGCTCATCATCAGGAACCCGGAGACGTCCATGCCGAGTTCGCGGGCGGTGGCGATGTGCTGCGCGGACACGTCCGCCTCGGTGCAGTGCGTGGCGATCCGCACCGACCGCACCCCGAGCGCGTAGGCGCGTTCCAGTTCGGCGATGGTGCCGATGCCGGGCAGGAGCAGGGAGGTGAGTACCGCCCGCTGGACCGCGCCGGCCGCCGCCTCGATCCACTCCCAGTCGGTGTGGCTGCCGGGACCGTAGTTGAGGCTGCCGCCGGTCAGACCGTCGCCGTGGGCCACCTCGATCGCGTCCACACCGGCCCGGTCCAGCGCCGCCGCGATCCGGGCCACGTTCTCGGGGGTGATCCGGTGCCGGACGGCGTGCATGCCGTCCCGCAGGGTCACGTCCTGTATGTACAGCTCGGTCATCGGGCGGTCACCTCGGTCACGGTCGTGGGCTCGCTGCCGGCGGTGACGCGGCCGGCCACGCGCTCGGCGACCCGCAGGGCGGCCGAGGTCATGATGTCCAGGTTTCCGGCGTACGCGGGCAGATAGTGCGCGGCACCCTCCACCTCCAGGAACACGGAGACCTTCGTGGTCACCGGGGGAGCGTCGTCCGCGAGCAGGGTGTGCACCGGCTCGCCCGGGGCGATCGGGGTGAACTGGACGCGCTGCTTGAGCCGGTACCCCGGCACGTACTCGGCGACCGTGCCGACCATCTCCTCGATCGACGCGCGGACCTCTTCCTGGTCCGCGTCGCCGATCAGGCAGAACACCGTGTCCCGCATGATCAGGGGCGGTTCGGCCGGGTTGAGAACGATGATCGCCTTGCCGCGCCCGGCCCCGCCGACCTGTCGGATCGCGGCGGCGGTGGTCTCGGTGAACTCGTCGATGTTGGCCCGGGTGCCGGGACCGGCCGACTTCGAGGCGATGGACGCGACGATCTCGGCGTAGGGCACCGGTGTGACCCGGCTGACCGCGTGGACGATCGGGATGGTCGCCTGGCCGCCGCAGGTGACGAGGTTGAGGTTGCCGACAGCGTTGTCCAGGTGTTCGTCCAGGTTCACCGGCGGAACGACGTACGGTCCGAGGGCCGCCGGGGTCAGGTCGACGAGGTGCTTGCCGTACGGCGCGAGCCGTTTGGCGTTCTCCACGTGCGCCTTCGCCGAGGTGGCGTCGAAGACGATCCGGATGTCGTCGAAGGCCGCCATCCGGATCAGCCCGTCCACGCCCTCGTGCGTGACCGGGACCTTCAGGCGTGCGGCGCGCGCCAGCCCGTCCGAGTCCGGATCGATGCCGACCATCGCGGCCATCTCCAGGGTGTCGGAGAGCCGCAGAATCTTGATCATCAGGTCGGTCCCGATGTTGCCGGAACCGATCACGGCCACTTTTGTCTTCGTCATCCTTGATCCTTGGGTGAGAGATCGTGGGGACCGTAGGGCGAGAACGCCGCGGTGACCGGACCGAGCGCGGAGAGCTCCGCCCGTACGGTGGTGCCGGGCGGCGTCGGGACCAGCGGGCCCAGGGCGCCGGAGAGCACGATCTGGCCGGCCCGGAGCGGGTCGCCGTACGCGCGCGCGGTCCGCGCCAGCCACAGCAGCGCCGCGAGCGGGTCGCCCAGGCAGGCCGAGCCGTCGCCTGCGGAGGCCGGCACACCGTCGGCGTAGAGCCGCATCGTCACGTCCCGGGGTGTGAACTCGCGCAGGGTGAGCCGGTGTTGGCCCAGGACGAACAGTCCGCTGGACGCGTTGTCGGCGACCGTGTCCGTGATCGCGATGTCCCAGCCGGCCACCCGGCTGTCCACGATCTCCAACGCGGCGACGGCGTAGTCGACCGCCGCCCGGACCTCTTCGGTACCGAGGTCGTCGGCGTCCAGATCGGCCGCGAGCACGAACGCGATCTCCGCCTCCGCCCTGGGCTGCAGCAGCCGTTCGCTGGGCAGCGCGGTCAGCGCGCTGGCGTCCATGTCGTCGAAGAGCACCCCGAAGTCGGGCCGGTCGACGCCGACTTGGCGCTGCACCGACGGTGACGTCAGACCGATCTTGCGACCCACCACCCTCGCCCCGTCAGCCAGGCGGCCGTCCGTGAGCCGCTGCTGGACGGCGTAGGCGAGGCCGATGTCGGCCGCCCCGAGCAGATCCCGCACCGGCGCGCACGGACGCCGGTCACGGGCGGCCCGCGCGAGCCGTTCCGCCGCGCCTGCCACGGCCGCCTCACGGTCGGCCACGGCCGTCGGTCTCCACACCTCAGTCATCCCGGTCCTCACCTCGTGGTCGACCCAAGCGTCGGGGCTCGCGCGGGATCACAGCCATACGGGGTTCCGCTCACCGGGACTCGGCGGCCGGCCCGTCGGCGGAGGCGGGGTCCCGCTCAGCGAGATGTCGCGGAGGGCGGGGGCGCGCCGGCTCACTACCGTCGTCGGCGCCGTCGCGCCGGTGCGGACCCGGGCGTCGGAACACACGAGGAGGTCAATGATGACCATCAGCGAGGACACCTACGACGTCATCGTCGTCGGCTCGGGCGGAGGCCTGGTCGGCGCCTACGTGGCGGCGTCGCGCGGGCTGCGGACGCTCGTCGTCGAGAAGACCGGCGCGGTCGGCGGCACGGTCGCCTACTCGGGGGCGGGCCTGTGGTTCCCGGGCTCCGCGCCGCTGCGCAGGGCGGGCGTCGAGGACGATGCCGAGAACGCGCGGACCTACCTGCGGGACGTCGTCGCCGACCCGTCCCGGGAGCGGCTCCAGGACGCCTATCTGCGGGCCGGTGCCCAGCTGATCGACGAACTCGAGGAGAACGCCTGGTTCCAGTCCTTCGTGCACGGGCCCGTGCCGGACTACTACTCGTGGCGTCCCGGCGGAACGACCGCGGGCCGCACGATCTTCCCGCCGCCCCTCCAAGTCAGCGACATCGGGGACAAGTTCGACCTCGTCCGACGCTCCATACCCACCGAACGGTGGGGCTTCGAGGAGGGTCCCGTGGTCAGCGGGGGCCGGGCGCTGATCGGCCGGGCGCTGGCCGCGTTCCTGGAGACGGGCAACGGCACGCTGCGGCTGGACACCGCGCTGGAGAGTCTCCTCGTCGAGGACGGCAGGGTCGTCGGCGTGGAGGCGGTCAGCGCGGGCGAACACGTCAGCTTCCGCGCCCGCCGGGGGGTCCTCCTCGCGGCCGGCGGCTTCGAGCGGGACCGCGAACTCCGGGAGCGCCACCAGCGCGTCCCGCTCACGGGCGAGTGGTCCAACGGGGCGCCGGCCAACACCGGGGACGCGCTGCGGGCCGGGATCGCGGCCGGCGCGGACACCGACCTCCTCGACGAGGCCTGGTTCATCCCCGGCCTGGTCCAGCCGGACGGCCTGCCGGTCTTCCACACCGGCACCCGCGGCGGGATCTGGGTCAACGGCGCCGGCGAACGCTTCGTCAACGAGACCCGCCCGTACGACCAGGCCGGACACGAGATCGTCCGGCTGCACGCCACCACCGGCGTCCGGCACATCCCCTGCCACTGGGTGTTCGACCAGCGGCAGCTGGACCGGGACAGCATCGGCGGGCCGCCGGACGAACCGCTGCCCGCGGCGTGGCTGGAGTCGGGCGCGCTGAAGAAGGCCGACACCCTGGAGGAACTGGCGGCGCTGATCGACGTCCCGTTCGACGGCCTGGACCGGACCGTCAAGGAGTTCAACGGGTACGCGGCCACCGGCGTCGACGAGAGGTTCCACCGCGGTGAGACGCCGTGGGACCAGATGTTCCAGCACATCGTCGGCTTCCCGGCGGACCCGCGACAGAACTTCGTGCCCCGTACCGTCCCCGGCTTCCCCAACCAGCTGCTGCTGCCGGTCGACACCCCGCCCTTCTACGCGGCGACCATCGTCCCGTCCGACATCGGCACCAAGGGCGGACTGAGGATCGACGAGCGCGCCAGGGTCCTGCGGCCGGACGGCCGGCCGATCGAGGGCCTGTACGCGACCGGGAACACCGCCGCCGCGATGTCGGGGCGGGTCTACCCGGGCGCGGGCACCCCGATCGGGTCGAGCCTCGCCTTCGGGTACCTCGCGGTGCTCGACATCGTCGATACCGTGGACTGACCGTTCGAAACAAAGTGTGCACGCCTCTTGGTCCGCGAGCGAGGGCGTTGGTACTTTGACGCCGGCGTCAAACTGAAATGTATTTCAGTTTTAGCAGAGAGGCACCGACGATGGCGTCTGCCCTTCGCCTTGACTCGCGACCAGAGACCGAACACCACGCGCTGCCCCCGTCGATGATGGAGCGCGTGACGCTGATCATGGACCTCTTCGAGTGTCCGCAGACCCGGCTCCCGCTGGAGACGGTCTCCCGCCGGACTGGGCTGCCACGCTCGACCACCCACCGTATACTCGACCAACTCGTCCGCCTCGACTGGCTCCGGCACACCCCGAGCGGCTACCTGCTCGGACCGCGCGCACTCGGTCTGGGCGGACGGGAGATCGGGCACAGCACGCTGCGCGCGGCCGCCGCGCCGCATCTGCTCGAACTCTCCGTGCGCACCAGGATGGTGGTGCATCTCGCGGTCCTCGACGGGCCCGAGATCTACTACCTCGACAAGGCCGGCGGCCGGGCGGCGGTGGACATCCCGTCGCGGGTGGGCGGCCGGGCGGTGGCGCACTGTACGGGGCTGGGCAAGGCGATGCTCGCCTGGCTGAGCCCCGAGGAGATCGACACGCGGTACGCGCAGGTGATGGAGCGCCGCACACCCCAGAGCATCGGCCACCTCGACGCCCTGCACCGCGAACTCGGCGCCGTACGCCGGCGCAACGGACTGGCCGTCGACCGGGGCGAGTGCTTCCCGGACATCGCGTGCGTCGGTCTCGCCATCCGCGGTCCGGACGGTCCGGTCGCCGCGATCTCGGCCGTCGGCGAGGGCGGTTCGGCGGTGGAACGCATCGCCCCGCTCGTCGTCAACGCCGTCCGGGCCATCTCCGACGAACTCTTCGAGCCCACCGAGCCGTACCGCGGCGAGGCGCCCGAGCCGGTACCGGTCACGGCCCGGCTCCGGCCCGGCGGCCACCCGGCGCTACGCCGCTGAGGTGTGCGCGGTCTGCCCGGCACGGACGCGCTGGGTGAGGAAGAGGGCCGCGCGGTCCAGCGACTCGTCCGCTTCGTCGAGGACCCCGGCGAACGCCTGGAACACATGCGGTACGTCGGCGGTGACCTCCAGGACGACATCGACTCCGGCCGCCCTGGCGCGCGTGGCCAGGCGGGTCGAGTCGTCCAACAGCATCTCGTTCCCGCCCACTTGGATCAGCAGCGGGGGGAAGCCGGTCAGGTCGGCGAGGACGGCCGGGCTGAGCAGGGGCTGGTGCGGGTCGGCCCCGGCGAGGTACATCGCCCCGGTGTGGTCGAGGCTCTCGCGGGTGAAGACGGGATCGATCCCCTCCTTGGTGGTCATGCTCTCGCCGGTGCGGGTGGCGTCGACGCCCGGGGAGAACGCCACGATCGCGGCGGGCAGCGGCAGCCCCGCGTCGCGGGCGGCGAGACAGGTGGTGACCGCCAGGCCGCCGCCCGCGGAGTCCCCGGCGAAGACGATGGCGGAGGGGTCCTCGCCGCTGTCGAGGAGGGCGCGGTAGGCGTCCAGGGTGTCCTCGACCGCGGCCGGGAACGGGTGCTCGGGGGCCAGTCGGTACTCCACCGAGTACGCCCCGAAGCCGGTTCTGGTCACCAGGTGTCCCGTCAGTGACAGGGCGGTCTCGGGGGAGCCGACAACCCAGCCGCCGCCGTGGAAGTACAGGATCGTCCCCGCCCGTGGTCCGCTCTCCGGCTCGACGCGCAGGGCGGGCCGGCCGCCGAGCGTCGTCCCGCTGGTGCGGATGCCGCCCGGCACGATCATCCGGGCCATCAGCGCTCTGAACCCGGCGCGGATCTCCTCGACCGAACCGGGTGTCTCGGGCCGCGGCTGCCGCAGCATCGCGTCGATCTGGGCACGCTGTTCCCTGCTCATGCGTATGCTCCCGTCGTAAGTAACTTCCAGTACACTATATGCCATGGCATCTAAGTCAACTGGCGAAGCGGCGGACCTCCCGTCCTTCTTCTCCGACCTGGTCCGCTGCGAGACGCGTCTGTACAACGCGCTCAACGACCGGCTCCGGGAGCGGCACGCGATCGTCACCTCGCAGTTCGAGTTCCTGCGCTACCTGCGTGACCACCCCGGGGCCCGGGTGGCGGACGTCGCCGCCGAGTTCGCCATCGGCATCGGGGCGACCAGCAAGGGTGCCGACCGCCTGGAGCGACAGGGATGGGCCGTCCGGCAGCCGAATCCGTCCGACCGGCGGTCCTCGCTGCTGGCCCTGACCGCCGACGGCGAACGACTTGTCGCCGCGGCGGAGAAGACCTTCACGGCGACCCTGGCCGAGCTGGTCACAGGCGCTCTCGACCACGCCTCGGTGTCGGCCGCCGCGCGGGCCCTCTCGGGACTGCGCTCCGCACTGGAGGCACAGCAGACCGGCACACCGACGGGCTGACCCCGGAGCCGTTGTCGATCCCGAAAACGCGCCGCTCCCGGCATCAGGTGCGGCCGAACGGGCCGGAGACCTGATGCCGGGAGCGGGGAGCCCGAGAGATGACGGTCCGTCAGGAAGGGTCGCCCGTACCGCCGGTGGTGGGGGCGGAGGTCTGGCGGGGGCCGCCCGGGCGCGGGGTGCCCTCGGCGTCCCGGATGCTGTCCCGGGCGGCCGCCGCGACCGCCTCGGGCGTGATGCCGAACTCCTTGTACAGGCGCTCGTAGTCGGCGGAGGCGCCGTAGTGCTCCAGGCTCACGATCCGCCCGGCGTCACCGACCACGTCGCGCCAGCCCTGTCCCACCGCGGCCTCGACGCTGACCCGGGCGCGCACCGAGGGCGGCAGGACCTCGTCCTGGTAGGCCGCGGGCTCGGCGGCGAACCACTCACGGCAGGGCATCGACACGACCCGCACCGCGAGACCGTCGGCCTCCAGCAGCGCGCGGGCCTCCAGGGCGATGTGCACCTCGGAGCCGGTCGCCACGAGGATGACGTCGGGCTTCGCCCCGTCCGCGGTGCCGGCGAGGACGTAGCCGCCGCGAGCGGCCTGCTCCGCGGCGGCGTGTTCTCCGCCGCTCCGGTCCAGCACGGGCACGTTCTGCCGGGTCAGCACCAGCGCGGCGGGCCGGTCGCGGTGTTCCAGGATCGTGCGCCAGCAGGCGGTGGTCTCGTTGGCGTCGGCGGGACGGACCACGTCCAGACCCGGGATGGCGCGCAGCGCGGCCAGGTGCTCCACGGGCTGGTGGGTGGGACCGTCCTCGCCCAGACCGATGGAGTCGTGGGTCCACACATAGGTGGCGGGCAGCTGCATCAGCGCCGCCAGCCGCACGGCCGGGCGCATGTAGTCGGAGAAGGTCAGGAACGTACCGCCGTAGGGGCGGGTCAGACTCTGCAGGGCGATCCCGTTGAGGATCGCGCCCATGGCGTGCTCACGGATGCCGAAGTGCAGGGTGCGCCCGTAGGGGCCGCCCTTCCAGTCCTTGGTCTGGCGGTCGGCGGGCACGAAGGACGGCTCGCCGTCCATCGTGGTGTTGTTGCTCCCGGCCAGGTCGGCGGAGCCGCCCCACAGCTCGGGCAGCACCGGGGCCAGCGCGCTCAGCACCTTCCCGGACGCGGCGCGGGTGGCCATGCCCTTGGCGTCGGCGGGAAAGTCGGGCAGGGCGTCGGTCCAGCCGTCGGGCAGGCGCTGTGCCTGGAGCCGGTCCAGCAGTTCGGCACGCTCGGGGTTGGCCTTCTGCCAGGCCTCGAACGCCTTGTTCCACTCGCTGTGCGCCTGCCGGCCGCGGTCGGTGGCCTGGCGGGTGCGCGCCAGCACCGCGTCCTCGACGACGAAGTGCCGCTCCGGGTCGAACCCGAGCAGCCGCTTGGTCGCCGCGACCTCGTCCTCGCCCAGCGCGGAGCCGTGGGCCTTGCCGGTGTTCTGCTTGGTGGGCGCGGGCCAGCCGATCAGGGTGCGCAGCATGATCAGCGAGGGCCGGCCCTGCTCCTGCTGGGCGGCGCGGGTGGCGGCCAGCAGGGCGTCGACGTCCTCGACGTAGTCGCCGGTGCGCGTCCAGTCGACGGTCTGCACATGCCATCCGTAGGAGGCGTAGCGGGCCGGGACGTCCTCGCTGAAGGCGACGTCGGTGTCGTCCTCGATCGAGATGTGGTTGGAGTCGTAGAAGACGACGAGGTTGCCCAGCTCCTGGTGCCCGGCCAGGGAGGCGGCCTCGCCGGTGACGCCCTCCATCATGTCGCCGTCGGAGGCGATGACGTAGACGTGGTGGTCGAACGGGCTGCCACCCGGCTCGGCGTCGGGGTCGAGCAGACCGCGTTCGCGACGGGCCGCCATCGCCATGCCGACCGCACTGGCCAGCCCCTGGCCCAGCGGCCCGGTGGTGATCTCCACGCCGCGGGTGTGGTGGTGCTCGGGGTGCCCCGGGGTGGCCGAGCCCCAGGTGCGGTACGCCTCCAGGTCCGACAGCTCCAGCCCGTAACCGGTCAGGTACAGCTGGATGTAGAGGGTCAGGCTGGAGTGCCCGCAGGAGAGCACGAACCGGTCGCGCCCCAGCCACTGGTCGTCGCCCGGATCGTGCCGCATGACGTTCTGGAACAGCAGGTGCGCCAACGGCGCGAGACTCATCGCCGTCCCGGGGTGGCCGTTGCCGACCTTCTGCACCGCGTCGGCGGCCAGCGCACGCGCGGTGTCCACCGCCCGCACATCCACCGCGTCCCACCCGGCGCGCTCCGCCACGGGGCTCGTCACGGACCGGTTCGGCCTGGTCGTCTCGCCGGTCGTCTTGCCGGACTGGTCACTCGTCATGCCATCGCTCCTCGTACGTACCGGTGGACGGGGGTGCCGTCCGTGGGGGTCAGCCGGACGGGCGGGGGAGGGGCCGCCGGCCCCGCCCCGCCCTCCCGCGTGGGTCACTCGCGCGCACTGGGAACCCGCAGGGGATCGCGGGGAGCGTCGGCCTTGGCGGCGTCGAGCTGTTCACCGATTTCGGCCAGCCGGTTGCGGCCGAGCGCGGAGCGGACCTCGGGGAACCACTCCTTCTCCTCCTCCTCGACGTGGTGCCGCACGTTCTCGATGAGCACGGTCATCTTGGCGTCGAAGCGCTCGTCCTGGGGGTCCATGCTCGCCAGCTCGGACAGCATCCACAGCACCACGTGGTGCTCCTCGACGCTCTCCAGGACGTGGTCACTGGTGTCCGGCACCGCCTCGCGGGCGGCCGGGTAGAAGATCTTCTCCTCGATCCAGGCGTGGACCGTGAGCTCCTCGATCACCTTGTCGGCGATCTTCCGCTTGGTCTGGTAGGCGCGGTCACCGGCCTGCTCGAACTCCTTGAACAGCTTCTCAACCGTCTGATGGTCGTCCTTCAGCAGCACAATCGCGTCCATTGGCCCCGCCTTCGTGTCGTGAGGTGAGCCCGCGGCATGCGGGCGTGTTTTCGCAGGTGAGAACCGAAACGGTCGGGTTCCCACGCTCCGGTTACCCCTGGCAGCGCGTCCGACTCACCCGAAACGCGCCGGGTCAGCACCGACGGACACCGCGTCAGGAACGACCGGCACGGTGTCAGGAACGACAAGGGGGGCACCCGATCGCCACGAGGTGGGGACCACACAGCCATGAGTGGGGACCACGGTGAACCCGAGCAAAGAGGTGGTGTTCCGCTATGGCTCTCTTCCTGTTTCTTGTCCTGATCGCCGTCGTGTTGGGAATCGTGGGGGTCGCCGCCCACGGGCTGGGCTACCTGCTGGCGATCGGCATCGTGGTGCTGGTGGCCGCTTTCGCCCTCAGCGCGGTGCGCTGGACTCGCCGCTCCGGCCGCCCCACTCGATAGCGGTGGCGCCGTGACGGGTACCGGTGGCCGTGCTCGGTGACGACGAGGGGCATCGCCTAGAGAACCAGGAGGCCGGTGCGGAGCTTGGCCATGATGTGGGTCAGCAGGCGGGATATCTGCATCTGCGAGACGTTCAGTTCGCGGCCGATCTCCGCCTGGGTCATCTCCTTGCCGAAGCGCATCTCGATGATGGTCCGCTCCCGCTCGTCCAGCCGCGCGAGCAGCGGTCCGAGCGCGTGCAGGTCCTCGAAGAGCTCCAGTGCCGGGTCGGCGCCGCCCAGTACGTCCGCGTACCGCTGGCCGGCTTCGCCGTCGTCGTCGCTGTCCGGGGTGTCGATGGACCCGGCGGCGTAGCCGTTGGCGGCGACGACCCCCTCGATCACCTCGTCCTGGGTCAGACCCAGGTACCGGGCGAGTTCCTCCGGGGTGGGCGTGCGGCCGAGGGCGCCGGTGAGCGCTTCCTTGCCCTTGGCGAGGTCGACGCGGAGTTCCTGTAGGCGCCGGGGGACGTGGACGGCCCAAGTGGTGTCGCGGAAAAGGCGTTTGATCTCGCCGACGATGTAGGGTATCGCGAAGGAGGTGAACTCGACTTCGCGGGACAGGTCGAACCGGTCGACGGCTTTGATCAGACCGATGGTGCCCGCCTGGATGACGTCGTCCATGTCGCCGTTGCCCCGGTTGCGGTACCGGCGGGCCGCGAAATGCACCAGGGAGAGGTTCATCTCGATCAGCGTGTTCCGGGCGTACTGGTACTCGTGCGTGCCCTCTTCCAGTGTGTGGAGGCGGTTCATGAAAAGCCTGGACAGCACGCGCGCGTCCTTGGGGGCGACCCGTCCGGCGTCCTCGATCCACGGCAGACCGCCCGCGACCCGGCACGCCGCCACAGTGGGGACTGTCGCTCGGGGAGCGTTGACGGAGGGCGTCATGATGCCGCCTAACTGGAAACCAGGGCGAGCGTGTCAGGTCCATTTCTGACCGTATCCACGTCGGAGCGGCCCCGCCACTTCAATGGCTGGGGCGCCCCGGCGCCGGGTCGGCGGTTCCGGTCACGCGAGGTGTGGGAACGCCGAGTGCCCGCGAAACGCGGGAGTATGCACGCGTACTTCCAGAGTGTTGGGCGGGGGGCGAACAGCCGCCTGCGCGGTGGCCGACGCGAGGGTTCCCTCGCGCGGGGTTCTGGTGGCCGACTTTCCGATCTGACCCATAGGGACGCATTTAGGGGGCATGCGTACCTGTGTGGCCGGAGCGGCCGGTGTACGCAGGGAACCTTGCGCCTCCAGCACCGTCCGCTCCGGCCGCTTCCGTGTGTCTGCCGGGGCGTGACCGGTCGGCGGTAGGTGTGAGGGTGCCGGTCGCTCAGGCCGTACGGGCCAGGTCCGCGTGGTGTATCTCGTGGGCCAGGGGCAGCCCGGCGGCCACGCGCTCCAGTTCGTCGACCACCACGCGGCCGAGACGCTCCAACTCGTTGCCGAGGGAGCCGGCGACGTGCGGGGTGAGGAAGACGTTGGGCAGGGTGTACAGCGGTGAGTCGGCGGGGAGCGGCTCGGGCTCGGTGACGTCGAGAATCGCCTGTAGCCGGCCGGAGAGCAGGTCGTCGGTGAGAGCGCTGTGGTCGACGAGGGCACCCCGGGAGGTGTTGATCAGCACGCCTCCGTCACGGATCAGCCCGAGACGGGCGCGGTCGAGCAGGTGCCGGGTCTCGGGGATGTCCGGGGCGTGCAGGCTCACGATGTCGCTGAGGCGCAGCAACTCCTCCAAGGGGAGCAGCCGGACGCCCAGTTCGGCGGCCTCGGCCGGGTTGACGTACGGGTCGTACAGCAGCACCTCGAAGTCGAACGGGCGCAGCAACTCCAGCAGCCGGCGGCCGACTCGGGACGCGCCGATGACACCGACCCGGCGGCCGACGTTGCCGACGGGTGCCGTCTCGGCGGCGGACGGGTGGGCGTGGGAGCGCCGGAACCGCTCGCGCAGCGCGAAGGCGTCCTTCCCCGCCAGCAGGATCATCGCCAGCGTGTACTCCGCGACCGGGACGGCGTTGGCGGTGACCGCGCTGGAGACGGTGACGCCGTGGTTCCAGAGGGCGGCGCCGACCAGCGAGCGGACGGAACCGGCGGCATGCAGCACGGTACGCAGCCGGGGCATCGCCGCGAGCGTCTCCGTGCCGAGCCGGGGCGAGCCCCAGCCGGTGATCAGAACGTCCGCTTCGGCCAGCGCGTGGGCGGCCTCGCGGCCAGGACCGGCGAAGTCCCGCACGACCAGGGAGGGATCGATCCGGGCCACCTCACCGAGCCGGGTCATGAGCGCCGCGGGGAACAACAGGGGGAGATGCACGGGGTCCAGGGCGAAGACGGCCACGGGCGGCTGCGCGCTGGACATGAGACTCCCGGTGTGTCGAGGGGGGCGGGCGCTCACGAACCGTCTGCGGCAGGGGCCGGTTGCCTGCCCGCGGTCACCGTTCTGAGTTCGGCGAGCGACTCCCGCAGGAAGTGCGCCAGCGTACGGTCCCCGTCCTGGCCGACCCAGCGCTCGAACCCGACCTTGAACACGGTGATGCCCGCCTCGGCGGTGAGTGTCGCGGCCGGCTCCGGGACGCCGCGCCCGCGCAGGGTGGCCGCGAGCGCGGCGGCGAGCGAGGCGAGTTTGACCAACTCCCGTTCGCGCAGCTCCGTGTTGGCGATGATGACGGCCTGGCGCTGCCTGGCGAACGTGTGACGTTCTTCGAAGAAGGTGGCCACGGACTCCAGCGTCGACGCGATCGCGTCGATCGGCAGGACTGAGTCCGGGATGTCGGTGAGGGTGTCCACGAAGAACTTCGCCAGCGCGGGCGCGCCCTCGAACAGCACTTCGCGCTTGTCGCGGTAGTGGCGGAAGAACGTCCGCTCGGTGAGCCCGGCGCGTTCGGCGATCTGGGCGGCGGTGGTCTGCTCGAACCCGCGCTCCTCGTAGAGGTCCAGTGCGGCCTGCGCAAGCCGCCCGCGCGCGTTCGGTTCCCATCGGCCCATGGCCCGATCCTACGTGATGGCAGTGACTGACGTCGGGTGCTACGGTGACGACAGTTACTGACATCGACCGTTCGCCGTACGCGGAAACGTGCGGCCGTGTGGGTCGTGGGCGCCGGGTCCAGGCGCGCCGCGGCGGGGGCGGTCGACCTATCCGGAGGTTCTCCCCATGCGTGTGTTCGTCACCGGAGCGTCTGGCTGGATCGGTTCAGCAGTCGTTCCGGAGCTCATCGGCGCCGGCCACCAGGTCGTCGGGCTCGCTCGCTCCGACGCCTCCGCCGCCGCCCTCACCGAAGCCGGCGCTGAGGTACGCCTCGGCACCATCGACGATCTCGACGCCTTGCGCGACGGGGCCGCCGACTCCGACGGCGTGATCCATCTCGCCTTCAAGCACGACATCGCGTTCAGTGGCGGCTTCGAGGAGGCCGCGGACGCCGACCGGCGCGCCATCGACACGTTCGGTGAGACGCTGGCGGCCTCCGACCGCCCGTTGGTGATCGCCTCCGGAGTGCTCGGGCTGGCGCCCGGAAGGCTGGCGACCGAGCGGGACGGCCACGCGCCGGTCCCGACCGACAGCCCGTGGGGCGCCGGCCCGGCCAAGCGGATGGCCAACGCGCAGGCGGTCATCGCCCTCGCCGAGCGCGGGGTGCGCTCGTCGGTCGTACGGCTCACCCCGACCGTGCACGGCGACGGGGACCACGGTTTCCTCGCCGCCATCGTCGCCATCGCCCGCGAGAAGGGCGTCTCCGGCTACATCGGTGACGGAGCGAACCGGTGGCCGGCCGTGCACCGGGTCGACGCCGCACACCTCTTCCGCCTGGCGCTGGAGCAGGCCCCGGCCGGCTCCACGTTGCACGCGGTCGCGGACGAGGGGGTACCGATCCGTACCGTCGCCGAGGTGATCGGACGCCACCTCGGTCTGCCCGTGGCCTCGGTCTCCCCCGAGGACGCGGCCGCCCACTTCACCTGGCTGGCCGGCTTCCTCGGCCTGGACAGCCCCACCTCCAGCGCCCACACCCGCGAACTGCTGGGGTGGCAGCCGACCCAGCAGGGTCTGGTCGACGACCTCGACAAGGGCCACTACTTCGCCACTCCGTCCGCCTGACCACCGGTACCGACCGGTCCCGCCGTCGGCCCCGGGGATGGGGCCGACGGCAGGACCGAGTCACTCCCACACCACTCTTCGGCACCCCACCCCCGGAACCCCGCCTTCGCCGTACGACCGCCGCCCAAGCGCGCCTACGACGACACGGGTGCCGGACGGCTGACCACGTCCGGCTCATCGGCCGCCGCGGGAACGGGAGTCGAGCAGTCCCTCGCCCCGCTGCCCGGGACACCGCCAGTCAACGTGCGGTCCCGCCCGACCGGTGTGGGAAGCCGAATGCGGCCACCAGCACACGACAGGTTCAGCCGCCGGCCGCGACCGGTTCCCACGCGGCCTCGGGATCGAGCGGGAGGTGGGGCCGGAGCCGGCGGAACGTCGCGGCCCGCTCCTCGACCGCCCCCAACGCGCCGTCGGCGGCGCCCAGTCCGCGGAACAGCGTGACGCAGTACTGGCGTGACAGGTGCGCCGGGTCCCAGCGGCCGCCCGGCTTCACCCACTGGTAGGTGTGGTTGTGCAGGTTGAGGAACTGCAGGGTGGCCAGGCGTGGTTCGGGCAGGCGGAAGTCGCCCTGCCCGGCCGCCTCCGTCAGCAGACCGGTGATCAGCTGCTCGAACTCCGCGCGCTGGTCCAGCAGGACCGTGAGTTCCGCGCCGCTCAGACTTCGGTAGTCGTGTTCGTAGACCCAGATGTGGTCGAGCCGGTGGTAGATGATCGTCAGCAGTGACTCAGAGAGCAGCCGCAGCCGCAGCAGGGGGTCCGCGTCGAGCTCGGCGATCTGGCGCGCGCGGGACAGGAGCGGGTTCATCACCCGCGCCTGGATCTCGATCAGCAGGTGTTCCTTCGAGCCGATGTAGTAGTACAGCGCTCCTCTGGCGAGCCCGACCGCACGGCCCAAGTCGTTGACGGAGGTTGCCGCGTAGCCCTGGCGGGCGAACAACTCCGCGGCCGTGTCGATGATTTTCTGGCGGCGGACCTCGAAGTCCGGTCCGTGGCCCGGCGGTCGTGGCATCGCGTCTCTCCCCTGACCCGGCTCCGCCTCGGGCGGCCTCGGGCTCGCCTGGGGGATGGCGGACCCCGGGACGTCGTCACTTCGATGTGCTGGCTCGAACGGCACGCAGGCGTGGACTTGCCCGTAGCGCCGTGGGCGCCTGGCATCCGCTCACGACGGCGTGAGGACGCGGCCCGTTGCCGTCATGCTCCGTCCCCAACTCACGTAATCGACGGGCGAGTTGTGAGCCAGCGCTGACGGAAGCCGTGACGCCTCCCGGCCGTGCGGGTCCCTGTGAGCCCGGCCGGCTCCGGTGTCCGGTCAGGCGGGGCTGCCTCTGCGTGCGACGGTCGCCATTGACAGCCGTCGGTATGTTATGGCGATTGGACCGTTCGGTCAACAATAATTGGACAGGGGTGATGGTCAGCTCTCTCCCTCATTCTCTTCCTTTGAAATAGACTGTCTGGTCGAAACCGGGAACGAGCCCTAGAGTCCGGGGTGGCACTTCCCGACCTTGGAGGAGAAATGAGCGAATCCACAGCGGCGTGGGTCGCGGCGGGCGTACGCGCCGTCCTCGGCGCGCACACCCAGGCGCAGGACGCCGGCCGTACCGAGGACATCGTCGCGCTGTACACGTCCGACGCCGTACTCGAACTGCCCGGAATGGACCCCATCGAGGGGCACGACGCGCTCAGGGACGCCTTCAAGTCGTGGGCGCCGACCCAGCCGCAGCTGCACCTGGTGACCAACACCGTCGTCACCGCGCGCACCGAGGACGAGGCCACCGCCACCAGTGACGTCGCCTTCCTCCAGCGCGGCGAGTCCGGGTGGGCCGTGCAGCTCGTCGGCCACTACGACGACACCCTGCGCCGCCACGAGGGTGCCTGGCGGCTGCATCGCCGCAGCACCACCTTCCAGTAGAGCGGCGGGCGCGACCGTCCCGTCCAGCACCCCCTCTCCGAGCACTCCCACCCCACGCACCCATCTGGAGCGAGATGAGCACTCCGACCGAAGCCTCGGTGGCGGCGCACGTGCAAGCCGCCGTCGGCGCCTACGCGCAGGCACTCGACGCCGGACGCGTCGACGAACTGGCCGACCTGTTCTGGCCCGACGGCGTCGCCGAGATCGCCGGCATCGGCACCTTCGAAGGGCAGGAGGCCATCCGCGAGGGATATGCGGCCTTCGCGCCGACCCAGCCCCAACTCCACTTGGCGGCCAACACAGTTGTCACCTCGTGGACAGAGGACGAGGCGACCGCGGTCAGCAACCTGGCGTTCCTCCAGCGCGGCGAGGCGGGCTGGGCGGTCCAACTCGTCGGCCGCTACGACGACGTCCTCAGCCGGCGCGACGGCGTCTGGCGCTTCCGGCGGAGGGTGACGACCTTCCTGCCGTAGCGCCGGTGAAGGTCCCCGCGAGACGGCGTGCCGCCGGGCGCATCGCGGGCGGGGGGCACGGCCGGCCGCACCGGCACGTGCCCCTCCGAACGGCGAGCAAGGGTCGCCGGCGGACCCGCGCTCCGAACCATTGATTGTACCGACCGGCTCATTTAACTTTCGCTCAAAGCGATCGACGCCTTCTCGGAAGAGAGATCAGGAGCCGCGAATGACCGGCAAGGGCAGCGACGACAGCCAGGTCACCTACGACAGTCAGGGCACCCACGACCCAGCGCCCGGCCCCGACCTGCGGACCGCGGGACTCAAGGCGCTGCGGGACGCGCTGCCCGGGGTGTTCCCCGAGGGGGACATCGATCTGCGGGACGGACTGCTGGGCGAGGATCTGGTCGAGATCGGGCTGACCAGTGTCTGGGGCGGTCTGTGGGCGCGGGAGGGGCTCGGCGCCCGCGACCGCAGTCTGGTCACCCTGGGGATCCTGATCGCGCTCGGCGCCGAGACCGAACTGCGGACCCATGTGCGGATCGCGCTGACGAACGGACTGACCGAGGACGAGATCGCGGAGGTCATCTACCACGCGGGCGGATACGCCGGCTTCCCGCGCGCGACGGCGGCCCGCACAGCGGCCCGCGCGGCGCTGGCCGACTGACGCGGGCGACAGCGCTCCCGGTGCCGGGTGCGGGTGCGGCGGCGTTGGCGGGTGCGTGCGCGCGGGCCCGGTGGCGGCGGCTGCCGTCGCGCGCAGGCCGACGCCCGCCTGCCCGGCCCGGTGCGCCTCCCGCATGCCGAGGCGGCGCCCGGCCCGCTCGGCGCGCCTCCCGCGTGCGGGCTTCCGTCTTCGCCGCGACCGCTCAGGTTGATTGTACCGACCGATAGGTCTACGTTTCCTGTAGGGTCTCCCCGTCCGCCGCGACGGAGTCGCGCAGGGCAGGCGGAGCCGCACCGCACGGGGGGTGCGGCCCCGGACACGTAGGCCGCCCTCGATTCACAGAACGATCAGGAGTGACCATGAAAGTTGTCGTCGACGAGGAGAAGTGCGTCGCCGCCGGACAGTGCGTGTCCGCTGCCGTGGACGTGTTCGACCAGCGTGACGAGGACGGCATCGTCGTCCTGCTCGACGAGAACCCGCCGTCCGAACTGGCCGAGGACGTCCGCACCGCCGCCGCGGTCTGCCCCGCCCTGGCCATTCGCATCGAGGAATAGAACGTCCCGCGTTTCCCCGCCCCCACATCTCTGGAGGAAAAGCCATGGCCGAGGCAGACACCCGGCTCGCCCACGACGAGCAGCTTTATGCCTACCAGGATGAAAGGGACGCCAAGTGCCCTTTCGCTCCGCCGCCCGGATTGCGTGCTCTCAATGACCACGCCCCCGTGACCCGTGGCCGGATCTGGGACGGCAGCACTCCCTGGCTCGTCACCGGGCATGCCGCTCAGCGGGCGATCCTGTCCGATCCCCGGGTGAGTTCGGACGACAAGCGGCCCGGTTTCCCGTACCCGAACCAGGCCATGGCGGAGAACGCCCCCCACCATCCCCTCACGATCTTCAACGCCGACGGAGTCGACCACACCCGGATCCGCCGGATGATGACCCGCCCGTTCACGCGCCCCCGGATGGAGGCGCTGCGTCCGGAGATCCAGAGGTTCACCGACGACCTCGTCGACAAGATGCTGGCCGGGCCGAACCCGGTGAACCTGGTGACCGCGCTGTCGCTGCCGCTGCCCTCGCTGATGATCTGCGCGCTGCTCGGAGTGCCGTACGCGGACCACGAGTTCTTCCAGGAACACGCCTCGCTGGCGACCCGCAGCGACAAGACGGCCGAGCAGGACCGCGCCGCGATGGAGGCGCTGGGCGGCTATCTGGCCGGGCTGATCCAGGTCAAGACGGAGGAGCCGGCCGACGACGTGCTCTCGGACTTCGCCGCGCGGGTCAAGGCGGGTGAACTCACGCTTCCCGAGGCCACGTTGCTGGCCATGATCCTGCTCATCGCCGGTCACGAGACCAGTGCCACCATGATCACGCTGGGCACCGCACTGCTCTTCGACAACCCGGCGCAACTGAGCCTGCTGCGCGAGACGGACGACCCGAAGGCCGTCGCGAACGCCGTCGAGGAACTGCTGCGCTACCTGACCGTGGCGCAGTTCGGACAGCGGCGGATCGCGAACGAGGACTTCGAGTTCGAGGGCGTGCGGATCAAGGCAGGCGACGGCATCGTCGTCCCGCTGCCCGCAGGCAACTGGGACGCGGAGGCATTCCCCGACCCGGAGCGGCTCGACCTCGGCCGGGAGGCCCGCCACCACCACGCCTTCGGCTGGGGCATCCACCAGTGCCTGGGCCAGCAACTCGCCCGCATCGAGCTCCAGGTCGTCTACGGCACCCTCTACCGCCGTATCCCGACCCTGCGGCTCGCCACCACCCTCGACGAGCTGAGCTTCCGGGGGGCCGACTCGCTCGCCTTCGGCATCCGCGAGCTGCCCGTCACCTGGTAGTGGCGCGGCCGGCGCCAGGCACACCTCCTCGTCCGTGTGCACCTCCACCCGCTGGTACTCGGCGACCTCGCCCACGG